>CAMNJU010000001.1 GCA_946541595.1 uncultured Planctomycetales bacterium
TAGCAGACGCAGGCGTCAATTCGTCGCCGCCACATTCCAGCAAACGGACGTTTGCATGCCATTTCGGAACGGTCGTCAGGATATTGAGCGCTTCAGGCGAAAAAGAAGGAGCAATAATAGCTTCAACAAAAAGGCCCGGTTGTGCAAGGTAATTTGCCGAGGCCTCGTCAACACGCCGATTCACCCCCAAAATGGACCCAAAGGCGCTCAAAGGATCGCCTTCCATTCCCTTACGGACAGCTTCGCTAATCGTCTCGGCGACTGCGGCTCCACACGGATTATTATGCTTCAAAACTGCAACAGCAGGTCGGTCGAAAGAACGCGCCATAGTCAGCGCAGCGTCGAGGTCAAGAATGTTGTTGTACGAAAGTTCCTTCCCATTGAGCTGCCGGGCGGAAACAGCGGAAGGACCGTCGTACTTCGGATCGACGTACAGCGCGGCACGTTGATGAGGATTTTCGCCATAACGCAGTTCCGACGACAATTTCAATGCGGACGAAATCGTATTCGGGAAAACGGCGGCTCCATCGTGCTCCGCGAAATAACGGGCAATCGCGGCGTCATAAGATGCGGTATGCGCGAAAGCGTCACGAGCAAGACTACGTCGCATCTGCAACGAGAGAGCGCCATTCTGCTGGATCTGCTCAAGGACCGGCGCGTATTGTCCGGCGTTTGTCACGATCCCCACAAAGCGGTGATTCTTCGCGGCGGCGCGAACCATCGTCGGTCCGCCAATGTCGATATTTTCGATCGCCTCCGCGTCCGTAACGCTGGGTTTAGCTATCGTCGCTTCAAAGGGGTAAAGGTTTACGACCACTAATTCAAACGGCTCGATCCCAAACTCAGAAGCGGATTTCATATCGGCTGCGTCGTCACGACGGCAGAGGATACCCCCATGAACTTTCGGATGAAGGGTCTTAAGTCTTCCGCTCATCATTTCGGGAAAACCTGTGTAGTCCGTAACGTCGGTAACAGGCACGCCGTTCGTCTCAAGATGCCGCTTCGTCCCGCCAGTACTGAAAATTTGCACGCCCGCAGCAACAAGGCCTTTCGCAAAATCGGTAAGTCCCATCTTGTCGCTAACGCTAATCAAAGCTCGCTTAACTTGCGGATCCATAAAACGCCTTTCATTAGTATGCAACTGCGCGTTGCCAAAACAATTACCTAACCTCAGCAGTCCTATCGAAGGAACGCCGACCAAGACCGAAAAAGTCTCGGACGAAAACCAGTGTTAATTGTCCATTACCAAGGCAAACGGTCAAGCCCCCCTCGGAATCCCAAAGGGTTATCTAGCCTGTTTGACGAACCCCCGCGAGCGAGCCACACAAATCACGCGTCCATGTTCGTCGCGAATTATCGCGTCTCCCAAGGCAGTAGTTCTAGTTCGACACGTTTCCTTCGCTTCCGCAACGATCCTCCCAGAAGTAACGGGGCGACAATAAGAGATCGAAACGTCAAGGGATAAGACCGAGTCTTCGTTATAGTTCGAGGCCGCCGCAAGGGCGTAATCAGCGAGGGAAAAGAGAACGCCGCCCTGACAGATACCAACCCCGTTCATATGTTCAGGCTTGATAACAAGCTCTGCCTTCGCATGCCCGACGCCAACCTCGAGAAGTTTAATCCCAATCAACTGGCAAATGAACTTATCCGCCAGCATTCGCTCAATCTGCTTCCGATGCTCGGCATTCTGTAGACAAATACCTGTATCTTTTCCTTCGGTCATAGAAAACGCCTTCTATCGATCTAGACGGATATGATTCGTGGCGACAAACACGTTGCTATGCTGAATACGGACGGTAAACCCTACCTGTTCGCCCATCGCTTCTAAGTCGTACTGAATATTTTGAAGATCAAGTTTAGGATCGATTTCAACTTCGCCAATCAACAGGAATTCGCCTTCTTGCGTGATATTCCCGTACAAGTCGACGATATTGATTTCTTTATCGCACAGATAGCGTGTAAATTGCGCAACAATCCCTTCGCAATCCTTACCAAAGGCCGTAATAACGTAGACGTTCGAATTAGTCCTCGCCAAGGAAGCGCACTTTTGGGCGGGAAACAGCACTGCTTGGCAACCTTCAAGGCCAGGCTCGTTGATAATCGTTTCCCTTAACTCATTAGAGTCTTTCTGTTCAGGCATGGAAAAGGTCATAATCAACGTAAAATACCCGTCCAATACGGTTTGACTGCATGACTCAATATTGCCATGCAATTTTTCAATAGCGGAACTGACGCCTGCGACGATACCCGGTCTATCCACCGCCGTCACGTTAATAACGTATCCATAAGTCATTTTATTTCCTATCAATGTCATCAAAACAATTTAAACGTCTTACCGCTGTAAGCGTGCTCAAATTCGGTTCTATGCCAGTAGGCTACTGTTCTCGTACGCTGAATTCAAGCTTCCACCGGCGCGATCCGCCGATCTCCTCGCACCAGATTTCAAGCGATCCTAATTCAGTAACTACAGAACGAAATCGCACAGAAACATATTCGACTCCGTCTTGTTCCGCCTCTGCCGGGTTAGCCTCAGACAAATCATTCGCGTCTGCAAGGGGATCTGTCAGCGCCGTCTCAATCGGAGTTGTCTCTTGAAGATCGGAGGTCTCATCTGATTCAAACCAGTCAAGGGTCGTCCCGGGTTTGTCTTTCGGCCTAGAGGTAGACGAAAAGAACCGGAATAGGGCCGGTTCGCCCACGACTAACTCAAATTCGTCGGAAGGGACAACACATTCTGTTCCTTCCTCCATGCCGAACGGAGCGACACATAACGCCTTCAAGGGACGTTCTACGCCGGGAATAGCCAGCCCCGAGGATTCAATTCCGATATAGTATGAACGGGCAGACGCTGCGCGAATACGCATTCCACCAGTCTTTTTTACAGCCGCGTAGTATGCCGCGCCATACGAAACCGCGAGATCTAGGTTGGCGTCGGGATGCATATTTCGCGGCGGAGAGTCTGGAAACCACGCGTTCATCTGTTCTTGGAAACGAAGTTCCAACGCCTTGGATTTAAAAACGCCGCCGTTCAATAAAAAGTGGGTGGGAGATACGGTTGATCCGTCGCCAATACGACCGCTTACAAACTTAGCAAGATGCCGTGTTACCGTTGAGTCAATTTCGTAGGGTAATCCTGTCTCGCGAAGTCCCAAACGGGATCTGGTTTTCGGTCTATCGTCAAGTGAACAAATCGGAAAGAACCCATCCAAAACGATGGAAACCGCATCCTTCTTGGGAAAGTCGACAGAAACGGAATCGCCAACAAGGCGACTTGAACGCCCCAAAACCGTAATTTTGTAGGTTGAATTCTCATCGTTCCCATCGCTAAGCAATTTCTCTTTTGCAAAACGGCACTGTCGCTGCAATGCGCTCGACTGCCACGGATTCAAAGAGATTCCCTGTTCGGCAAAAAGTTCCGAAGCACGATAGGCAATTGCGAGGTCAATATTATCGCCACCCAACAGTAGGCGATTTCCGACGGCTAGACGGTCCAGAACTAAATTTCCGTCTTCCTCTTCCACTTTGACAAGCGAGAAATCGCTCGTCCCGCCGCCCACGTCGCACACAAGAATGACGTCGCCAACCTTTAATTCGCTACGCCACCCGTCGCCTTTTTGAGCAAGCCACGCATACAGGGCCGCTTGCGGTTCCTCAAGAAAGAGCAGCGTCGCAGGATTTAAACCGGCGTCGATTGCAGCTTCGTGCGTCAATTTCCGAGCGCTCTCGTCAAAAGAAGCAGGTATGGTCAAAACGACCTGCTGATCAAAAATCGGAGAATCAGGAAAAGCGTTATTCCAAGCTGAAACCAAGTGAGCAAGATACCGTCTCGTCGCCTCAACTGGCGAAACTTTGTAACTCCCGCTTGGACTGCCATAGGGTAAAATAGGCGCGTGCCTATCGACCTTAGAATTTGTCAACCAAGATTTAGCAGATGCGACAGTCTGTTCGGGAAAGGTTGCCGCACGCGCGCTGGCAAGCTCGCCAACCACATATAACGCGTTGGGATTGGTCATTCCGCTCGGATTATCGCCCTTCTTTCCACCTGATTTACCAAGCCCCAAAATTCGTTTAAAGAAACTCTTGCCGGCAGAAGCCTCTTTCAAGTCTGGTTTGTTATCCCCAACGCCGTCAGAAGTCCCCTCTTCCGCGTCGAAATCCAAGGAATCCCAAGGAAGTTTCCAATCAGAAAGCGAACGTTCTTCTTCCGAACCGACGTATAAAAAGGAGGGCAACGTTTGTCTGCGCTCAATAGTAGAAGGAGCGACAAACTGGGGTATTTCAAAAATCGTAGGTTTAGAATTGACGTCGTCTAAACAACAATAGGCCAATTCAGAGTTCGTTGTTCCAAGGTCAATTCCAATAGCGTATTTCATCGGCAATCCCGAACAGGCATAACTTAAAAACGTCTGACACAGACGCATAGCAAATACGCGATCATTATCTTTATTCTCGTCACGCCGTATTAGGTTAAAAAAACGCAAGCGAGAATCGCGTCAAACAAACCGACGCGCATTATACCTCTTTTTATTAAAAGTATAAGTAGGTCGTCTGATTACCATATCCCACATTCCCCTCGCCACGTTATCTTGAAAGACGCCGGCAAATACGAGTATCTGGAGCGCTGAGGAAGGAAAAGGACATTGCCCGCTAAAGTAAAAATACTTTAAGCAGGCAAACGTCCGGGAAGCCGTCATTTCACTTCCAGCTCGCTGAATTCCTCCGGCAACCATTCCGGCAAATCCTTAATGGAGTCCCGCGCCTGTTGTGAAGTAGGAACGCCCCATTTTTCGAAGAATGGACCAAGATTTACTCCTGCATTTCGTGAAAGCCGAACCATCCATTGATCGCGCTTCTCCTGATCGTTTCGCGGAAGTTCGTCAGGAGACGCCTTGCGATACTCTGAAATAGCGCGAATAAACGGCTCCCAGCCAAATTCATTCTTGAGTTGAACGGTCATATTCAACGCCAAAAACGGATTCTTTTTCCAATCTTCAAAGCTAGCCCCAGAAGCCAGATACTTTTTCAGCATCCTTAGCCGATTCTCTTTAGACAGCTCCCTTCTCGCTTGGTCAGGAGACAAACCGCAAAGCCTTTCCATCACGTACAGAGTAAAGTAATTGACGGTAACTTCAACCGAACCGCCAAAAGTCCACATAGGCGACTGATGGTTATGCCCAAACTCGTGAAAGAATCCCCAATCCCCCTGCGAAGACAGACGTTCGTTATCAACCAAGGTTTTCTCAACGTCCATATGGGTCATGACAGGATAACCGCTATGCATGTACCCAGCAGATATTTCTCGGTCGCATGTAATACGCTCAGGACGTTCCCGATAATAAGGTCCGGACGCAAACTCGTCTTCAAGCCTGATAATTCTGTCCCAAGTTTCCATTAGAGCTTGCGGATTGTCCAGATTTCGAATAACGCGTGACGGTACCGTCACAATCACCTCGTCTCCCTGAAGCTCAGCCCAAGGCGCGGGGTTGTTTCTCAATTCTTTCCATTCGTCCAAACTAGTTATATCGCGAACAAAATAGGGCGCGGCGACGCCTCCAGAAATCTCAAATTCAACAAGTCCTAGACCAGCGGATCCAATCCCCCGAGGAACAACTATGTAAATAAGTCCTCCAAAAGGATTGGCAATTTTAGTTTCTGACGAGGAAATAGGTCTTTCAAGCGTAATTTCAGGATAACGCGCCCACTCTTTCAAATTGACAAGCGAATCCGAGTGGGTTCCAATTCGTACTTTGAATTGCTTGGGAAACTTTGCAAAAAGTTTTGGATCAACTCGAACGGTAACTATCTCGCCAGGAGCGGCGTACAACCCCGTTGAACACCAATCGGGAGTCGCCGTTTTTACTGGGACTTTTACCGATTGTAATCGAACGGCGTCTTCCGGAACGGCTCCCGGAAAATCATTTCCCGCGGCAAAAGCCAACGTTCCTTCCGCCTCGTCTACAAACTGGGGATTATGAATGAATTCCTCCAGCTGAATTGAAATCGCTAAGCGAGAAGATAGATCGTCGGACGAAATCGGCTTTTCAGAAGTCGGAATAATATCGCCGGCTACTTTTTGAACAAGAGAATCGTAAATCGCCCGTCGTTTTTCGGGAAGATAACGGTATATCAATACAAGGGTCGCTGTAAGCTGTCGACGCTCTGACTGTTCAAGCTCTGAAAGGGCGCTTTGAACGTCTACCTGAGAAGACTCCTCTACAAACTTCAAAGAGTTCCCCCCATCCGAATACTTTGAAACTGTATCGTATGGCTTCGTCATATATCCGGCTTGCGACGTAACGTCTAACATTCCATGAGTCCACGCTAATGGTACGTCGTATTTGGCAAAATTACGATTGCCAGGATGATCTAGCGGCAAAGATTTACCGGGATTAAGCTGACTCCATCCCCAGCCAAGACCGCAAGTAATAAAACCCGCGCCATTTTGAACTGCCTTGAAAAGCTGGTCGTACTCGTTGTCATTTAGCGCGACCGCGCCAGAAACAAAAACGTCAAATTCTGAATTGAGCGACGATACCGACTTTGCGTCAAATCCTTGCTGTTTAAGAAATTCAGCTGTTTTTGAATCACGCCAAACCGCTACGCGAACCGTCGAAGCCGTATTGGAGTCTTTAAGATTCTTGCCAGCAGCCCAAAAGATACAGTTATCAAAAAATTTTGTCGCTGAATCAGTAGCGCTAATCGCGCCAACTCCGCAATAATCAGTATGTCCGAATGCAAGAACGCGTCCTTTGGAAACATAGGCAGCGGCAACGACAGGTTCGTAAATTGAATCGTCGCTCATGGTTCCCCATATGACCGGAAACGCTCCGTCGCCCATTGTCGCAACAGGCCCCGGCGCGCCGCGCTGAGGAAGAGCGTCGACGCCTTCTGTCAGAAAAGCGACGTCATCGGAAAAAGCGGCGACATTCTCCTGAGCGTAAAGATTAGCGGCGACACAGACAGCCACCACAAAGAAAAATGCGTTCCAGTATCTCAGACAAACCCATTTCATCTCAATTTGTCCTTTCAATCTCCGTATTAAGGAAAGAAAGTCTCTCCCTATCGCTACGAATATCAAATCAATTATCAACTTATATTATACCGCGTCGCAAGTTTCAATCCTCAGAAAAGGTTCCTACGACGTCAGAGTGAGAATCGAACCCAGTGAGATATTCGATGATTTCAGGCGCGTCGTCAGTAAACTCATAGAAATAGTGAGTGCGAATATGCTGAAGCATAAACCTTTTCTGTGCGCCGGTCAAAGCAACGGGGCCGGAAGTCTTTTCCAGAATATCAGCTTCCCCTCCGCGAACGATGGTCTGTAAAACGCCACGCCCTGCCAATTTCCTAATGCGCAATCCCATCAGGCGCCGTCCGGCGTCGGTTTGAACAACATTTCCCTCTACTAACGCAAACGTTCCAATATCGGGCAATTTGTCAGGAGCGCGTTTTACGGCTTCAAACCCGTTGCCAACGTTAACAAACCAACCTTCGGCGCCCTTCCAATAGGCAATTTCACGGTCTGTACCAAGGATAACGTAAAGATTGTTCGGACGGAGCCTCCGAATCTTCAGCGGTTCAGGCGCGGTTATATCCACTTTCGGCGAATCGGCTTCCGAAACCGCGTTAGCGGGAACGTCGGCGCCCGCTGTCGGCTCAGGCTCGATCAAAATAGGGTTATGGCATTTCGGACAGCGTCGTGTTTGACCGCGCAACTCGTCTTTGGCGTCAATCTTACTGCCGCAACTTTTGCATACGATACGTATAGACATACTCAATTCCTTTCGCGTCGAAATAAAACAAGCGCAATACGATTATGGGCCCTCAACAGCGCAGTCAATCTGTCGGAGTAACAAACACGCTCCTCCGAGAAATCCACAGGCGCACCCCTATTCTAGCATATTTTACGCGACGTTTCCAAACATAAGGTTATTTTCTGGCAAAAAAACATATTCAGCGGAAAAAAGACGTCGCAATACCGCTTCCGGATATCAAAATACGCCAATTCTCTTTCATAGTCTTGATATCCTCTTTCGTACTTGCCATACTGAAGCAAGAAGAACGTTATGCGTCAGTCTGGATACACAAAAAAACATTACGAAACGGCGAATGAGATGATTATTCCATATTACTGTGAAGATTATCCGGAAGAAAGGCCTGAGCCTAGCGACGTCCCCAGCAAAAATGCAAAGGGGCAAGCTCGAGGCGAATGTAAAATAAACAAACTCAATGACGCTAAGTCTCAAAAGATAACGCAACAGGGAGATGGAAATAGTGTTGTAGCTAAGGAAAAAGAAAGCGACAAGGAGCAAATTCAAGGGGAGTCTACCTTTCCGGAGAAGAAAAGAAAGTCCGATTATACTGATTAGTCCCCCAAAAGGAAAAGAAAAATCCATTTCTACCGACCATCCCATTTTACAATCAATCGTTTTTCACTATAATTGTGGAAAGTCGAGGCGATTGTCTTTTCCACGCCTGCCGGCGTACTAAGGCGGCAATCGCTCTGCGACTCAATATTTTCGATATACGAAAGGCCTGTTATTATGATGAACCGTCGTTCTTTCCTTCAGACCAGTCTTTGCGCCGCTACGGTCGCTTCGATTAGTCCTTTCAGCGCGTCCGCTATCGCTGAGTACAAGAAATATGAAAAGCGCATCCCGATCGGGCTCGAACTTTATTCGTTACGCGACGTCCTTAATCACGACACTTTCCCCAAGTTCATGAAACAAGTCGCAGAAATGGGATATGAATGCGTTGAGTTTGCCGGTTACCACGGATACAGCGGCAAAGAAATCAAGAAAATTCTTGACGACGTGGGGCTCAAGGCTACCAGTACACATATCGGTTTAAACCAAATCAAAGGCGACGAACTCAAGAAGAGCGCTGATTTCGCCACAGAGGCTGGCTTTAATTTCCTGATCGTCCCCGGCGGTCTTGAAGGTCGTATTCGCGAAAGCCACGAATCCAACAAGAAGTGTGCCGAAGAAATGAGCGCGTGCGCTGAAGAAGCCGGCAAGTTGGGTATGTTTGTTGGGTTCCACGGGCATACTGGCGACTATCTCAACATTAATGGCACGGAAGATTCCGCGTGGACCACTTTCTTCAACAATTGCGACAAGCGAGTTATCGCCCAAGTCGACGTAGGGTGGTGCAATAACGCCCATCGCAACGGAGCCAAGCTTACCGCCGCCGAGACTCTGTGCGCCCTTCCCGGCCGCGGACGCGTTCTGCATATCAAGTCGAACGGCGACGTTCACGGATGCGTCGTAGGCGATTCGGACGACACTGTCGATTGGGCTTCCGTCTTTGAAGCCGCGCATGAAAAGGCCGGCACGGAATACTTCATTGTCGAACAGGAGCAGTGGAAGAAGACTTCCGTGGATTCCGCCCGTGAATGCCTTGAAAACCTCAAGAAGATGGGGTGGTGATTTTTTAGGTAAATTTGTGCGTCTTTTGAAGTTTTCTTCTGCGCACGATAAATGTTTTGGCGCCGTCTTTTCATCTTCCCTATGAGGAGCTGTCTCGACGGCGCTTTCTTTTTCTAGTCACACTTCATTATTACAGCTCTTTATATCTAGTCATTGCAAAATCAAAGGGGAATATTAAAGAGTTGGTCTTGATTATGAGTACAATGGATGGAAATCATCCGATCCTATTGTGAAAAACGCTGTATATCTCTTAGTATTTGAAAAGCTGACAGAAAAAAAGATTTCCATGTCATATTTTATCTGAATTCATCATTTGCCTAGGAAACGATTGTCTAATTCAAAAGGAACTTTTAAGACAGTTAGCCCCTCTAAGCAGAGGCGGCGTTTTGATTGTTACTTCCTCAAAATTATTGTTTGCCGTACAGTTCGTCCAATAAACTGCTTCATTTGATAGCTCGAGAGGTTTAAAATGACGCCCACTTCACTTGCTGCCCAAAAACAAACTCTCAACAAAGCGACGGCACGACTTCTTATTCTGTATTGTTTTGTTTTTCTGAATGCCTCGCAACTCCATGCCAAGATATCGCTCCCCCACGTTTTCGGAGACAATATGATTCTTCAATGTTCAGCTAAAATCCCAATTTGGGGTACGGGAGCCCCGGGAGAAGAGGTTACGGTTGAGATCAATGGTCAAACTCAAACTACGATTGTCGACTCTTCTGGGAAATGGCGTTTGGATATTCCCCCGCAAGAGGCGGGCGGTCCATTTGAACTCGAAATTTCGGGTACTAATAAACTAGTTTACAAGGATGTGTACTTCGGAGAAGTCTGGATATGCGCGGGCCAATCTAACATGAGTTTTCCTTTAAAGAGAGCCAAAGACGCGAAAAGTACAATCGAAAGCGCTCGTTTCTCTCGAATACGCTTTCTAACGGTTCCAGCTCAAAGCTCCGAGGATCCTTTGACCGACTTTGACGGACAGTGGCAGATTTGTTCCCCTGAAAATGTGGGTGAGCTTTCAGCAGTCGCCTATTTCTTCGGTCGCAATATTCACGAATCTCTCAAAAAACCTGTCGGACTCATAGTCCTTGCATGGGGCGGTTCCACTTGTGAAGCGTGGATTGATCGTTCTACCCTTGCTAAGTTTCCGGAGTTAAAACCGTTGACCGAATCGGATAGACTTGCTCAAACAATAGAGTCTCAGAAAGCTGGTTTTTTACATGACGGTATGTTGCGTCCGATATGTCCGTTCGCAATAAAGGGCGTTATTTGGTATCAGGGCGAATCTAACGCAAGTCGAGCATGGCAATATCGCACACTATTCCCGCTCCTAATTGCCAACTGGCGCGAAAATTGGGAGCAGGGAGACTTTCCCTTTTATTACGTGCAACTTCCTAACTTCATGAAAACAAAAGACAAACCTAGCGCGAGCGCTTGGGCAGAACTGCGAGAGGCTCAACACAAAACCCTATCTATAAGGAACGTAGGCGAGATTGTCGCCATCGACCTTGGCGAAGCTAATAATCTCCACCCCAAAGATAAAGAACCGATTGGAGACCGACTGGCTCGTCTCGCGCTCGCTAAAACCTACCGAAAAGACCTTCCCTATTCCGGACCTCAGTTTGAGTCAATGAAAATAGTAGACAACAAAGCGGTTTTAACGTTTACTCACACAGATAAAGGATTGTGCGTCTCTTCCAAGAGCGACGGTCCAACGCAAGAGCTCACAGGGTTTGCGATTGCTGGTAAGGACCAAAAGTTTTACTGGGCAAACGCCTCGATTGAAAACAATCAAGTCGTCGTTTCGGCTCCCGAAGTCCCGGCGCCAGTCGCGGTCCGTTACGCTTGGGCCGACAATCCAAATTGCAATCTCGCCAACGGCGTAGGGTTGCCCGCGAGTCCTTTTCGAACTGACGACTGGGTTGGCGTTACTGTTGACGCGTTTTAATTATTTGAGATAATCACGGAAACGGAACGTTAATAACTGTCCATTCCTATTTCAGAATCCAACTATGTCGATTGAATCCCGCGGTTCGTTTTTCCATTTCGCAGCTAAGTTCGTTCTGTGCGGACTTAGTTTGACGATCGCTTTTCTTTTTCCTATTGGGTCAGGCGACGTTTCTACCGATTCCGAGCAAGTCTCCTCACTAAACGCGTCTAACGTTCTTTTGGCGAGTCAACCGTCAAAGAATAGCTTTAAACAAAACGGAATGAATTTTTTAGCGCCTGTCTCAATGGAACTTGCCGGCGTTGAATTGCTTCCCTTTTTGGAACGCTATTCTCAACTGTACGAGTTTCCGTTTTTCATTGATCGACGTGTCGATCCTTCGATTCTTCTTTTTGGTTCATTTACAGACGTTACGCTAATTACCGCTTTGGACCAAATGTTTGCCGAAGTCGATCTGAGTTACTGTATTGTTGACAACGTATTCCTGTACGTAGGTCCAAAAGAAGCCGCCGGTGAAGCTTTGCTTCTCTTTAATATTAAACGGGAAGAGATTGTCGAAAGTTTTCCACGTCAAATTGGCGAGAAATTAAACGCTAGAATTAGTTTTGAATTCAAGCAATATGAGGAACCGCGGAATTCTTTTTCCTCCCTTGCTAAACGCGCGCGCCTTAAATTTAGCGGTTTTGACAAAACGCCCTTTGACCGTTGGCGAGGCGCTTCGTTCGACGACGTAGTGGTCGCTGATCTGCTCACAATTATGGGGCTTGGTTTTAACGTAGATTATCGTTACGACGCCGCCACGGGGACAATTAAACCGACAGCTTTAAATCGTGAACAAAAAGCTGTCCGTTACTATGAGCGCGTCTACGGATTGCAAATTGACAAAGAAAAATACAAGAATTGTTCCTTTGTCGAAACGACGTTTAACGGCGAGCCCGCGATCAGAGTCGCTGGGATTTTTAGAGAACTCGCGTCCGTAGAATATGAATATGCTCTTATTCGCAGTAAGGCGTGGAGCGAACTTGCGCGGCAGGCGCAGGATCCTAATATGACGTCTAAAACGCCCCGTTCGAAAAGGGTCAAGGATTCGCCTGAAAAGTCGTCGCATATTGAAGTTTCAGGCGCCATTACGAATAAGACGCTGCGTGATCTGTTCTCTTATTTGAAAAAGAACTCAAAAATAACTTGCGAACTTGATCCTTCGTTTGAAACAAAGGGAATCACCTTAGATACGCGTATTACGTGCGAATTTAACCAATCCGACGTTAAAGAGATCGCCTCAATTATCTCCGTTCAAATCGGAGCTGTCGCCAAGGTTGAAGGGGCAAGGATAACCTTTTCCCCTAAATAACGCCCATATCTTGTTCTCAACTGGGGCAAAACGCCCCAGTTCTCGCATTTCTACGCCGGAAGATTAAGTCACGTTACAGAACGGTTGTTTTTTCCCGAAACGAATCCTTCCAAGTCTAACGAAACGAAATTAAAACCAACTTTTCTCAATTCAACTACAAGATTGCGGCGCGTTTCCTGCGAGAGAACGCCGGAAATGCAGGCCTCAGGGATTTCGATTCGTACAGAATTCAACGCGTCAACTCGCGCGCGACACGTTTCAACGTTCAGGATTTTCTTAATGGCCAGCTCCGCCGCTTCTACTTGCCGCAATATGGCGTTGTCCAGCTTCAAATAGTATCCAATACGCGTCGCTAGACAGGGATTTGAAGGTTTCTGAGCGACGGAAAGACCCCAATAGGAAGCAAGAGAACGTATCTCAGCCTTCGAAATGTTCAACTCGGCAAACGGACTCCGCACCCCAACTTCACGAGCGGCGCGAGAGCCTGGACGAAAGTCGTTTTTATCGTCGGCATTCGAACCGTCAATAACGAGAATCTCTTGATTGATTTTTGAACGAAACTCTTCGTTGGCTACGGTTTTAATGGCCTCAAAACGTACTTTTTTGCACCAATAGCAACGTAGAGGAGAATTCTCTACAAAGCGTTGATCTTCAAATTCTTTCGATTGAAGGACCCTAAGTTCAATTCCAATTTCCTGAGCAATTCTCCGGGCATCTGTGCGCTCAATAGCGGTTGTAGTGTAGCTTTCAGCAAAATAGCCAATAGGCTTCAGTCTTTTTAACTCTGGATATTGTTCATAAGCATAGGAAAGGGCCTTTGCAAGGGTCGCGCTATCAACGCCCCCTGAAAAAGCGACAACGCATGTCTCGTTCTTTAGCCACGCGATAAGCGCGTTTAATTTTTCTTCCAGCGCAGATGCAAGTTTAACTTTTTCCATAACATTCCCCAAAGCAAAACAAAACAGTTTCCTTAGTGTTTACAACGCAATAGTTTCCACATTGTAACATATTGCAAAAGAAATAACAACATAAACTTTTGAGTACTTATATGAAATACTTTTACTACGGCAGGCGTCCAATTCAAAACTTCATCGTTTGGACAAATACTTAATTAAAATATACGTAAGTAACGCTACGCGAAATAACTAATTATAATCGACGTCAAAAGACAAATTGCAAACATGGTTAAAAGGTTGCGCGACAAGTACCATCGGAACATAAACCAACTGATCCCTGCTTTGCAAATTCGGTCCCAACATTCCATTGGACCGTGCCACCGTTTTCTTTCAACCGGTTTATCAGGATCTCGTAGATAGAGCTTCATGGATAAAAACAGTTCCAAGGCGACGGGAACTGTAACCATAACTAAAAGGGAAACCGGTGAAAGAGCCTTGAGAATAACGCCGGCAACCACTGAAAGATAGCATGTCGCCAAAAGTAAACCGCAAAAAGCGACTGCGCGGCGCTGATTTCCCCAAAGCGCTGCAAACGTAAACTTGCCAGCGCGTTTATCAGCCTCAAGATCTAATATGGAATGGACGTACAGAATGTTGGCCACTAGAATTCCCATCGGAATCGATAAAAAAACTACGCTCGAATCCAACTGTCCGCATAAAGAATAAGAAACTCCGCTCATCAGAACGGGACCAAACAGCGCGCCAACCACCAATTCGCCCAAGTAATGGTAACTCAGCCGTATAGGGGGAGCCGAATAGAAAAAAGCGAGAAATGCCCCTACTGTAAAACAGACAAGAATTGGAATTCCGCGACAGAGATATATGACCGTCCCGCAAGCGGTCGCAATGAGACAAAAGAGAATAGCCACGCACAAAAGCTGCTTAGGAGTCGCCATTCCGGCGTCAAGATAGGCGCACTTAAGCGAGCGAGCTCTCATACCTCCGTCAACCATTTCCTTACGTTTTTGAACTGAATGTGAGGTATAATCAAAATAATCGTCTAAGAGATTGACGCCGGAATGAGCCAGAATAACGCCCAATACAGCTAAGCCTCCCAGCACAAAATCCAAGCAGGTTAGTTCATACTCGTCTTTTCCGGCAACTACTGCAAAAGCAAGAATCGCCGGCAAAAAACTCTGCGCATAGCTCTGATAACGAGCGCATTTAACCCAGAATAACGCTTTGTCTAACGCTTTAGAGAAAGTCATTTAACCTTTTTATCCATTGTGCCGTTTCTGAAAAAATATATTCGCTTATAAACGGAAATCGTCCTCGGCAAGTTAAATCTCTTCGGCTATTTTAAAGCGTCAAGGTTTCGAAACCGGCGGGAGTCGCTTGCGCGCCCCACACGCCATAGGGGCTTCCACCAGAAATCACTTCCAACTTCTGAAGATCGCCGCAATCTATAGTCTCTGAGGTAAAACGAACGGAACCGTCTGTAAAAAGCACGTTCACGCCGCCTGAATGAAAGCTCTGTGCGCCTCCGCAGATTGTTCCCCGATAGGAACATACAGGGGCGTTCGGCGGAACATTTGCTATAAACAGTGACTGAGCGACGACGCCGTCGTAGAAAAAATTATTACGCGCGTACGGGGTCGTGCTTGACAGTATTCGCGGATTGGCGGCGGAGCGCCCTTTATCAACACATTCGCTTGGCTTAATTGAACCGTCGACCCCAAGCGAACTTATTTCTACGACGCCCCCCTTAACACGGTCGTCGTAAGCTCCTACGGCAACAACGCTTTCAGCGCCTGCTATCGTATTGCTTGTCCCGTCGACACAATCGGCCAATCTCTTTGGTTTTAAAGGTCGAAAGAGCCCGCGGCCGTCCGTCGATTCAATTTTTCCGGCTGAGTCTGGAATCGCGGCGTCGCCAGCACAAAAAGAAAAATTCAGCCGTGAAGCGACGGGCCAAGTAGCAGGCTTTCCTTCTCCGTTAGGATCTGAGGGACAAACAAGGGTAGAAATTGCACCGTCGTTCCATGCTTCCCTGCCTTGAATTACGCCGGTAAATCCGTCGATCCTCCCGTGCCTCATATCGTCCATAAACGCGGTGTAACGCGGTCCCTGCTCAATGTACGGCAAGAGAAAGATTCGCCCACTGTAGTATCCGCCCATATAACCAGGAATTCCACAGACCTCGCTGAGGCAACCGGCTGGCAATTCGCCTTGAACGTCATGAATATTATGAAGAGCCAATCCGACCTGTTTGAGGTTGTTCGAACAGGACATGCGTCTCGCCGCTTCACGGGCTGCCTGAACTGCTGGTAAAAGAAGCCCAATCAAAATTCCGATAATAGCAACGACCACCAAAAGTTCAACAAGGGTAAAACCTTTTTGTTTGGAAGCCAAATAATCGTCTAAATAACGCTCTGTTTTTTCCAAGAACTTCAGATTCTTGAACTGTCTATATCTTCTGAACGAAAATAACTTCGTTAAATTGCTCATCACGTCGTTCCTAAATTATCAGCAAAAAAAAGCGAAAACAATGTCCTTAGCTGAGAATCAACCAATGGAGGACGTCGGAAATTCTAGCCTCAACCGCTCAATCGGTCAAGCGGCGAGACGTAGCAAATTGGCAATGTTCTTTACATTTAGATTCCAAATCCAGCAAGTATAAGTACAAGCGCATAAAAGAAAAAGGCCGCATATTGGTCAGAACAAGCGTTGCAAATATGCGGCTGAAAAAAACGACGGTCAGCGCTTGCGACTATTCCAACCAGAAGGCCTCTTCCAACGATTCGGGAATATCGTTTTCACCAAGGTAGATCAGCGGACGCATATAATCCTCCCACCGTCTGCGAACTTCGCTTGCCTCCAGAGTTTGAATTAACTTATCTGGATCGTCCACTTCGTAGTAAGCAAAGATATCCGTTCCGGAAAGCCAAATCGAATAGTTCCGATACCCAGCCTTGTGAAGCAATTCCTTCATTTCGGGCCAGATTTCCCGGTGTCTCTTGAGATACTCCTCACGCATTGACGCGTCTTTTAAAATCCAGCGTTGTGCTACTCGCATTATTTAATCTCCTTCTAATAAGTTATCGGGACTTATCAAACAGTCGGGAATAAACTGAGCAAAAAACTAATCGCGCGTTCTTCGCATCTGGTAGTCGCCCCACAGCGGAACGTTCAAATCAATCCAGCATTTGATCGCCTGCTCCTCTTCTGGGGCAAGAGCTGTTTCCTTATGGTTTTCGTCTTTTAATATCTCCCAAAGTTTGCTTTGGAACGTACCGAAAGAGTACGGAGCTGCTTTCGTCGTCTTTCCGGCGCCCCAAGTGTAATCAAAGTAATGGACGTCGCCGCTCTGAATCAACGAACGGTATGACGCAGGAATTTTGTTTTCGTCACGCACGCTTGTCAAGTCTATCTGTTTAGGATTCTCAGACGCGGTTTCAGAAGTGTGACAATCAACGCATTTTTTATCCAAAACCGGTTGAACGGTTTTCTCATACCAGAACGGCCCTACGCCCCACGGAGGAGCTGTTAATGTTTGGGAATTTTTTCCAGACGCAAGAGTAAGTCCTCCTTCTGGCGCGCTCAGTCGACTTTCGTGACAACCGATACAAGATCGGCGTTCGCCCGGCTGAAGTTGTACGACAGAACGCATTCTCTGAATCTCGTTATAGTTCTCGTCCAATAATTCGAAGAAGAGTACTTTTCCGGCCGGCACGACAAAATCAACGCTCCCGTCTTTCTCTATTTCAACGGTCCCAAGCACGCCCTTTGCAACATAGGACGACCAGCCGAAGGCGCCTTGCAACACGTCGACGGGAGAAGCGTAATACTCCATAAAGGGCTCATGATCAGCCTGATAGGTTCCATCGTCCATCAGAGCCAACGGCGTAGGCATTTCCTGACAGACTCTCAGATACTTAGCCGTGCCTGGTTTTACATGGCCTTCTAGTCCCCTATATACGTTAGCGACGGAAAACCTGCCCATGCCTTGCGACAACAACTCCGGTTCGGGAGGATTGCCTGTAACCGGCGGCGTCTCACGAGGTCCAAAAGGCTGAGGACAAACCGTATCGATCGCCTTGTCTATTGTCAGAAGTTCCCGATTGCCAAAACGGTCAAGTAGATAAACGCCAAATCGATCCGCCGCGGCATGAGAGACTAAAAACACGTCGCGACTAACCGGAACAGGTTCTCTAAAAGTTTCGGTCCGCGCCCAATAACCGGGCCATGGAACTTCAGGGGTTATGGACATAATCGCAGCAGGATCATGTGGTCCCTTCGACAAATCGATGAGAGCTACAGGACCGTTCAGATCGCCAAAGTGCGAGATCATTACGCAGCAAACGTCTTCTGAATCGGGAACGCGACGGCCGTTTGCGTAACCTTGAGGCAAATTAATAGTGTTTCCAAAGACCAGCTCTGGCGAAGTTCCGTCTGCGCGAATCGTCCAAAGCGTGTGTCCGTAATCTGCGCCTTTATCGACGTACTCAGAACGCGTCCAGAGAATACGTCCGTCGTTCGCAACAGAAGGAGCAAACTCCGAAAGATTAGCAAAGGACAATGGTTTAATTTCTCCGCCTTCTTTGTTCATGCGATACAGAACAAAAGCCTGCGGTCGCCAACAAATGAACTTCTTCTTACACCGAGTGGAGATAAAGGCTAAACCTCCGTCCGGCAATTCGGTAGGCCAAAAATCATGAAACGGTCCGTCGGCGCTAATACGACGCGTTTTCCCAGTAGTAAGATCCAATTCATGAATACGGAAATACTCGTTTTGGCTCTCCCTCTTTGCATAATAAATCTTAGTCGCGTCGAAACTTGCAGAAGGATTACGTATAACGCCGTCGCCCGCTCTGACAATTTCACGCGTCGTCGCCTTCTCAGGAGCTAAACGGCCGTTTTCTCGGGGAATATCAATTAAGACGACGGCTCCGCCAGGATTCCACGTCGAGTCAAACAAATCGCTGTAATTATGAGACGGCCAAAACGGATTACGCTTATTAGCGAGAATATGTTCCACTGGCGTTAGATCTTCGTTTGAAAGGAAGAAATCCCGCTTTAAAAGCCGTACCTTCCAAAATAACTCGCGTTCCGCTAAGTTGAGTTTCTCATTATTCTCGGCGGATAAGGCGTTTTCAGAGCTACGTCGAGAAGTGGACAACTCCCGATACTTCTTCCATAAATCACGGAATTCTCTCTTTGTCTTACTGTTAGAATCTGACTCGTCTATTCCCTCCGTTTCAAGCTCGTCGAAGAAGCGCGACAAATCTTCATGTTCATCGGGCATATGAAGATTCGCGACGACTTTTGCAAGGTCGGCATATCGAGGATTCGCAACGCCAGGAATCGAGGCGCGCTTCAGAAAATCACGTACGTCGCGTTCTTCGTCTGGATTGGCGTCGGCGCGTTCAAGAGCGTCTTTCAACTGACAAAACGGACGATAGCACGGATCGTACCTGAATGCATTTAGACGGAAAGTTTGTTCAGTTTTCTCGTCAATAGCTTCCCATTCTACCTCTGGACCAACTTGCCCAAAAACTCCTTTAAGAGTTTTTGAAGTCGGACTGTCTGGAAGAAGTTGAATTCTTTCAGAATCAGAAATAAGGTTAACGGCGCGTCCGCCGGTAGCGGTTAAAGTTAGACAAAAACTGTCTTCTTCGTTTAAATCACGAGAAAATGACGCGCTGAAATCGGCGGGCCGAAAATGGATTGGCCGTCCGCCGGGCAGCACGTTATTCCCGCCAATCCCCAGAGCGACATAAACGCCCCGCGTGGAATATTCGGGCAAAAAATCAAGAGGCACCATAGCATACAAGACGCCGTCGCTTCCTCTCCATTCCCCCTGAAGTTCAACTTCCACGCCAGCTTCACGCCCGTCTATCGCGTCAATCTGAACCCAAACAACCTTATTTTCTCGCACGGCTATAAAACCGCGTACAGGCAAATTCTCAGTAGAAACAAGCGCGCGATTCTCAGACAGAAAACGGTTTCCCTCAATCTTCAGACAGAGAAAAGAATCGGTTAACGCCACAGAAACAGTCTGCTCTACGAGCGGTCCCAGAACAAAATTACCGGGCGCAAACACTCGAACAGTTTCGGAGGAAGCCTTGCGCCAAAACTCGTCGTCTGAAAAATTGCCATTCTCTATGGTCGGCAAAGGAACAATAGATTCCGGCTTATGCAGCGGCTCAACAAATTCAGGATAATGACGCTGAATTAACCATGGTTCACAATCTGCATATCCCGCAATCTTGAGAAGGGCGTTTTCTTCGGCAAGAAAGGCGTCCTGAAGGAGATGTTCATATTCCGTTACTTCGCCGCCAATAGAGCGATCGACGTTTTTACGAATCCAATCGTTCCTCGGACTTGGCGGAACATTTGACAACCATGAAGAACCGTAACCGGTTAATCCGCCTTCCGAAACGTCTTCCGTAACGCCGTGAATCGACGCCTGAACGGTCCAGTTCACTCCGTCCTTTGACGTTTCAACATTGACGTCGAGAGGAACTCTGTCTTTGTATACGCCTAAACGATCGCGCGAATAGACGACGGAGCCTACGACAACTGGTTCTTCCCATTCGATCGAAATCCATTGCGGAGCGTCACGAGTCGCTGGATTACCGGCCACCCAAGAAGCTGCGTTACCCAATTTCCCATCGGCAATATTGTCGATTTTGTGGATCGCATAACCGGAAATACAGGAAGACGCGTCAATTCGCTTTAAACCTTTCTGCGTCAAATTAACGTCGTTCGAACTCTCCGAGGAATAAACAAACAACTCGTCTATAGCAGGATCGCCGCCTTGCGAGGAGAAAACGTTAAAGCGCAAAAACCTTACTTCTGTGGGCTCAAAAGAGAGAACGTTCGGTTTTTCGGCAAAGACGCGCTTAAAGATTGCGTTTTTAGATTGAACAGGTTTTTCTTCCCCTTCGCTGGCAGTACAGGAATCGCCTTGGAAAACAGAGGCCGAAACGGTAACGAGGACGCTGAGAAGGACAAGCGTCAACTTCGAAACGTATGTCTCCATCTTTGACCACCGTTTAAAATAATTGCCGTATAGCATCACTTCCAACGCCTTTATAACATGATAAATTTCAAAAGGCCACAATGTAACAGGCCTCCGCAAAAGGGAAAAATACAATGCAAGCAAAGCCGTTTTATTCAGGTAAAAGAACCAGCGTACCTGTCCAAGTCTCTGCTGGAACAACCCAAACATCTCCTGCTTTTAGCGTTTTTTCGTATAACGATAAAGGAGTTTTACCTGAGTCTGTATACCTTGCGGCAACGTCAGTCTTTTTAACAGCGTCGGAATTCGACGGTTCCCCTCCGATCAAGACCTCTAACTTAACGTCTCGTTTTGCTCTGACAACAACGTCTCTTGCAACGCCTCCAGACGTCTGCAGATACATGCGCCCGTCAATCTCAGGCAGGACGTCAATCCAAGTATAGTCTCTATTGGCATACGCCTTCTCACCATTCTTTAAAGTTGCAATTTGTAGCGGCGATTCTATAGAAAGAGCGCCAGAATCAAAACGAACCATTCCCATCTGCCCGACGTCCCAGTCGCTATGCTTATAATAGAAATGTCCGTCTTCGGCTCCAATAAAAGGATCGAGAACTCCGTCGTTGTTAAAATCGACTACCGTCGGACTTGTGCTATGTCCCCTAATCGGCCGAGGATCAACTTCACCAGCTAAAACAAAAAACGAAAGACCGTTATCGGTTTTAGTCTGGAGATAAAGATCGGCGTTGAGACCGTTCGCCAGAATATCCAGTTTGCCGTCTCTGTTATAATCGCAAAAACATATCTTTCGTCTGCCGCTCGCTCCCGCACGACCTGCTGTTAGACGCAAAGGGACGCCTGCCTCGTCTAAAAAAATCCGCTTGGGCGGGGAAAGTTTCAATTCATTCCGCTCGTCTTTATAGCGTTCAAACAAGGCTAAATACCCCTCTGTATCCAGCATAGCAAGGTCAGTGAGACCGTCTTGATTCCAGTCAATTGCGACAGGGGTCGTCCGCCACTGAGTAAGCAGCTCTTTTCCTTTTGGAATACGCCAGCCCCATGCAAGTTTGGGCGGCTCTCCATCCCACTCGACTTCCACAGCCCTCGGTTGAGAAAGTTTGGGTTTTCCCTTAACGCCAATGTTTTTATACCAAAAGACGTTTCCCAAGATTGAATTCACAAGAATATCTTTAAGTCCGTCTCCGTCCCAATCAGCAACAGATAAAGTAGTATACCCCCATTTGGGCTCGCAAGGACCTTGAATTGATCCGTTAGGCCCCGCCATAATCCGAATTGGCAAAGCGCCGTCACGACGTTTTTCAACCAAAGAAGCCTTTTCCGGAATCAACGCCTGCGCAGCCGCCAGCGTCGTATCGTCGGGCTCGCTGCTCAAGGCAACCGGACTAGCCCATTTCGGAGGATCAACGCCAGGTCCGCTAAGATTTTCAAAATAAAAGATATATCCTGCGCTATTGCCGCAAATGACGTCCCAATCTCCATCGTCGTCCCAATCGACTCCCCAAGGAGTTGACAACGCCCCGCATTTGAGCGCGTCTGGGACCTGTTTAAAATAGAAGGGGGCCTCGAAGAGAGGTTTATTACCGTTCATACGGCCGGTGTTGACAAATAACGCGACCCGTCCGTCTTCATCGCCAAGAAGCACGTCAAGTTTTCCGTCTTTATCCCAGTCGTAAGCGACAATAGTCGGCATTGCCAAATCGCATGCTGCGCGGCTTCCGTCTTCCAGAAAGACTGGCTCGAACGGTTTATACTTCGGCTCGTTTCGACTGCCGACATTTTCTGAATACTGAATTGTATCGCGAAATTCGATTCCTACGATATCTAAATCGCCATCGCCGTCCCAATCGGCAAAGTTGGGCGAAGGCCAGCCGAAGGTTTCGAGATTATCGCCGTTGACGTCCTTAAGCATGGTCGGAGCGTCGTATTTCGGCTCAGCGTTGGTTCCTACATTACGCAACACATAGATATTGCCGCGAAGAGGACCGTTTTGCCAAACGCCATGACTGTCGTAGGCGTCGTCCCAGCCATAGTCCGTCCAGTCGTCCGAACCGACGACAATATCCGTTAAGCCGTCGCCGTCAAAATCAACGAGGCGCCACATGTTTCCGCGAACCTTGTTTCGATGAACGTTCGCAGGGAGATTCTCGTCTCCGTTTTTAAGCGGTTTCGGTTTTTCCACTCCGGATTTTGTAAAGTCGGGATACTCGTTTCCTGGAGTCAAAACCCGCAACTGCCCGTCTACCCAACTCGGCTGAACGTTAATCACGCCTTTACTCAGTCTCTTGGCTTTTTCAAACGTCGGATTCAGTAGATCGTCTCCACTGTTTCGAAAATACCATACGCCGTTGTAAGGAACGTCTTCACAACTTATTATCAAATCAACAAAGCCGTCAGAATCTACGTCCGTTGGAACGATCCATGACCAAAGCCCAACGGCAAGAAAAGCGTCGGCGTCAGGATTATTGACTTCAACTCGCTTAAGTCCGCCGTCGTCTGCGTACGTGAAATAGGCTAGTGAAAACGTCGCAACAGCCGTAAAAGAGAGAAACGCCTTAAGTAAGCGCTTATCGTTCTTCCTGTTCATTGAATCTACTTCCCGATCAAGCAAAGCCTACCAATAAATCAACGCCTCATTGAAAACAAGGGGCCCATGACTAAGTATAAAAGGCAAAGAAAGAAAAAGCAAGCGACTGATATTTTAGTCGTCATTTTTCCAAAGCCCCGTGTTACAGAATTCTCAAAATACCCATTTCGTCATACAAAAGATAAAAACATGTCTGGACCTTAATCGGATATTTTGTTAATATACGGAGAGTTTTTTAGCGCGATAGAAAAAGGAATCCCGCAGAGCAAGCGAGTTCCGAAACGCGCTGTATCGGAAGGTAATTTGGAAGCGATTTATAAATGAGCAGTTTAACTCGAATTAGTTTAACGCTTGTCTTAGCGCTTTCCTTTTTGGGCTTACACGGAGTCGTTCTGGCTCAGTCTGAAAGCGTTAGCTCGACTTCCAGCGAGACAACTTTTGCTCCAATCCTTTCCAACGTGGAAGGACGCGCCCCTTTTCAGCCGGGCCTCATGCGTGTCGACGTCTCGCTTTCCTCCTCCACTCCGACGTCATGGGATGGAGAATTTCGGCTTTCTCGGGGCGAATTTGCCGATCTAGTTCCACTCGGTTCAAACGCAACGAGTCCAACCGAATTTCTTTTTTCTGACTCAACACAAAGCCGTCTCACTCTCTCCACTCGGGCTCCAACAACGTTCTGTGGCGTGGAAACTACTATCTTTGCGCCACGCGACGCCAGACTTGACGTCAAACTTCGAAATCGCCAGAGCGGTAAAACGTTTGCTCAAACAATTTTTGTCGACCGTCTACTTGATTCAGCGGCGAGAATTCAGCTAGATAATCAAGGGAACGGTTTGGAAGTCGTACGAACGACAGCCGACGATTTGCCGATTCGAATTACCCGTATTTCAGGGGCTGATTCGCAGTACTCCTTAAACTCCCGTGAAACGACCGTCTTTCAACCTACGGATAAAATCATATTAGAAACGCTCCCAAGACTTTCGTCAGTAAAATTACCTGATGAAATGGTTCTCACAGCGACTGCCAGAACTGCCGACTCTCAAGAGCCGTTCTGGTCTGAAAGTCGCAACGTAACCTTGGTCGAACTGCAGCATGCAGCGATCATAGCGGGCGATAAAAGCGCTCCTCTCGACGTTTTCGAGTTTATGTTTCCTGTTCCCGTCAAAGACGGGGTCTTTGAAATTGTTCTGGAGCTCACGAGCAAGACGTCCGATCCCCTTAAAACAACTTTTGTCCTTCCCTCCACGACAAAAAAACGGACTTCTCCTACGACATACGCACGCCGTGTCGTTCAAGGCGTTGTCGTTACAAGAAACACTGACAAGGCGGAACGAGTCTCGGGAGACTCCGCTTCACTCGACAGCCTTCGCGCCGACCTTTTGGAAACAATCGATCCCACAAACCCATCGTGGTTTAAAAATTATTCCAAACGTTCTATCATTCCTTTTCGCAAGCCCAATTCCAAAAACGGTAAGAAACTCTTTACGAGCGCCGAGGAGACGAACCTGGAATACGATGAGACAATCGTCTCGTCTCCGTTGAAAACTTTCGCGTCAGTCACGCCTTCCAGCCCCTCAAAAGACGACCAAGAAGCGCAAGAGGAACGCATCTTCCTTGCTCAGGAATCTAACGAACACGCGTCTAGCGTGTCGTCAGTCCCACTGGGGAAAAACCTTCTCGGACTTGTCCCTTCGGTAAGCGGCAAAGGTAAAGCCAATGAACTCGCCGCCGCTGCAAACGAAAGGATCGACTTCCTTAAACGGTGGGAATCAGATCATTTTCAGACTTTCGTACGAACTCTTGACAACAGTGATTGGGGGATTAAATCAGATCTATGGGAGAAAGCTCTCAGCAGCGGCTCTTCACGTCCTTTCAACGAGAACGAGTTAGCCCAATACGCAACTACTCAGTCTCGCTTTATGAGGTTGGCGCCAAATCGACAGAACTCCGATCTTTCTAACGTTAACGACGAAAAAGTTTCATGGGAAGCTTATCCAATCCCAATCGAAACAGTCGGTATTCCTTACATTCTGGAAATTGAGTATCCCGCAAACTTTCCCCAAAAACTTGGCATAAGCATTCTGGAGCAGAACGCGTTAGGCGCCTTGTTCCCAACGGCGATTGACGTAGGTCTAACAGTAAGCAAGGACGAGTTGGCAGATCGTGCAAATAATGAGATTGCACGGTTTACAACCCTATTTTGGCCACAAACAAACAATCCTATAATTCTGCTCTCTAACTGTTCCGACAAAACCGCCGCTGCGTACGGCCAAATTAGAATCTATCGCGCAGCGCCGGTAAACGCGAACGCCAGCGTTAGAAAACAAGGAAGAACTTTCGGAACGGCCTTGACGACTCCTGACTTATGCGGCCAGTTTTCAGCCGCACGAAAATCTTCGCAGTTTGGCGTTACCGGAGCGGAAGACTGGAATACGTTTGAAGACTCGCTTTCGAGAGCCTTGTATTACCTTTCCGCCGCAAACATTGACTCAATGGTTTTGTCAGTCGTCAGCAACGGATCAACGTTATATCCAAGCAAGCGTTTGAATCCGTCGCCAGCGTACGACAGAGGCGTCTTTCTGCCAAGTGGAGGAGATCCGGTACGAAAAGACGTTCTAACGCTGGCAATGACTCGTTTTGAAACCCAAAGAAAACGCCTAATTCCACTTGTCCAACTCAACGCAACCGTTCCAGCTCTTGAGTACAAGTTGAATGCGCTCAATTCAAGTACCGCGACGCCTGAAAGCCGGGCGGCGTTTGAAGGAATTGAATGGATCGGCGCAGACCGTCGAAAATTAGTTGATTCGCGTCGTAAAGAGGACGGTTCCGGTCCATATTATAACGTCCTTCATCCGGAAGTTGAAAAAGAGGTTTTAGCGATTGTTCGTGAGATTGTCGCTCAATGTTCCTCTTTCGACAGTTTCGACGGTCTGGCTCTCGACGTTGGCGCCAGCGGTTGGTTGGCATTGCCTGACGACATATATTACGGGATGGACGACGAAACAATCGCACGTTTTGTTCGTGAATCGAATTTGCAAGAGTCGCTGTCACGAAAGGGCGACAGGCGCGTTCAGGAACTTTTGTTAGCAAAAGGAAACGAACGTTACCGAGCCCGAGCGCTCTTTATCCATGACGTGTGCCTTAACGAATGGCTTGAGTGGCGAGCCGAGGCGCTTTACAGTTTTTACGCGCGAGTTCGTCTTACTATCGCGGAAGCGCGTCCGGACGTTAGATTGTATCTCGTTGCAACAAATGCTCTTGACGGTCCCGTTTGTCGTTCTATGCTTTATCCTTCGCTTACTAACCCCAGAAAAGTGCGAGAGGCGCTTCGCTTGGTGGGGTTAGATCCTGTTTGGTTTGGGCCAGAACCGAAAAGACGACCTTCCGCAGTTATATCGCAAGTTGGATATGACACGGTCAAAACAAGAAAAGTAACCGATAATTCCATCACCCTTTTACGTCCGGAGATTGTCGCAGGAACCGTTTCTCCCCTTCCAAACGTCCTGCAAGACGGAATGAAGGACCCTGAGACCGTCTCGCTTTTCGCGAGAACTCAGGCGTATCCCGGCGCATTCTTTTTCCACCAATCCCAGCAAATGCCTCTTTACGATTTTGACAGAGTCAGTCCCGTTCATCCGACTGTCGCCGAACTCCAAACGAAGGCCATGCCAGCAGGCTATGAAAACAAGCGTCGGTTTGCCCGCGCTTTGGCGTTAGAGGACGTCTTGTGTTTCTTCGACGGGGGCGCTAGTCTCCCGATGGGGCAGGAAGAAACGTTATACGACTGGATAAATGTCTATAAAAATCTTCCAAACGCCGTTTTTAGAACTTGGTCGCCCAAATCGGAAGCTAACAGCGTCGTCGATCAAGATTCTTCAAATGGCGACTCTCCGGAAGAAAAGACAATCCAACCTCTTGTTGTAAGATATTATCGAACCGAAAAAGAAACATGGATATATTTTTTAAATGCGGCGCCGTTCCATTTGGGAGTAAAACTTGCGCTAAAACGAAAATCGAATGCGCGCTTTGAAGTATTTGCCGGCGATCGCTATGACAAGCCAAACGCCTTTGGCGAATCGCTTGATTGGAACTTTACGGCAGCGCCGTACGACCTCGCCGCCATCTGCGTAGATGATCCTAACGTAACTTTCGACTCAATTGAGGTTTCTCGACCTTCTGAAATTTGTGGTCCTGAAGGACGTTTGCAAAGCGCCGTTCAAGATTTTGTGGATCGCGCGCTAGTATCGCGTTCCGGGGTTGCGGTACCGTTACGAAACGGCAGTTTCGAAGAATCTCTCACGCCGTCTGACGGAGCTCAAACTGATGAACAATCGGCTCAGTTAACTTTGGAGGAAAATCGGGACTCAGAATCTGTCGAAACCGATAGGGCGAATCTGTTTAGCGTCGACGTCTCAAGGGTAAAAATCTTCCCAAAAAGGCATGACGATGAAAAGACGCCTAAGTCGGAAACCGAGACTGTTGTCAATCCGCCTTTTGATCCCACTCGCATACCGGGCTGGCGAACCTTTGGTCCAAACGACGTGGACGTCAGGTTAGACCAGAACGTTGCGCACGACGGACACGCGAGCCTGCGCGTCACTTCCCAGAAAAATACAGGCGGAGTCATTTGCCAACCGTTTGATTCGCCTACCACAGGGCGTATCTTCGCGCAAATCTATGTTGGCGTCCCCGACAACGTTCAAGAGATCCCGCTGAACGTTTGTCTTGTCGGGAAATACAACGGCTTACCCTTCAATCGGAGAATATATGTGGGCAAGACGGCCTTAAAACAATCGCAAAAAATGAATGACGCCGATTCGGATAATGGAGTTGTTTGGGTTCGTGAAGTCGTCTCATTCGACGGTCTTCCTCTTGAAGGTCTCGACGACATTTCACTTCGCTTTGAACTTTGCGGAGCCGGAACTGTTTGGCTTGATCAAATCCGAATCTACAAACTGGCCTTTGCCGACGTGGAACAGACGGAGCTAATGAAGCTAATCAATATGGCGGAATATAGAGCATCGAAAGACAGAACTTTCGACGTCCTTGTCATGCTTGACAGCTACTGGGCTAAAATGTTAAAGGAACAGATTGCAGACGACTCGCCATTGCTTGAATCAAGACCTCGGCGTCCTTCCTCGGTAACTCTCGCGCCCGATGAAGAAACTGGTAATACTAAAACCCCAGGCTTTTTTGATCGGACAATAAACAAGATAAAATTCTGGTAACGTCAAAAAAACGAGTCTCTCTACTTTCATTTTATCTACGGAGAGACTCGTTTTTGGTTTTTCTGAACTCAAAAGTGTCGTTCTTAACGATATTGTAAAGCGTCGCAACAGGCGCTATTCTGAACGCAAAATCCCAAGAGCAGCGTCGCCAGAATAGAGAGTCTCACCCTGTTCAGACTTTAAAACAAGGGGACAGGATGAAATGTCAACGTTTGATTTTCCAAAACGTTCGCTAAAACAATCGCGTATTAGTCTTTCAAGAACGCGCGCTTCGAAGCCGGGAGTATGACCGGACAGCATTACAAAGCAATACTCGTTCTTTAAAATACTCAGAATATTGCGCAGCAGAGGCTCTAAATCCCGAGATATCCGCCAAACTTCGCCATGCGATCCGTGTCCGTAACTCGGAGGATCAAGAATTACGCCGTCGTAATATGAATTTCGTTTGACTTCCCTTTTAACAAATTTCGTCGAATCGTCGACAATCCAACGTATCTTGTCAAAAGCGTTCTGTGAATACGCTTCAAGCGAAAGTTCTGCGTTTCGCCTTGCTTGCGCTACGACGTTACGCGCCGCGTCAAGATGAGTAACCTCTGCTCCGGCGCTTGCGGCGGCAAGCGTACTGCCGCCCGTATACGCAAAGAGATTTAAAACACGCAAAGGACGGCTAAGTCGTTGCGTTCCCTCTTGGCAGAGTTCGATAATACGATCCCAATTTTTTGCCTGTTCCGGAAAGACTCCAACATGCCCAAACGGCGAACCCTTTAATTCCAATACGAAACGATTCGCATAGGTTATCGTCCAAGGCTTACTAGAAATTCGATCGGCGTCTCCTCCCAATCCTAATACACGATCGTCTTCTTTGCAAGAGAAATAGGATCTGCCCACGTCAGAATGAGGAAACCAAACGCCTCGAAATCCTAACGCCGTTATATCGTTTTTATAATTCTTCCGACATTCGTTCTTGCGCTCGACAAACCGTGCGTCGGCGTTCCGCCAAATACTCTCATCCTTTGGCGAAATTCCGTGTGCGCTCGGACAGAACCGATCAAGCGTCAGTTCTCCGAAACGCTCTAAACGCCGGCCGTTTCCAAAATCAAGAAGGGAATATTGGTCTTGTGAAAACATTGGTTATCTATATGTCCTTTTACTGCGCTTTTGAGCGAAAACTAAGGCGCTTGCCATTATAAGCGGCGCAATTAATTTGAGTATGGGGTAAATTATCAAAATGGCGCGCAATCACCCTGGACTTGAAAAGTTAATAATAAAAAGCAAAAAGGACCTTGTCATAATTGGAAACGGTATTAGAATAGTGAAACCAATCGGGGCATGGCGCAGTCTGGTTTAGCGCGTTTGACTGGGGGTCAAAAGGTCGCTGGTTCGAATCCAGTTGCCCCGACTTAAGATTCGGTTTTAACCGCATCGCACCATATTTTCCGGGGCATGGCGCAGTCTGGTTTAGCGCGTTTGACTGGGGGTCAAAAGGTCGCTGGTTCGAATCCAGTTGCCCCGACTTTAAAACCTCGTTTTTCTAAACGGGGTTTTTCTTTTTCTTGGCTCCTTCTCCAAGTTCAGTCAATGTTTCTCTCTATTTTCTGATATGACTCAATCAAAAGTTCACGAATTGCTTCGACTGAGAAGTCGTCTTCCGATTTGAACCTCAAATAAACAGAGTCAAATTCCCCGTCTTTTTCCGCCAAAGCTATTTCAGGTTCAAAACCTATCCCGTCAATTCGCTCTTGCGAAACTTCCCCCTTGGGGAAATTAACTTGCAGACATAAAAAATCGCTATTCTTAGTGAATAATTGAACCCACGGATACTTTCCTCCTGCGATTGTATAAGGGACGGAAGTTCTGTTCGTCCAAACGCTCGCGGCGTTTCGTCCCACCTTCTCAACGACTTCTAAGACAGATTCAAGCAACTGCGTCGGCCAAAGCGCCTTATCGCTTGAACCGTAAAAACCATTTTGAGACGTATGCCACTTTCGTCCCTGCGTCTTCCAAGGCGTTAAATCGACGTCGTTTTCTTTACCGGAGTCAATAACGTCTGAAAAACGCTCAACTGCGAGATTGATGAAATTCCAAAACTCCGGTCGGTCTATTTCAGACAAAGAATAGACCTTCAGCTCTATTTCTTGCCAAGGACCAAAATTCTCAAATTTGACTCTCGGAAGCGTTCCGTATAAAGGAATCTCTTCAATCTCTTTGAGGGGACACAGAGCAAGCTTTCGAGTGAGTAACCCACGGTCAAACGTGTTTTTAGCGGTACGGAATTTTAGGCGCAGCAACCATTCTTCATTTGTGACAGCTCGCATAAACCACGCGCTTGTTTTCGATTCCGCGTGGATCTCGACAACACTGCGATTCATCCAATTGGCGTCGGCAAAAATTGGAAAATCTTCTAAACGGTCAACAATTGCGCTAAGAGCACGCCCTTCCCATTTGCAAGTTTCTCCGGAACGGGTAGTTCTAAACTGTGTGTGCCATCTTTTGCCGTCAACCTCCCACGGCTGTTCAAGACTGTCCGACTGAACTTCGTTCGATATCGAATCGTAAGTTACCGTACGATTTCTCTTAAGATTCTCCCAATAAGCCCGTGCAGACAAAACGGCTCGTTCTTCAAAAATGGCGTTCTTGAAAACAGGTATCAACGCCTCGCCAGTATAACTGCGAGGGGCGTTTTTACGAAATACAGGCGAAGTCTGCCATTGAGCTGCATAACTGAGGAGCTGTTCCGGAACTCCCGCAAAAACAAGTCTTCCTCCTTCTAGTCCAGCTTCTGGTCCAATCTCGATAATCCAATCCGCATTTTTAACAACGTCTAAATTATGCTCGACAACGATGACGGTATTTCCCAGATCAACGAGACGGTGTAGAACTTCCAAGAGTTTACGAACGTCTTCAAAGTGCAGTCCAGTGGTAGGCTCGTCGAGAATATAAAGAGTACGTCCAGTGTCAATCTGAGATAACTCCGCAGCTAATTTAATACGCTGTGCTTCGCCGCCAGAAAGAGTCGTCGCGGGCTGTCCCAAAGGTAAATAATCAAGCCCGACGTCGCAAAGAGTACGCAAAATTGCCGCGAGCGGCGGAATATGCTCAAAAAATTTCAAAGCGTCGCCACAAGTCAACTCCAAGACGTCCGCTATTGATTTACCTCGATATTTGACTTGGAGCGTCTCCTGATCATACCGTTTTCCTCCACACGCGTCGCATACGATCAGGACGTCCGGCAAAAAATGCATTTCCACCTTGATCATTCCCGCGCCTTCACACTTATCGCAACGACCGCCCGGAACATTAAAACTAAATCGACTTGCAGAGTAACCACGCAATTTGGCTTCGGGAAGTTGCGCAAAAAGTTGTCGAATTAAATCAAAAAGCCCCGTAAAAGTCGCGGCGTTGGACGTCGGGGTTAAGCCAATAGGCGCTTGATCAACTTTGACAACCTTGTTGATCCGATCAAAACCGATCACGCTGTCGCATGCTCCGCACGATATTTGAGAGTGGTTTAAAACGCGGGCAAGATACCGATACAACACGTCCTCAACCAAAGAACTCTTTCCGCTTCCGCTCACGCCTGTAACAACTGTAAACGCAGACAGAGGAAAGGGAACGTCAATAGATTTCAAATTATGCTGGCGAGCTCCCTGAACAACTATCCAACCCGATTCCCAGTAAGGAAGGTCGTCGAGGGAACTGACGTCATGGGTTATTGACGCCGCTGTCTGTTTTGTTTTTTGACGCCGTGCACGACGTTTTTTCTCTTCATCGGAAACCTCGAAATCGTGAATTCGAGTATAAATTTCCGATACGTCTTCCAGCCAATTCTGGGCATTAATCGCGGAGGTGTCCTTTAACGCCGTTTCCTTGGCGCTTGCGCTAACAACTTTCTCGGACTTTCCTGAATTATTTTTCGGAGACTTCTTTCTCGACTTAACGGTTTGAGAATCCCTCTCTAATTCACTGTTTTTTTCGACTTTAGTTCTACGAATCGACCGTTTTCTTTGCGTTACGGACTCCGTCTCCAAGTCGCTTTCTATTGTCGTCTTGTCTTCAGCAAAAACCGCTGAGTTTGATTTTTTGGCACGAATTGACGCTTTTTTCTCACCGGTTCTTTTGTCTTCTGTACACTTATCCGAAGAAGATTTACGGGAAACACGTTTAGAACCTTTTATACTTGACTTCGCCGAAGTCGGCTCTTTACCGTAGGTAGTTCCCATTTCGGGATCGTCAAAAAGACTGGGTTGGTTATTACCAACTGCACGATCTGTCTTCTTGCACGAAGACGATTTCACACGCTTTGCCCCCTTTTCATCACCGCCCGTTAGCCCCTGCGATTTTTCAGGCGTTGCGTCTGAGTCTTGTAAAACTTCCGACGTTTCCGTCTTCCGTAAAGCGCGTTTTTTCATAGCATGTCCAATCCGTTATTTCTAACGTCGCTTTAATAAAGCAACTTTCCGTATCGGGAAAAAATAAAAGTCGTACAAAACAATTTGCCAGACGGCGACAAAAGTTCCAGTTATCAACGCTAATCAGAGCAAAATCCGACGGTTTACAGGAATAGGAATCCCCTTCTTGCCAGATAAATATGGACCGGTTGTCGAATTAGCGTTTTGTTTAACCTCGTCTACGGTTCCCGACGCGACTACCAATCCTCCCTGTGCGCCCGCACGAGGGCCAAAGTCTATTACATTGTCGGCGCTTTCAATCACTTCTTGATCGTGCTCGACGACAATAACGGTGTTTCCAAGGTCACGCAATTTTTTCAACGCGGCAATAAGTCGACAGTTATCGCGATTATGAAGTCCAATCGTGGGCTCGTCCAAAACGTATAACACGCCAACAAGCCCACTGCCAATCTGCGCAGCCAGACGAATACGTTGCGCTTCTCCGCCGGAGAGAGACGGTGTTGGACGCGACAGGGTCAAGTAATCGAGACCAACGTCCGATAAAAAACGCAGCCGCGAAATGATTTCCTCAAATAAATCCCCAGCAATCGCCTTTTCAAGTTCGGTAAATTGCAGGTTTTCGAAGAAAGCCACAAGTTCCCCAATCGGCGTTCTGCAAATTTGATCAAGAGTTAGGTCGTGAAAACGAACGGCAGAAACGTCGTCACGCAGCCGACTCCCCAAACATGCCGAGCATTCATGCTCGTCAATTTGATATTCCAACCTCCCTCGATAGTATGGAACCAAACGTCCAGCCTCCTCAGTCGCAGAGTAAACGCCTTTAAATTGGAACTGAAAAACAACCCTGTTTGCGCTTGCTCTGGTCCAATCTAAAGCTCCTTCTGCCCGATCGTTCGGACTCTCGGCAACGCGAGCTGCTTCTAAATCACATTCAAGAACCTGAATCCAACGTTCGCCGGTTCCGTTGAAAACAAATCTGCGGAATCTCGCGTCAAGACGGTCAAAGGGGACGTCAAGAGGAGTTCCTGTTTCACGCGCAAATGCGCGCATCATAGCGGTTGTCGTAGGAGTTCTGAAATCGGACCAAATCGAAACTGCGCCTTCTGCAAGCGTTAATTTCGGATCCCTAATAAAATTGTGAGGATTAGCTCCGGAATGTACCCCCAACCCCTCGCAGTGCGGGCACCAACCTAAAGGACTATTAAAGGAAAAATGGCGAGGCGTAAGCGCTTCAAAAGCTCGCCCGCATTTCTCGCAAGATAGCTTTTGACTCATAGTCTGAACGATCCAATCACGTTCAGGTCTTCGATCGTCGGCAATTATCAATCTAACGACGCCTTTTCCCCATTCCAACGCGGTCTCAACGCTGCCAGCTACGCGTCCCCTGCGGTTGCGCTCCGCCTTTTCGTCTGAACTAATCTTTAGTTGGAAACGGTCGACAATGACGTCTACTTCAACAAGCGATTTGCGGCTTATTTCAGGAGGTTCGTCTAACGAATATGTCGTTCCGTTTACGCGCACACGGGAAAACCCCTGTGCACGTAAACGTTCCCATAACTTCGGATAGTCTTCCCCAGAATCTAACGAAAGCGGCGCTGTCAGTAATGCGCGCGCTCCGGTATTTTGAAGCATAATCCGTGCGACGATTTGATCCGTAGTTTGCGCCCCGATCGGCAAACCGCAATCTGGACAATAAGGAGTTCCCAATCGAGCAAAAACTACGCGTAAGTAATCGTGAACTTCCGTAACGGTTCCAACTGTCGAACGCGGAGATTTGCTCGTCGATTTCTGCTCAATTGCAATAGAAGGTGAAATCCCTATCGTTTTTTCTACTTTCGGCTTCTGAATTTGTCCTAAAAACTGTCGTGCATAGCTAGAAAGACTTTCGACATAGCGTCTTCTTCCTTCTGCGTAAGCCACGTCGATCGCCAAAGACGATTTACCGCTTCCGCTCGGTCCGCAACAAACGGTCAACTTATTGCGTGGAATTTCTACTGAAATGTTCTGCAAATTATGTTCCTGAGCGCCTCGAATAATAATAGGACCTTCAACGTCGGATTCAGCGAAAAGATCGGTCGTTTTATCCTCGGACGAAGCTAATTTCTGGACCAATTTAGCCCGATCACGATTCAGGAATTCCTTCAAGGCCACGCCGGTATGCGAATTCGGATTAGCAGCAATATCTTCCGGGGAACCTTCGGCAACTATTTGTCCACCGGCTTCCCCCCCTTCCGGGCCTAAATCAATGACCCAATCCGCCATTTTGATAACGTCTAAATTGTGCTCGACAATGAGTACCGTATTGCCCGCGTCGGCAAAACTGCGAAGCACTTTCAAGAGGAGACGAACATCGGCAAAATGTAATCCAGTCGTTGGTTCGTCGAGAAGATACATGGTCTTACCAGAACTCTTTTTGACGAGTTCTTTTGCTAATTTGACACGCTGCGCCTCGCCGCCTGAGAGCGTCGGAGACGGTTGACCAAGCTTCATATAACCAAGACCGACTTCATAAAGAGTTTGTAATTTTTCACGAATCTTTGGAATATTCTCGAAATGCTTCAGAGCCGACTCAACGTCGAGTTCCAAGACTTGATCAATCGATAAACCCTTATACTTTACAGCGATTGTCTCTTGATTAAACCTACGGCCTCCGCAAACAGGACAAGTCGCCCAGACGTCGGAAAGAAAATCCATTTCGAGACGAGTTGAACCGTTTCCCTCGCAAGCTTCGCAGCGGCCGCCCGGCACGTTAAAACTGAACCGACCGGGCGTAAAACCTTTTGCGCGAGCCTCCGGAGTTTCTGCATAGAGCTTTCGTATTTCGTCAAACAACTTTATGTATGTCGCCGAATTCGATCGGGGCGTACGTCCAATCGGAGATTGATCTATCGAAATCAATTTATTTAAGTATTCAACACCCTCTATTGATTTATAATGTCCCGGTCTACCGTTAGCCCTATTTAATTCCCGCGCAAGAATTTCCTTCAAGACGTCGTTGACAAAAGAACTTTTTCCGCTTCCGCTCACTCCCGTAATACAAACGACCCCACCCAGGGGTATTTTCACGTCGATATTCTTCAAATTGTGATGGGTAACGCCGTGAACCACGAGCCATCTCCCATCTGGCTTTTTGCGCTCGGCAGGGATCTCAATCGATTCATCGCCAACTAAATATTTCGCTGTTAGACTGTTATCTCGTTGAGAGGTCAGCACGTCGGAAACAGCGCCAGAAGCTACGACACGCCCGCCATGAACGCCGGGTCCCGGACCAAAATCCACCAAGTAGTCCGAAGCCAACATCGTATCTTCGTCATGTTCGACCACGAGAACGGAGTTACCCAGATCCCTAAGTTTGTACAGAGTATTAATTAAACGCTCGTTATCCCGTGGGTGTAGGCCAATCGACGGCTCGTCCAAAACGTACATGACGCCAACTAGTCCGCCTCCTATTTGCCCCGCCAATCTAATACGTTGCATTTCGCCGCCGGACAGCGAAGGCGCTGAACGACCGAGCGAAAGATAATTCAAGCCGACATTTAGGAGAAAACCAAGTCGCCCGCGAATTTCCTTCACAAGATCCTTCGCAATGACTCGCGCAGAGTCAGAAAGATTCAGGTCGCTGAAAAACTCAAGCAAATCGGAAATTGGCAAGTTCGACAGTTCAGGAAGGGAGTAGGACTTCTTCTCGGCAAAAAGAGGCGCCTTAGAATTTGTCTCTATCCTGAATGAACGCGCCTGTTCGTTTAAACGCAATCCATGACAGTATTCGCAAGGAACGGTATTCATATAACGATCCATTGCGGCCAACTGCATCTTATTGGTCGTCTCCTGATACTGCTTGAGCATTTTAGGAATGATCCCTTCAAAGGTGCCGCCCCACTTATGCCCATTAGCCCCCTCATTGTAGGAATAGGTAATCTTCATATCGCCCGTTCCCCAGAGTAAGCCGCGTTTTACCCGTTCGTCAAGTTCCTCCCAAGCAGTCTCTAAAACATAATTCTTATCGAGGGAATATCGTTTTTCCAAAGCGTCTGCCACGCCTTGGTAAATATGCTGATTCCAACGTCCCAACTCCTGCCACTTCCCAACTGGAACAATGCAACCCTGTTGAAAGGATTTTTTCCCATCAGGAATCAACAGCGCTGGATCGAAGGTATGAACGAAGCCCAAACCTTGACAGTGAGGACACATACCCTGCATATTGTTAAAGCTGAACATTTGCGGGGTAGGACGCTCAAAACTCAAATTGCAATGAGAACACGCATAGTCGGCGCTAAAATACAGCTCGTCGCTAATCGCCGTCTCGAAATTAGCCTCCTGCGCAGTCTGTTCTCCCGCGGAGTCTGTTTTTTGAACAGTGGAATCATCGTTCAGATTGCTTTCCGGAGAGTCTTCTTGCCCAAGACTATTCGTGACGTTCCTTTTCTGACTGTTTTTAGATTTGGCGCGCTTGCCATTAACTGCGTCTCCCTGTTTAGCAGACGGCTTCGTATTGTCGGCGCTATCGACAAAATTGTCGGTCTCACTCTCCAAAGTGTCATTTAAACCATTTGGAGTCGCCTTTTTTTCTACGTTTGAAACCATCTGTGGAACGGCTTCAGTTTCGTCGCCAGCGTCGCTGGCGACATTGCCGAAATTAAAAGTTTGTTGCTCGGTTTCCCCGTCGTACCTCGCGTCAGTTATAGAACTGTCAGAGTCAAGAGAACCGTCCTCACTTTGACTTTCAACAGGAAAACGAAGACGGTCGTTCAAAGGATTCCGGTCAAGGAGAACAATTACCTGCCCCTTCCCTAACTGGAGAGCTAAGTCGACTGCTTCGGTTAGACGTCGGTATGTCGAATCCGACTGCTTTAAATGGTCGATTACGACGTCAACCGAATGCCGCGCTTGACGATCAAGATTAATCTCGTCGTCCACGGAAAGAAATATGCCGTCAATTCTGACCTTTCGAAACCCTCTTCTTCTAAGCCTGTTCAGAAGTTCGACACAGCGACCTTTTTGATTACGAATCAAAGGAGCAAGTATCTGAAAGGAAACGCCAGAAGGAATAATTCGAAGGCGTTCCAATATCTGCGAACGCGTCTGGGCAAAAATCTTGCGACCGCACTTAGGACAATATCCAGTGGCAACGCGAGCGTAAAGGACGCGTAAATAGTCGGAGATTTCAGTAATCGTCCCTACGGTAGAACGAACGTTCTGTCCGGCGGTCTTTTGAGAAATTGAGATTGCGGGACTCAATCCCAAAACTTGGTCGACGTCAGGCCTGGGAAGTTGGCCCAAAAATTGCCGGGCGTAACTTGAAAGACTCTCTACATACCGCCGCTGTCCTTCAGCATACAACGTGTCAAACGCAAAAGAACTCTTCCCGCTCCCGCTCACGCCGGTAAAGCATACAAAACGATTCCGAGGAAGCCGCAAATAAACGTCGTCCAAATTATGCTCGCGAGCGCCACGTACAATAATATCAGACATATATCAAGGCCAAATATTCAAAAAACATAAAGTTTACAATCCGTTGTAAACTTCGCTCTTTCAGTTTTAAAACGACGTCAAAAACACTGGAAAGACGCCTGAAAGGTCAGATTCAAGAGTCTGAAGAGCGCCATGTCAGGCAGGCAAAGCGCTCGCTTTTGCCTCGCGTAAGAAACAAACGCCATGAGAACTATTCTCTCTTCCTTTTCGACCGTCGTCGTGAGTCGCAATTTCATTTACGCACCTCTAGAAATTACTCCTAACAACCAGTGAAGTCTATTCGGTCCGCAGGCCTTTCCGCCAAAGAAACGGAAAACGCGCGGAACGTCGTTCAACGCGTTAGAAGAACGAACTCCCTTCCGATGAACTGCAGAACAAAATTATAATGGATGTTTACTGAAGTTCAACTGTAAAATCATACAAACCAGTTCGATTTTCAATTTCTCATAGAATTTATCCCCCATTACACAAACACGATCTTTCAATGGGTATTTCGCTCCCCACTGACTCAAATTTCGCAATAGCCTCTTGAACGGAGAGAAAAACGACGCCACTACACATATGCCTATCTCTAAATTTCACTTTTTAACGGCTGCGACACGTGGCAATGCGTCAGAAATACCTCAAAGGGGCGAAAACAGACTCCCGTATATTCGTCTCTTCACGGGCTCCTCCCCCCTAGATGAAAAACAGATCTAATCTACTATTAATACTTTGAGGGTTAATTTCGCGCGAAGCTTTCGTCGAGCTCGAAAGTTACTCTTTCGTCTCTGTCTTTGCGTCAAATTTGCTGAGTAATCGACGACTTGGATTGTTGTTCTGCTTTAACCGTCAATTATCAATCAGGACTGTCACATGAAACGATTCGAACTAAACGAAAACGAGAAAGCTCTCATATGCAGTATCTTGGGGTATTTAAATTTTTCCTCGGGGTGCCGCGACGTACAGTTCGTCAAAACATGGGACGATCTCTACAAAGATTTCTCTGAACGCGGTTCGACGGAAATATGGCGAGATTCCGTCGACGCTCTAAAGGAAGAACTACCCCGCCTAGAAGCGGCCGGGGGCGCCTTTGTCGACTCAACCCAAGCTAAAAAAGCGCTCGAGCTTATCGATGAGTCTTTGGAAGCGTATCGAGAATTTCACAAAGACGTGTTATTTTCGCTTGATAATTCGTATCTATTCAACTCGTTCTTCATGAGCAGATTGTGCGACGTTATTACCCGAAACGCCCCCTTAACGCCGGACAAGGCAAAAATCGACAAAATCATTGTTCAATTAAACGACTATCTCGGTTACCGTCCTATTCCCGTTCTCGAGGGGGGGGAAAAACATGAACCGAACAAGCATGAATGGATATCTCCACTTCCGATCTACATTGAAGGCGTAGGAACAGCGTTCGGCAAATATCAAAACGTTGTAGAGATAGCGCTCGAAATATTGAAAGATACTGATTCGTCCATTCTTAGCGACGCTTCGTTCATACCGGAAAAACTCCGAGAACTTGCGGTTGATACGCGGGCATACGATTACGATCACCCCGTTAATAGGCGGTTAAACTATAGTTTTGGAACTTGGGACGATCGTTGTATCGACAAAGAGGGGTATTTCCGTCGGTTCATCCTTCAGCGTGCGACCCTTGACGCAATTATGAGCCGCGTCCAGAAAGAAGAAGACCCCGTTTTACGTAAAGAGTACGAATACGAGGCTGCTGCGATTCTGGCGGGAACTATGCTTATGGGCTCGGCCGTAAGCGGCGGACATGTTCAAGCGCACGACTCCTCTGTAACGCTGTCTTCGCTTACGCCTATTATTGCCCTTTTTCGAGACGAATTTTACGAAAAGTTGCTCGCTAAAACGCCAGAGCCCATAAAAACAAGGTTAGAAGAGGAAAAACGCCAGTTCTTCCAACCGTTTGCGGGAAGCCGCCAGTACCTCAACCAGTATCTTGCCCAAAAACGCGCAGATCAACTTCAACGCTTTTCACTGGCAAGGACGTACGCGCGTATGGGCTACTTTGAAGCGTCTAGACGTCAAACCGAAGTAATAGAAACCTCGGCTTCTAGGCTCCTTTCGCAAATTGATTGCTATATTACGCGATCTCATTTATCCGCCGATTCAGGCGCGCTTGAAGACGCCGCGGCTTGCATGCCTAAAATTGAAGAGCTTTTGCGCCGCGGACTTGCGTGCGGAGCGTTCCCGGATCCTTGGTTTATTTTAGGATTCGACGCGCAGTTTAACCTTTTCCCAACGGTAGAAGACGGCGTACATGATCATCGACTCGACGGGTTGATTGATCTTTTGAACGATATCTTCGACTTATACAGCCGTCTTCAAAAAGAGGCCGCGGCAGCGGGCAAAACAGAATTACGCTTGGAACTGTCTGACCAAATGAGCAGCCTCGCAGATTGGTGGGATCAGTTTGGGAGTACGGAAGTATCGTCTGTAGACGGTTTTTCCGGACAAGACGCTTGGGAATCCGCCGCCGAAGTATCAAGCGCGCTTGCCGTCTGGAGTCAAGCGGGCAAGGCGATCGGCGACGTCGCTTTTTGGAAACGGCATGTCAACCGTTTCAAGACGCCCAAGGCCTTTGTGCTTCTTTGCGAGGCGTTACTTGATAAGAACGACTTGATTTCCACTTCGTCGCTACTCATCTACTGGTTGAACCAATCAAGTTCCATTCCTCTCGTTGAAGGAGATTACTCTTTTCATTCTGTCGTCTTTGATTGGATGGAAAAGTCATGGTCCAGCTCCGAAGAATTGGAATCGCCTTCTTTATTACGCAGAAAACGATCCGAATCCACCCGTCAATGGTCTGTTGAAGAATACCTAAAACGCTGGGGAACAACGACCAAATTTATGGATTTCTTCGGTGAAAACGCCGATTCCTACTGGTCAATTCCTTCGATAAATCTTCCCAAAGAAAGATTCGATCGCAAAATTTTGCTGAAAACAGACAATCCTGTTATTGCCGAGTTGACTCGTCGTCTTCTTCTTTCGGTAAGATACTCTGGAAAGACTGCTACCGGCGTTCCGAAGATTTCTCTCAAAGCGTCGTTCAGAGACGATGCGAGATCTGTCGATGAAGAAGCTTTGTTCTCACCAGAGGAATTCAAAAAGTTTTATACTGATAATCAGAAGGTTTTCCCAAAGTATTTAACTTTTCAGGCCTTTATGCAGATCGTACTGAACGAAGTGCCTATGTCGCCACACAAATTGGCTTTCTACCGTAAGGAGATATTTGGCGATATAAATAAGTCTTTTTCCGTTTCTAATCCGACCTTCTCTGTTGGCAATCCCGACAAAAGCGGATCGGATATTGATAAAAATGAGGACTCCAAGAATAATCTTCTAAGCAAATTGAACGAGGAGTTACAAAGCCAGGACGTTGATTCTCTTGACGATTTTATCGAACGACTTCTTTCAAAAATGGACGATGGAAAATCGAAAGAAGGCGACCTCTCCGTCAATACCAACGTTGGAAACGAACATGCGTTAATCGTTCGGATCGACGATTGGGAATCAGATTCGATAGATTCAGACGACTATGAAGAAGAATTCGACGAAGACGCCAAAAACGAATCTGTCGAGCATACAATTACCGGTGGGGATTCCAGATTCAGCGCCGCTTATGAACACATGAGCTATCATGACACCGCAGACGACGGAGTTGACGACGATATTGCGGGGGGTAAATCAAAATTTCAAGAGGGCGGAAACGACCTTGAATTTGGGCAAGAAACTGACCGAATCTCTGAACGTTTGACTTTTATTATATCAACGGTCAAGTTATGGAAATTTGCAGCTGGACGCTCACCCCAACTCACGCTGCTTGAAAACGGCTCCTTGGACGACGACGTTTTAAGTGAATCAAGACTTCGTTTAGAAGAATGGCGTGACCAAGCGCTAAAATTTGAAACAGGCCTGTATGAACTCCTCGATCAGGCGGCGCGACTGCGAATTCCACGTCCGTCTGGCACAACGGAGTCTCTGGTCGAATACGATCAGATTCGAGGAACAAAAGAAATTCTTCTCGACCGTATCATATGGACAATTGTCGAAGTTGAAGACGTTATTGTCTTTCTTAAAGCCACGTTGCGCGATGAAACGACGGAAAAGTATGCTAAACCGTGGAAATCAGCCGTGCTAGAAACGTTTAGCGCGATATTCAGGAGGGACGTTAAACGAGTTCGGCTTCTTTGGCCGCAACTTCTTAGCAAATTGGAAACTGAGACGTTGCTTTACATTCCAACTTCACGCGGAGGAGACGCGAAGGCTATTGTCGAACGCCGCCGTTTGCAGCAGGTCGTTCTTAGTCTGCTCCGTTATACGCCGCGACTTGGGCTCCTTCGTGAAACGTTTCAGTTGATTTCCTGCGTGCAAAAGATGGAGCAGATCAGACTTTCGTCGCCGGGATCAATTACGGAATACGACAGACTTGTAGAAACCGCTACGCGCAGCATTACCGAATCGCTTTCGGAATCCTCTAAAAAATGGCGTGTCGACAGATCTCTTCCCGATTATAAAACGCGGGATCATATGCTGGTCGATTACTTGGCCGACGCGATAGAAATTATTTTAAAACATTGGTTGTCTCATAGTCAGCAGATAAGAGTTTCTTCGGTAGAAGCGCTCTCTTCGCCGCAACGCTGGAAGATAGTCAAGAGTTTTATCCAGAATTACGGTTCCGGTCTGTTCACGCAAGAATTTCTCTCGTTCCGGAGTCTTCGCGCTATTTTGCATCAGGGAACTCATAATTATCTTTCCTCGTTGATCTCTTTGAAGAAGAGCGGGTACGACTTAGAGATCGGCGATCGGCTCGTTACCGCAATTGTCGACGGCAAGGAAAATTTAGATAACGTCGCCGCAACGCTCGAAATTATTATCGAATGCGTTGCGGAGAATTATATGGAATACGTCGACTACAACAGCACGACGATTCAATCAGACCGCGGCGAGAATCTTTATATCCTTCTTGACTTTTTCCGTACCCTTTGCAACTACGAAAGAACTTCTTGGAATCTCAAACCGATCTATTGGATTCACGATTCGCTGATTCGTTCAGAACGCCCCGAAGCCGCTCGACTTTGGAAAGAAGACATAAAACAGAAAAGCTCCGGTCTTGCGGAAAACGGATTACGCGAATATGCCGAGCTTTGTCAAAAATATGGCGTTCGCTTACAGTGCGTCTATCAACGTCTTTCTGAACGCTTCGTTCGGCCGCTGGATATAGCTCAGATGTGCGGTCTAGTTTTTGATTCAATCTCGGCCGTTCGAAAAGAAGGAGAAAATAATCCTATCTTTGAAGAACTTTCCAAGGAAGTGGAGTCGTTTGCGTCGTCTCCGTCAGGAAATGGATTTGAACTCCCGGAATGGCTTACTACGCTTCAAGACGAGGTCGTTCTTTCCCGAGTTGACAGTAAGGAAGAACGCAGGGAAAACGATTCAAAAGAGGATCCCTTTGAATCTATTCCCTTTTTGCCTATCGAACGCTTATCGCGTTCTGAAATCGAAGAACAGCTTCACTCGACGGTCTCGGAACTTAAAGGTCAGTCTCATAAGAGAAGATAATTCGCTTCGGCCGTGCGTTTTACCGTTTCCATTATTTGAAAGAATCAAACGGAACATGTAATCTTCCGAGGAAAACTATGGGCGATTCCAACATGAAAGATTTCACTCCAAATGAATTAAATCGAAGGCTTGAAGAGCAGTACACCGAAATAGCGCGCCTCGCTGGCGGTCTTGCTCACGAAGTTAAAAATCCGCTCTCTACAATTCGCCTGAATATGGGATTGCTTGAAGAAGACGTCGAAGAACTTGAAGAGACCCCGCAGCAAAAGAGAGTTTTGAAAAGAATCGAAACGGTTAAACGCGAAACTTTGAGACTTGAAGATTTACTCAACGAGTTTCTCAGTTTTACCAGAGCGCATAACCTCGAGTTAAACGCCGCTGACGCCAATTCGGAGCTAAAGGAGATTATAGAATTTTTCAGACCTCAGGCGACAGAAGCGAACGTAGCCATCAGGGAATATTACTCAAGCGACCTTCCGACAATACGAATCGATAAACGTTCTTTTGATCGGGCGATACTCAATCTCCTGCTCAACGGCCTTCAGGCGATCAAAGGCAAGGAGGACTCAGAACAAGGCGAAATCCTCGTGCGAACTCGACCTTGCGGTTCAGAAGTAGCTATTGACCTCATCGACTCTGGAGGCGGAATGAGCGACGAAACGCTTCAAAAAATCTTTGAGCCGTTTTTCTCGACCAAAGTTGGAGGAACCGGTTTGGGGCTTCCGACCGTACGCAAGGTTATTGAAGGACATGGAGGAAGAATAGCGATACAGAGCGAAATTGGTAGAGGCACCCAGTTTACGCTTACGTTTCCGGCAATACCGAGAATCTCGGATAAATAGGAGCTTTGACTCGAGTTAAATCGTATGCTGCGGCGCAATTCACCGAGTGGAGATAAGATTTTGGTACTTTAAAATCTAATTAGAAAACGACGGGAACGCTCAATGCGTCGGCAAGTCTGCGCATATATTCGGCCCGCGGTATTTCTATTCCCCCTAAACTCTTAGTATGAGAGTTTAAAATCTGCAAATCAAACAATCGAAACCCTTTCTTTTTTAGCCGCAACAGTAGATTAAAAAGAGCGACCTTAGAGGCGTCAGTTTCTATACTAAACATCGATTCGCCGTCAAAGAAACCGTTGACGGCTACTCCGTACACGCCTCCTACCAAACGGAGATTGTTTTCTTGACCATCCACTTCGTTCTGCCGCTCGGCAACGTCGGTTCTTTTCCAGCATTCAACGCTATGAGCGAAACCAAGTTCAAACAGCTTGCAGTAACCTTGATAAAACTCACGCGTAATCCAAGTCCCCTCCCGTTTGCGAGAACCGGCCAACGCACAGCCGAGCATGACCTCTGGAAACGCTTGATCGAACGTCACTAAGAACTTACCGCTTTTCATTGTTCTCTGCAAACGTCGGGGAATGTGGACGTCGTCTAACTCAAAGACGGCTCTGGGATCAGGGGCCCACCATGCTAATACAGAATTGGCGTCCTTCAGACTTTCCAAATCTCCAGGAGTCTTCCCTTCCCACTCAACGTCGTACAAAGGCAATGTTTGTCCCGTTAGAATATTGGAAGCTCCGGGAAAGTCTGATTCTGGATATTTCTCAAAACTCTCAGAATCTTCATTATAATAAGAGTCGTCTTCGCCGAATATTACGCCCAACTCTACGGGCCATGGGAAAATACCGTGGATCAACGCGTCTAAAACCGAATCAGGAACGACTTCTCCGCCTATGGCAAGCAGTCCTTCTTCCGACGACAGTTCAACGTCCGGAAAAAAATTAGATGGAGGAATTGGCTCGTCCGAATGAAAATATGACAAAGCGTCGCCTCTATACAAGAGTACCCAATCGAGCGATAAAAAGATACAAAGATATAGAAGACCAAGAGCGTCACCCGATAAACGTAACGCTCTTGGTTGTTCTCAAACCAACGTATATGTAAAATACGCGTCAGTCAAGCCGAATCTTACCGAATTCTTCCCAAAGGGCCGCGCTCGTTTGGATGGCGTCAAAGAAAGATTCTAGGTTAAACTTTTCGTTTGGCGAATGGATGCCGTCGTCGTCAAGTCCAAAGCCCACCAGAACGGTTTCAGCATCCAGTTCTTTGCGTAACTTGGCAACAATCGGAATCGAACCGCCGTCGCGAACAAAGAGCGGTTTTCTTCCAAAAACGCGTTCGAGGACGTCGCTCGCGGCGACAATAAATTTTCCGTCCAACGGAGCGACCATTCCGCCAGATCCTTGCGAATACGTCAATGACATCTTAATGCCAGGAGGAAGGATTGATTCCAAGTAACTCTGGACGTTCGCGCGAATCTTTTCGGGATCCTGATTCGGAACGGTCCGAAAAGTAAACTTAGCAGAAGCCCAACTCGGAATAATCGTCTTCCCGCCTTCCCCTTGGTATCCGCTCGTCAAACCGTTCACGTCGAAAGCCGGCCTGGCCCCGCGCCGCTCAAGCGTCGTATATTCGGGCTCGCCAAATTCGGCGTCGATCCCAATCTGCGACTTGTTGTCGTCGGGATCAAACGGATTGCGCGCAAAAGCTTCCCGTTCAAGATCAGAGAGTTCCTCAACGTCGTCGTAAAAATGCGGAATTTGGATTTTACCGTTCTCGTCGATAATCGATCCGATCATTTTGGACAGCGCGATTGCGGGATTGTAAACGGAACCTCCGTAAATGCCTGAATGGAGATCCCGATTCGGCCCCGTCAGTTTGAGTTCGAATCCCATTACGCCGCGCAAACCATATGTAATGGCAGGAATTCTAGGACCAGCGGCCGACGTATCGCTAACGACGAGAGCGTCGCAAGCAAGCAACTTGCGATTCTCTTCATAATTCAAAAATTCAGAAAGCGAATCGCTGCCGACTTCTTCCTCGCCTTCCAAAATAAACTTGATTTGAATGGGAAAAGAACCATGAAGAGCTAAATACGTCTGAAGACCGCAAAGATGAGCCGACCATTGTCCCTTATCGTCGTTCGCTCCACGGCAATATACTTTATCGTCTCGAATCAAAGGCTCAAAGGGATTCTTCGAAAACCACTCCGAGAAGGGTTCGGCAGGCTGCACGTCGTAATGACCATATATCATGACGGTTGGTGCGTTAGGAATTTTGGCCGACTCGGCATAGACCAACGGATTGCCGTTGGTTTGAATAGACTTGGCAGTCATCCCAAGTTTATCCCGAAGGAAGGCAACGAGCCAATCTGCCATTTTCTGCATATCGGCTTTATGCTCTTTCTGTGCGCTTACACTGGGAATTCTCAACGCCTCAAACCATTGGTCCAGAAATTTCTCTTTATTTTCCGCAATATAGTTTAGGATCTTTTCCATTCTTAATTCCTTTAGTAACAGGGGAATCAATACTGTCTGGTCCCCGTTCAAACGCAATGATAAAGTTGTACCAGACTGTGAGAACGGTATGTCAAGCTTAGAATTAACGCCATAACCTTCCCCCAAGCCGTTCAAATAAAATAAACGTCCGGTTGAACGTTAGCGATTCACGCCCTTCAAAAAGCGTTCTCGCAATCCATTACCCCGGCGGCCAAGAAAAATCGCGACCGCCAATAAGATGAAAATGAAGGTGAGGGACCGTTTGACATGCGCAAGGACCACAATTAGAAACGACTCTGTACCCGTTCTCTGCAATTCCCAGATCTGCGGCAAGTTTCTTAATCACGCAAAAAATATGTCCTATCAGATCCGCGTTGTCTTCCGAAACGTCGTTTACAGAACGGAGCTCCGTCGTTTTGGGAATAACGAGCACATGAACCGGCGCCTGAGGAGAAACGTCGTAAAAAGCGAGACACTGTTCGTCCTCATAGACAACGTTAGCAGGAATCTCCTTGTCAATAATTTTCTTAAAAATAGTCTTTTCTGCCATGAAATTTTTCCTTTCTTAGCGGCGTTTCTATCCGAACTAAATAATCGGTAGTTTTAGCTGCATTGAGGCTGAATTCGCTTTTAATATACAACTGTTAAACACAAAAAACAACGAGAAAAACACAAGAAGACGGAATTTGAAGAGAAAAACTCTCCATTCTGCCTCAGAAGAAAGAGGAGCAAATCGGAGTCGATAAACGTATTAGAAATACAAGACTCGAAAAGCAGTAATTCTCTACCGAAGCAAGCTTCAGCTCTTTAAAACCGTAATTTCGCAGTTTTACTGATGAACGGAGCGTCAGTTATTTGACGTGTAATCGGTCAATCGTTTTGCAGCTTCCCTGACTCCCAACGAAATGCGGCCAACTTTAGTTTGCGTCACTTCCTGTCCCACGCCTTTTGAATACAGAATCGGTTTGTCAAGTATGGCAAAAAACCCCAAAAGCGCAACGGCAACAGAGTCAAATGAATCTTCCAAGAACGAACCGTATTCGTTCAATAAGTGAACGGAACGAGGCGCCAGGCCGGCAGCCAGCTTACTAAACAGCAAACCGTTTTGCTTTGCTCCCCCGGTCAGAACAACGTCGTATGCTTGCTCGCTAAACTCGGCTTCATTTTCCCGAATACTTTCGACGACCCTATCTGCAATCCAATTCACTGCGGTACAAAGCGCGTCGACAGAAGAAATCTTTAAATCGAAGTTAACTAACCGTTCAATATAGAAAGACTCGTTAAATATCTTCGATGAAGGAGAAATAAAATACTTTGCCGTCGTTTCCCCTTGATTCATGAGATTACGACTTTCATTACGCCAACGTTCCAATACTTCGTTTATACAACGCCCTTGAACCGAAAGCTTTCCTCCCAAGTCAATCTCCGCTTCTCCTTTAGTCGCCTGTTTCGTCAGCAAATCCAAAAGAAAACCGCAAGAAACTACCTCGTTGAAAATCAACCGTTTCCAAGAATCGGACGAGGAATTTTTATGGGAGGGAATATAATACCATCGCGCAGTTTCTCCTAAATCAACGATCAGCTTTCCGCGTTCTGAATTCGAAAGCAGAGTCCAGTACGGGGATATCAGATAATTTTGACGCGCCGTAGGTTCGTCGAGGTCAATAAGAGAATCCACAACGTTCAAACCCGTTTTCTTTGACAGCAAATAGCCGTCGCTCATTTCCAAGAATAGAGTGCGTTCTTCACTCAATCCAGTAGGAATCCAAATCCCCGGATCGCTCACGACAACGGCGATAATTTCATCTCTTTGAACCTTAACTTCACGTAATAATTCGTTGATTGCCTCTTCTTCAAGGGCCGTTATTAACCCCCGTATTTCTGAGAATCGAACTAAACTCGAAGAGACGGTTCCCTGCTCGTTTTCAGCGGCTTTAGAAGAAAAACAGTTCTTTGACTGCCAACGCCCTATTTCCCTGTCGCCAGAGTTCTTTCCTAATGCTTGCGTTCTCGTTGAAAACAGCTCGCTTTCAATTCTCAACGTCTGTTTGAGCTCTTCATATGCACGAGTAATTTCATAAGGCAGATCAAAAGAAACGCTTGTAGCCAAAACGATAGGAGAACCGTCTTTAGAGCTGTTTGTTCCTATAAGCGAAGCTTCAAGTTTTCGGACTCCTGAAGAGATATTAATGCCAATAAACCAATACGAAGCATTAGCAGATGAATCGCCGCGTTTAAAAGACAGATTTTTTATTTTCATGGTCCAGCTCACTCCCACCTGACTAACGACTGCGATTTCAATTCTAAAAGTCTTTCGACGTATCTGTTTCGTTAGGACGTCGCATTTGATCGAACGGCAAGTAACAAAGGCCGTTTAATAAAACACTCTTTTAAGTGAATTCCAATCCTAAAACTAAAAAGACTTCTGATTCTTAACTAAAAAGCGTTCTTACCGTTTGCTTTATCTAAACAACCGATAAGAACGCAATGACAAAAAATACCAATCTGTCTTCATCTTTCCGTATCAAGGAAAAGAATCAAGCCCACGCGTTCATTTTACTTTCCTTGAAAGCGGCAACTCCCTTAATAAACTCGCTAAAAATACGTTGGTCAAGATTTGTCGCAGACGCAGCCTCTGGATGAAATTGAACGCCAAGAGCGAACCAGTCGTCGCGAGTCGACTCAATCGCTTCAATGACATGATCGCCAGAACAACGAGCCGAAACAATGAAGTCAGGAGCAACGTCGTCAACGGCCATATGATGACGACTATTTACGCGAATGTCATTGTTATTCTTACCGTAAACCTGTTCCAGCAACGTTTTCTTTTCAACGTAGATCGGATGGCGCAAATCAGGATCTGTATTATCTCTATGCGGCATGGCGTTGGGAATGTCTTCCGGAATATGTAAGAAAAGCGAACCGCCTTGAGAAACGTTCAAGAGCTGCATGCCAGAACCAATACCAAGGACAGGCTTACGTTGGAAGGCAATTTCGTCCATCAGGCGTCGGTCAAAGCGTTCTCGGCGGGGATCCATCGTACGAACAAAACGATGAAGCATAAAACCGTCGTTTCGCGGATCAAGATCACCGCCGCCAACCATTACGCAGCCATCGATCCGATCGACCGTCGCAGTAATGAGATCAATATCGTCGGTAGTGGGAATAAGGACGGGAATTCCACCCGCTGCAACAACAGAATCCACGTACTCAGAAAACAAATAACAAACGCTGGGGACAGATCCGTACGACGGCTTGTATTCAACATTCAGACCGATAATAGGCTTGGAATTCATTGAGACAATTTCCTAAAATACGCTTCAACAAGCAACTCCCATTCAACGTCAGTTCAATTACGGCGTCAGGGTAATAAAACACTAAAAGCCGTAGGACTGCGTCTTTATAGCAAACGCCGAGAATACAACGTCTTTCGGACGCTTCACCAGACTTTTCGCCAAAAGTCTAGATTAAAAAACGGCGATGCTTGGAAGTCCTATTCCACAATTTGCGCAACAAACGCCTCATGTGAAAATCCGTCTCCAAACGACGTCACGATGGAAACGCGGTCTGCGACGCTAAACCGTTCGCCTCGCCAAAAGCTCACGGCAAAAGCTGATTCGCAAAAGCCTGTTAAATAATAAATTTCAAATCGTCACTTTGAAATTCAAAATGCAAGCACGCGTAAATGTTAGTGATTTTTTAGGGGATATCAAGTAAAAAATGCCAAAATCGTTTATTTAGGCAAAACTTTATTAAAGAACGCTACATCTAGTGGTCAAGCTTTAAACAGTCAAAAGAACGAACGCCTATTATTAACATATAAAGTCAAAAACAGGCGTTCAAAATACATAGGGAGAGACAAAAACAAACAGGTATTCTTTGACACAAAATTAAATAGGATAAACACCTTACATTTGTGAAACACACAGATGCCAATGCCCAATTGTAGTTACGACTCTACCGTTTGACTCTCAATCCAAGCCTCTAATTCGGCCCAATCAACAGGCGGAAGATCAGCGCGTTCCGGTCTAAGTTTTGACGCTCCCTTAATATACACATGTCTAATTTCAGCCGCAGTCTTCGTCGTGTTCCAATTAACAAGAATCCGAATGCATTTTCTAAGCGAACCGGGAACATCCAATTCATGGCCACACATAAGGGCTACGTCGGTCCATTGCAACTGTCGCGCGGCAAGCGCAGGAAACGCTGCGTTTAAATCGACCGTAGTCGTAAATATCGCGCTTGACACGTCTTCTGGCTTGATTCCGTTAAAACGAATCATCAAAGCCAAAAGCTCGCGCGTACCCTTGAGTATTTCCTCTGGAGTGTTGTTTTCAATCGTCGTCGCCCCACGTATTCCACGGCAAACTAACACGGCGTTATTCTGAACTTTTACTTGTTCCTCATTCATTTTGACCTCATACGACACGGTCTGTTAAAATAAAGCAAAAAGGGTATTCCAAAGCTAAAACGGTAATTCGAGAGACTTTCTCCCTTCAACTGGCAAGATTATATTTAATTCCCATAAACGAGCAAGGGGCGCGCAAGTTGCTCGTTAAGGACAGTCTTACTCCAAAATGACATTTTTTTCGGAAGCTTTTCGTACGGTATACGGTCTTGGCGAAAACGGCAAAAGATGTACAATTCCGACAGTTTTTTACCTAATCGCACCCATTGCAGAAGCGTAACTTTGAAAAGAGACAAGGAGAAACGTTCATGGAAATTATCTTTGATATGGACGGAGTCTTAATTAACAGCAATGCGGCTCATCTTGCCAGTTGGAAGAAGATAGCGGCGCAGGACGGCGTGTCCTTTTCAGACGAAGTCTTTTGGAAGACGTTTGGCATGACGTCGGAATACATCGTTGAAAAGTATTGGGGAGATACGACGTTAACTAATGAACAAATCTCCGCGATTGTCAATCGAAAAGAGACGGCTTTTCGAGAAAGCGTCAAGAAGTTTGTACAACCAATCGAAGGGGCTGTAGACTTTGTACTTTTCCTTCACCAAAAAGGCTATAAGATGGCGGTAGGGTCGTCTGCCCCGCGTATTAACGTCGAATACGTTCTCGATTGGTTGGAAATCCGTGATTGTTTTAACGAATGCATCGTCGCAGGCGACGAGGTGAAACAAGGAAAACCCGCCCCTGATATTTTCCTAACGGCCGCTAGGAAATTGAATGCGACGCCTAAAAACTGCATCGTAATCGACGATTCGAGAAGCGGAGTCAACGCGGGAAAGAACGCCGGAATGACGACGATCGGTTTTTTCAGCGCGGGACATTCACAGGTCGAATATGAAAACGCCGACTATGTCGTTCATTCTTTTGAAGAGATCAAAAAGATTCTTCACTTAGACAAGTAGTTCTTATTGCAAAAGTATTATATTGCGCGTGAAATCTCGTTCGGAACTCGAGTAAGATTTCACGCGCGTAGATTATCATTCAGTTTAGCAAAGCTTATCCCCAACTTTAATCGGATATCCACGTAGGAAAACCTCGGGACTCATCGGTTTTTTCCCAGCCGGTTGAATAGCAAGAGCTCGTAACGCGCCATTTCCTGTTTTAATCCAGAAGTTTGTCTTTGTCACCAATAAAACGCTTCCGCATGGAACGTCTTCGTACTGTTCCGGAACCCAGACAGGCGCCGCGCCATCTTGATCGAAGCTGGAAAAAGGCCCCAAAATAAGCCGTGTTGACGTCGATTTATGAGAATCCGCGCTAATCCAATCCGAATAGACTCGAGGCCATGGCTGAAATGCGCGATAAAGATCAATGATCGACTCGGACGAAGAGGACCAGTCGATATGCCCCTCCTCTTTTTTAATTTTAGGGGCTTTAGAAACCCCAGACGCGTCTTGAACCAAAGGTTCGACTGAACCTGACTCAATTCTATCAAGCGATTCAACCACAAGGCGCGCGCCCATCTGGGCAAGCGTCGCCTCAATTTCAACAGCCGTGTCTTCCAGAGAAGGCACATAAGAAGTCGTGGCGACAACGGGACCTGCGTCGACTTTAGGTTCAATAAAAATAACGCTTACTCCTAACTCTCGCTCGCCGGCCTGAATAGCTCGGTTAATCGGAGCGGCGCCACGATATTTCGGAAGCAAAGATCCATGTAAGTTAATCCCCCCCAACCGAGTCGACTCGATAACCTCTTTTGCAAGGATTCTGCCGTAATCGCAAATAAAGAATAAGTCGGCGTTAAAACTCTTTATCAATTCAACCCCTTCGGGCGAATTGATATTCTCGGGAGAATACACGGGAGTCTCCGGCAAATACTCCTCAACGGCGGCTCGCACGGGCGGGATACCGGCCTTACTGCCGGAACGTTTTGTTCTTAACGGCATAACAATAGCCGCAACAACTTCGTGTCGAGAGTCCTTTAACGCACACAAAGTAGGTATTGCGAAACCGCCGTTGGCAATTGCTACTATTCTCATTTCTCTTCTATTCGTCGAAAACCGTTTATTGAAATCTCTGCCGTATCGCAAACTCTAGGCGCGCATGCCGTCGCCATCCGTACAGATCATGACGCCGTATTACCAAACTTACGATGAAACAGCGATTTGATCGCACAACGCCGAAGCGCACTGAATACAAACTGTAAACGTCGCGCCAAAGAAAACGCAAAGGCCAAAAGTCTGCCGACGGTACTTATGTTTTAAAAAGGCGGAAAGAGCTATTAAAGCAACGATCCCAGGAAGAGCGAGGACATATCCGGAACAAACGCCCCAAACAGCGCCCAAAACAAGAAATTCAGCGCGTTCTTGTCGACCGTAAAGCTTCCAACAAAGTAAAACGCCAAGAATTCCTAACGATGCGCTAAAAGTGAGCGTTCGACAATACTCAGATATCCTCTCAACGTCGTTGATTAAAAAAACTACCAACGAGCCCGCCAGTAAAACAAAGACTGAAGCCCACACTAGAGACTTTGGAGAAGCGCCTCTGTCCCATTCGACAAATCCCAATGTCAACGACAAATCAATTATCAAAAGCCAAACGATTGCTAAGGCCGAAGTTGAACTAAGAAGATTCAAAAACTCGTCGTTAGCGACAGCTTCTTCGAAAAACTTACTTTCGCCCGCCCCGTCAGCCGCCCCTAAACGTTTTTCAACGGCGCTATTCCACGCTTTATTCCAATTCGAATAATCTTCCCAGTAAAACGCTTGCGACTTTCCTCCCGTCCAGTTGCCAAAAAGAAGAGCCCAGGCAATCACTAACGCAATAAAACAACTCAGACTCTCGACCAATGGATACCGCCCGCTGATGGGTTCATGACAGTCGCGGCATTTACCTCTAAGAATGAACCAACTAATAATTGGAATATTATCAAACCAACGAACCGGCGAATTGCACTTTGGACAATGAGAAGGCGGAGTCGTCAAACTCATTTTTTCTGGAACACGCCAAACGACGACATTCAAAAAACTACCAATTGCGGCGCCGATGGCCGCCAAAAGAAAAACAAATATGACCAAAAGAACGGTCGTCATTGTCTAGCTCCTATTTCACCCAAATTCTTTGCAACTCTCTAACTAGGCTTATTTTCCTTCCCTGGGTTCCACATTAAAAACATACATAACGGGCCAACACTTTCCCGTAACATATAATCTACGTTTAGATTGATCAAACGCCAAGCCGTTCAGAACGTATTCGTCCGTCGATTTTAGTCCATCTGGAACAAACTCGGAGAAATTTAAGGCTCCGCCAATGAGAAGTCCTGTTGAAGGATCAATTCTCACAACGTAGTCCTCTTGATATACGTTCGCCCAAATCTCCCCGTTCACAATCTCAAGCTCATTGATATTTTTAACGGTTCGACGCTTGCCGCTCTGAGTAAAATAATGAACTTCAACAGACCGCAATTGCCGAAAATTATTGGGATCAATGAAACGTAATCTCGACGAACCGTCGCTCATTACCAAATTGACGCCGTCATATGCAAGCCCCCATCCCTGCCCTTGATAACGGAACTCGTCAATTTGTTTAAACGTCTTTTTATCGTAAACCAAACAGGCGCGTTCAAGCCACGTCAACATATACAGGCGATCGCCAATACAGGCTAGACCTTCGGCAAAATACTGTCTGGGAACGTCGACATGTTTGAGAACTTTCCCCGTATCCGCTTCGACTTTACGCAAAAGAGAAAGACCGTATTTTCCTCCGCTTTCGTACAGGACGTCCTTTCCAAGATCCTGGTCAAATTCGTATAACAAGCCCTGAGTATAAGAATCCTTTTTGCGCGAATACTTAAACGCTAACGTAAGATTGTATGCATCAGGAAACGTATTCTTCTCCGGCGCTTCTGCAAACGCGGTTAATAAGTTCAAATCGCTTGCTTCAAAAACGGCAAAAGCGCTCAAAGCGTTTTTCAAAAGCCTACGCCGGGTCGAAAAAAGAGCGTTCGAATAATCTGTGCTAAAAAAGGACTTCATTATAATCTCTGTTTTCCTGTCCAAACGAACTGACCGTGCACGACTGCAGGTTGTAAAACGCAAGATTTCTCACATTCCCAAAGGTAAAACCGCTGAATTACGAGTGGAACAGAATTTCTTTCAGGCACTGCCCAGTCGCGTTATCCGAAATTTTTGCAATATCTTCCGGGGTTCCAGCTGCGAGAATCTGACCTCCGTTGACGCCGCCCTCGGGTCCAAGGTCAATAATCCAATCAGCAACCTTCATAACGTCTAAAGAGTGCTCTATAACAACGACGGTATTCCCTAAATCAACAAGCCGATTTAAAACGGAAAGCAGATTTTCAACGTCGAGCGGATGAAGACCTACGGTAGGTTCGTCAAGCACATACAACGTATTGCCAGTGGAAACGCTAGCCAATTCAGTGGCCAATTTAATGCGTTGCGCCTCGCCGCCAGACAAAGACGTCGCGCTTTGCCCTAACTGCAAATACCCTAATCCAACTTCTTGAAAACTCTTAATATAACGGGTAACGGCAGAGTGATTAGCAAAGAATTCTGCGGCTTCGTCAAAGGACATATCCAAAACGTCGGCTATCGATTTACCGTGATATTTGACCTCCAAAGTCGTTCGGTTAAACCGTTTCCCTTCACATTCAGGACACGTGACATACATATCCGGTAAAATCGAAGATTCAATCCGATGGTACCCCAACCCCTGACAGGCTTCGCAACGCCCCCCTGCAATATTAAAACTAAAACGCCCAGCTTTGTAACCGCGGTATTTAGCCTCTTGGGAATGTGAAAAAATCTTGCGAATCTCGTCAAAAACGCCAGAGTACGTAGCGGGATTACTACGGGGAGACCGTCCGAGTGGAGACTGATCGACAACAACCAACTTATCAATCCGACTCGCCCCGCGAATACTCTTCAATTTCCATTCGCAGTCACTCGTCGACACGGTATTCCGCAAGCGTTTCTGTAACGCCGGAGCAAGCGTATCGTTAACCAGCGAGCTCTTCCCTGAACCGCTTACGCCAGTAACGCAGGTAAAAAGTCCCAAAGGAAACGAGACGGAAATATCTTTCAAGTTGTTAGTTTGCACGCCTTCCAACGTTAACGACCGCGTCTTGCTCGCCTTGCGACGCTTCGAAGGAATCTTAATCGATTTTTTTCCACACAAATACTGTCCGGTGGGAGAAACGCCCTGTTCTTCAATTTGGCGCGGCGTCCCCACGGCAACGATCTCACCTCCGGTACTGCCGGCGCCAGGACCAACGTCGATCATCCAATCCGAATAGCGAATAGCCTTTTCGTTATGCTCTACAAGAATAACCGAATTGTTGCGTTCGCGCAAAGCGTCGACTACGCCAAGCAAACGGTCTACATCGCGAGGATGAAGCCCCACAGTCGGCTCGTCCAAAATGTAACAGACTCCAGACAGTGTATTGCCAAGGGCGGTAGTCAGCCGAACGCGCTGCAACTCGCCCCCGCTAAGAGTTTCAGCAGGACGGTCAAGCGTGAGGTACTCAAGTTTCAGGGACTTCATTGTAGCCAGACGGCGTATGATTTGCTCCACAAGCGGCTCGGCAATAGAGCTCTTCAAATCGTCGAAGCGGAGTTGGCCAAACCAGTCCTCTGCCTCAGAAACGGTCATTTTCAACGCCTCGGGTAAAGTCTTATCGCCAACGGTAACGGTCCTAGCTTCGCGTCTAATGCGGGTCCCTCCGCATTCACTGCAGACTACCAAACCTCGAAAACTGGCAAGGTACTCCCTTTCCCGATCGCTCTTAGTTTCGGCGCAGACTTGTTCCAGCATGGGCGCCAACCCTTGAAAAAAGCCCTCTGGTTCAACTTCTTCGCTTGGCGCTGAATTTTTATCGGCCGAATTCACGACTTTTAGGGCTACGTCTTCTGCTTCGTCTTCCTGTTGCTCCCAGTCTGATTCGCCAGCTGAATCGAAGATTGAAGAATTATCTGAATCTTGCTCGTCGTCAGTTCCATTATCAACGTTTGAATCTAACGGTTCGTCAGTCTCGGCTAACTGGAAAGAATGTTCCTTGTTCACCTGAAACGATTCAACTTCGTTATCGTCAAAAGCTGCGTCGTCCTCGTCTTTGTGGACGTCGGTCCCAAAAAAGAAAAGACGTTTGGTTTCTTCATCCCATGTGGAAAGAGGCGCGGTAAATTTCTGAGGCTCAATCTTTTGAAATTTTGTCAAAAGTGCGTTTAATTTGCGCTGCGTAGTCAAGGAAAGTGTCTTTCCCAGAGCCAACGCGCCGTTTTCGAGGGAAACGTCCGCATTCGAAATCAGAAGCTCAGGATCAAAAGCCGCGACCTTTCCGATTCCGTGACAGGAACGACACGCGCCATATGGACTGTTGAAACTGAACGTGCGCGGTTCAAGTTCAACGTAGCTCACAGAACACTTTGGACACGAATAATGCGAACTGAACAGCATCTCCTTCCAAACACTTCTAGTTGTGCCTTGGAACGTTTTCTGCCGTTCTTTTTCGTAAAGGCAACAAACCAAGCCCTCTCCATTTTTCAAAGTCGTCTGTAAAGATTCATACAGTCTTTTCTCAATTCCTTCACGGAGGACAAGCCTATCAACAACGACTTCGATGGAGTGTTCGACTTTCGGATTCAACTCGGGAGGAGAGTCAAGGTCTACGATAAGACCGTCGACTCGCGCCCGAGTAAATCCCCCTTTAAGAAGTCGTCGAAAGACGTCTCGGTGAGCGCCAAGTTTTTCACGGACTATTGGAGCCAGCAACATAAAACGGGAACCTTCCGGCAAGCTCTCAATAATCTGCTGTATTTCTTCCACAGATTGACGCTGAATAGGACGCCCGCATTTATAGCAATGGGCAACGCCAACTCGGGCATAGAGAATGCGCAAAAAATCAAAGATTTCTGTTACCGTGGCAACCAAACTAAGCGGATTAGGATCGGCAGGACGTTGATCAAGCGCAATGGTCGGCTGCAATCCAGAAACGCCTACGACGTCCGGACGTGTCAAACGTCGCAAAAACTGACGTGAGTACGTAGGCAAACTCTCCATGTATTGCCGTTGGCCTTCGACAAAAATCGTATCAAACGCAAGAGAACTCTTTCCGCTCCCGCTGGGACCGGTGATAACGGTTGTTTTATTCAGAGGAACGTCAACGTTTACATTCTTTAAATTATGGGTTTTGGCGCCGATCACCCGCAAATGGGAGGAATTGCTCGATTCAAACTCCGAACCGGATTTCAAGGACGACGCAACGCCGTTTTGACATTCAGCGTTTTTCTCGGACTCGCACTCGGAAAACATTTCTACGCTAGGCGTTGAAACTGCTTCTTGACGGGCTTCTTTCATTTGCTTCCTCCTTTAATTGGCTTTCCTTTCGGAAAACGTTTATAAACAGTTCAAAGGAATATGAATCGCGAACATTCCTACAAATTAACACGGGGCGCCGACGCCAACATTCAATTTACATCGTATCGCTTATGTCTGCGTAAAAGGGAAAAACGCAAAACGGCTTCTGCTTATTTTAAACTGTTGTAAGCCAGAAGTGTCTCGCGATACACATGTTCAAAAGTAAGATTGTTGGCTTCGGCAACGGCAACAACGTCGTCAAACTCAGGCGCTACCGTTAAAATAGCGCCATGTCGAGTCTCTCCAACCTTAACTCGTATTGAGCCCCATTCGGTCTGAACGTCCTGCCAACGCCGAAAAAGAGAATATCTTCGTTTAGGCGTTTCGCGAACGCCAAAGGTGCCCGAATGTCTAAAAAACGCGTCAAGAGCTTCTTGGCGTTCACTCTCAGATACGAGAGCGCAAAAACGGCTGGCAGGTCGTCCTTTCTTCATTTGAATAGGCTCAAACCAAACGTCCAGGGCGCCAATTCTAAAGAGCGCTGCGGCCGCAGTTGCCAAACGTTCGCCGGTCGCGTCGTCTATATTCGTTTCCAACTCGTAAAGTGTTTCAGCGACATAGGGGCAAGAATCCCCATTCGTTTGAGTATCCGTTTCATATAGAGTCGCTCGCAGCAAATTGGGCCGAGTAGCCATTTCGCGAGTTCCGAATGAATTCACCGAGGCTGTAATTCGCGCTCCGTTCGGTATCGCAACTCTATTCCAAACTGCGAATAACGACGTGGCAGTCGGAGTAAGCATCTCGCATTTTTCGACGTCATACGATACCGGCAAACCATAATCGCGAAGCAGGATCGCCACGGCCGGCGCCGGCAAAGGATAAACGCCATGTGCGCAACGGAAAGTCCCTTCGCCTACGGGCAACGGCGAAAGAGAGATCCCGTCAACGTTCAACATTCTCAGAGCCAACGCGCAACCAACGGTATCAATAATTGAATCCGTGGCTCCAACTTCATGAAAATGAACGTCTTCTATCAGAGTTTGGTGAGCTTCTGCTTCTGCGGCGGCCAACGCTTTAAACGCCGCAAGAGCGTCGTTTTTTGCGTCTTCTCGCAAATCGCTGTTTTCCAGCAAGTTTCTAATATCCGCATAGGTCCTCCCATGAACATGAGAATGACCGACATGCCCATAACTTTCGTGATTTGAATCGTCGGAAAGATCGTGACAATGCCCGTATTTACGGTCATGATCGCCCTCGTGACAATGACAGTTTTCCAGAGCGCCGTCATGCTCGTCGTGGTCGTGGCAATGCCCGTGCGCATGGTCATGCTCGCCACTGTGACAATGGCGAACCTCCTCTGAACAGTCAAATTCCGCATCGTGGTCATGCCAATGAGCGTGCGAATGCCTTTGAGAGCCGTCATGAGAATGTGCATGGGCATGACGGTGACCATGTTCATGTATATCAACAGTCAAATAGACGCCGGAAGCCCCAAAAGAAGTTTTTTCTCCAACTCGTAGGTGAAAATGTTCAGGTATCAGCTTTTGGATTTCTATTTCCAAAAGCTTGGGATCGACGCCTAGTCCGACCAACGCGCCCAAAATCATATCGCCTGACGCGCCGCCCACGCTATCAAAACGCAGTATTCTCATTCAAATTCACCTTTTATACCCAACACTCAATATCATGATTCATTTCTGAGCTCGTTCTTTTGCGATTGTTTCAACATATTTGCGAAAA
>CAMNJU010000002.1 GCA_946541595.1 uncultured Planctomycetales bacterium
ACTTTTATGGTCGAGATGATTGAAACGGCGCGAATTCTCAATAACGCGACTTCGAGGAGCCTTGTAATTCTCGATGAAATAGGACGCGGAACGAGCACGTACGACGGCGTTTCGCTAGCGTGGGCGATTGTCGAATATATTGCCAATAAGATCAAATGCCGTACTTTCTTCGCAACACATTATCATGAACTCACCGATCTGGATACTGTGTGCGAGGGAGTGAGTAACTTAAACGTTGCAGTGCGAGAATGGCGCGATGAAATAGCGTTTTTGCATAAGATCTCGCCGGGGGCCGCCGACAAGAGTTACGGAATCCATGTCGCACGCCTTGCGGGCGTTCCCAAAGAGGTGGTTTCACGTGCAAAGGAGATTCTTTCAGGGTTGGAAAAAGCGCAGGTTACTGCGTCGACAGACATTTTGAGGAAGGCGCTGCGCGACCTTTCTGACAAATCGAAAAGTAAAAAGGAGGCCCCCGTTCAATTTTCACTCTTTGGTCCCGAGGATCATCCCGTAGTTGAGGAACTTCGTTCCCTTGACGTCGATAAGCTTACGCCTATGGAAGCCTTGCTGACGCTCGAACGGTGGAAGGAGTATCTTGTGAATTCGGAATCGCCTAAGCGGTAGCGTTTCTTCTGGCTTTTGCCTCTTGTCTTTCACAAGACGCGCGTCTATACTGAAGGAGCGTTCAAGGTCGCCGACTTTGAACGCTCCTTTGTTTTGGTCGTTTTGAGATTCCGACTTTTGTTGAGACGGGAAATCCGGGGAGTTTATTAATGCGTACGTCACGGCGTGAGTTCATTTCATGTTTAGGCGCGGGTTTTGCCGCAACTTTGGCTTCTCCTTCTTTGTTGGCGTCTGGCTTCAAGGAACCTTCCTTTCCACTCTTTAGGCCCGGCGAATACAAAAGAATAAACAGCGCGACGCGTCAATTTCATCTTTCGGTTACCTTGTCCGACGTTCTTGCGGAAGGTTTGGTCGAGCATGAGCATCCTATGCCGAAGAATTTGAATGCAATTGAGATGAAGGCCGCCAATATGGCGGAGCTTTGGAAAGAAGCCGGCGTTACCGACATTTGGCTTGCCCCATACGGTCCCGGCGTCTATACAGACCAGAAAACTATGGACGCCGCGATTCGCCGCGCCGTCGATTTTGGATACCGCGTTCACTTTATCAACGTTCCAATCGGCCATCCTAATTCAAAATTAGCGCCAGAAGTTGAAGCTCGTTGGAAACCCTGTAAACGCTATGACGGTTCAGAAAGTTGGGGCGTCTCCGTACATTCGGAAACGGCGAAGGATTGCGTGGCCGCAGTTCGTAGACTTGCCGATAAATACGGTCCGTGCGACCTTTTCTTTGACGACGATTACAGATTTGCAATTTCGCCTGCCGATATTGGCGGCTGCGTTTGCGACGAATGCAGAACGGCGTTTATGGCAAAATCCGGTTTTTCAGAAGAACGCCTGAACGAGACGATCGCCGACGTGCGCGCTAACAAAGATACGAAAGACGTTAGAGCGTGGATTGATTATTTCTGCGATATCTTGACAAAAACGTTCCACGACTCGCGGGACATTGCGCCCGAAGTCGATCTCGGGATTATGGTAATGGGAATGGGCTCTGAAAAGGCAGGGATACGTCTCGAAGACTATCGTGGGGCGCTCTTCCGCGTCGGGGAATGGATGTTTACAAACGCTCAGTATGATTCCACGAAAAATAAGACGATTGAACTTTACAGCTCCCTCTTTCACCGCCGATTTGTCGAACCTGAACGCGCGTTCAGCGAGACGACGATTATTCAGGAACTTAGCGCGGAAAATTACGTTTCCAAGCTTTCAATTTCTACGTTGAGCGACGTGCGTAATACGATGTTTATGTGCCCGATTCCCGCAAGTTATTGGAAGCTTATTACTCCTAGAATGAAGAAGGAAAAAGAATATCATAACCGCATTTACGGCGCGAAAGCGAAAGGCCCCTTCAAGCATTTCTGGGGCATGGCCGATCGTTACATGGCAAGTTACGACGCCTATTCTCTATTCCTCGCATGCGGCGTTCCGTTCGAAGTTTGCGACGAATTGCCCGGCGACGGATTCGCATTTTTGGGCGACGCGAGCGCGCGTGAAATGGAACGCGGAGAGCTTACGTCGCCTGGCGCTATGTGCGTCGCAAGGTTTGAGTCTGTCAATAACCGTTTCGCGGCTGTTCCGGAAACGTTCGAGGAGATCTTTAAATTCCGTAAGACGTTGTTGCCCAAATTCAAGAGCGAAGGGATTCCGTACGTTGAAGAGGAAACGCCAGTAGTTCTTGGATGGTATCCTGACGCAAAAGCCGCGTATCTTTGGAACGTAGATAACGCCGATAAGGTCGTTACTCTTCGAAAGGGCGAGCGTACGGTCGCCGTTAATCTCAAAGCTCTTGATTCCGCAATGGTAATTGAAGGCGGCGACGGGGAGTTCAGAGTTATTTAATTCTTCGAGAGTCTTGAACCGTGCTTGACCTGTTTTTTCAAAAAAAAGGTCAAGCGATTCGGCGTAACCTTTTTCGACGATAAAGTTAAAATATAGAACCGAGCACAGTAAACCGGATAAGAAAGCATGAAAACTCCGTTAGAGCGTTTTTTAAAATATGTTCAATTCGAAACGACGTCCTGCGAAAATTCGACGACTCACCCCAGTACTTCGACACAATTCGAACTTGCAAAGTACTTGGTCGAGGAACTGAAGGAGCTCGGGCTGCAAAACGCCAAAGTAGACGAATACTGTTATGTTACCGCGTCGCTTAAGACAAACGTTCTGGATCGCAACGTTCCGACAATTGGTTTTATTGCGCACCTTGATACGTCGTGTGCAGCTTCCGGAAAGAATGTTAAACCTAAGATAATTGAATATCAAGGTGGCGACGTCGTACTGGAAAACGGAACCGTGATCGCCGAAACAGAAGAGTTGAAAAAGTTAGTCGGACGACATTTGGTCGTTACCGACGGAGCTACTCTTTTGGGCGCTGACGACAAGGCCGGAATCGCGGCGATTATGGCGGCTCTTGAGCGTATTATTGCGTCGAATCGGCCTCATGCGAATATTAAGGTGTGTTTTACTCCAGACGAAGAAATTGGCGCCGGCGCCGACTTTTTTGACCTTGCCGGCTTTGGAGCCGATTACGCGTACACCGTCGACGGCGGGGCAGGCGGCGAAATCAATGGAGAAACTTTTACTGCCGATAAAGCGACGCTGACAGTCGCGGGGTTCGACGTTCATCCCGGCGAGGCAAAGAATACAATGGTCAACGCCGGACGTGTTCTAGCGCAGATCGTCGCTCTTCTGCCCCTTGATCGTACGCCCGAAACAACGGAAGGACGCGAACCCTTCGTTCATCTGTACGATATGGAAGGCGGCGTTTCGCAAGCGTGCGCACACTTTCTTCTTCGTTCGTTTGACGAAAACGAACGTGCCGTTAATAAACAGGTTCTTATCGACGCTGTCGAACAGGCCTTGAGTCGCCTCAAAGAATCGATGGGGACCGTGCTTGACGCCTGCAAATACCATGTGAAATTTCAACAACAGTATTTGAATATGGGGTATTTCCTCAAAAAAACGCCAGAAGTCCTTGATAAACTTGAACAAGCCGCTAAGAATGTCGGACTTGCTCCTCAATGGGTTCCAATTCGGGGAGGGACGGACGGTTCCCGTCTGACAGAAATGGGACTGCCCACGCCGAATCTCTTTACCGGCGGATACAACTTCCATTCTGTTACTGAGTTCCTTGTGATTGAAGAAAACGAGCAAGCGACGGCGACTTTGGTTGAGTTGGCGAGCCTTTGGGGTGAATAACTTAGCGCTTGTTGCTGTACGAATTTCAATCCCAACGTGTCGATTGGCTAAAAGCCTTCCTTGGTAGAGACTATGATTAACCTACAAGACTGTTTTATTCGTTTGATCCGATTGTCGTTTTTTACGCTTGTTGTGTTGGCGCTGCTCAATACAGTTGGCGTCTCTGCAAAAGAGACTGGCGACGCTCGCCCCCTTAAATGCGTGTATTTTGTCCCGTCAGACTGCCAACCGTATCCAGATCGCGCTAAACGGCTTTATCGCGTAATGAAATACGTGCAGGACTTCTATCGGTCTGAAATGGAACGAAACGGGTTTGGCCCCATGACGTTTGGTCTTGAAGAGGAAAATCCCGGAGAATTAAAACTATATGAAGTCCGGGCTCCGAAAGAGCAGGCTGCTTATGGCCGAGATTCTCACGGCTCTGTCCGCGAGATCGTGGTTAAAGAACTAGCTAAGCTTGGAATTGACGCAAGTAAAGAAGTCGTTGTGATTTTTCAAATAGGCTTGCGTTGGGAAGGGAATAAAGCGATTGAGGTTTCGTCCTTCGTAGGCGGAGGAACTCCCTTCAGCGGAACGGCTTGGTTTTACGACGACCCGATGCTCGATCCTGAAAGATTGTCGAGTAAAGAACCTGGCGGTTATTATGGACGGCCTTGTTCTGTTGGCGAATTCAATTCGCATTACATTGGCGGGATCGCGCATGAGTTGGGACATGCGTTGACGTTGCCGCATGACTGTGAACTTGCCACGGAAACTCCCTTATTAGGAAACGCCCTCATGGGCGCTGGCAATCACACTTTTGGTCGAGAAAAACGCGGTGAAGGAAAGGGCGCGTTTTTGACCTATTCAGAGGCCCTTCGATTGTCCGTTGTGCCTGCTGTCAGCGGCCAAAAACCGCAGCGCCGCGCTGTTGACGTTCGTTTGATCGACTTGCGCGCCGAGCGTGTTTCTAAATCTGCCGTTCGGTTTACCGGTTTCATTGAAACTGGGTCGCCAGTTTTGGGGTTAATTTTTTACGAAGACCGTGATTCGCGTCGTTCCGATTACGACGCAAAGACATGGACTGTAAAACCTGACGAGAACGGATCTTTTGAGATCGAATTGACTGAGATTGATCCTGAGCCGTCTGAATTAAGAATTGTTGCGGTACGGGACGTTGATTCTGTAACTCTTGCCAAATTCTCTTACAATCCTAACGGATCCGACGGCGAATTTGATCCGATAACCCGATTTTTTATTCTCAAGAGAATTTCAACTGCGTACGCGTCGAAGAACGCGGACAAATTAAACGCCCTTGCTGCAGGAGAATTTGCAGATTCTCCCGAATGGAAAAAACTCTGTGAAGAACTTGCGCAAACGGTTTCCAAACCTGAGACTCCAGTAGTTCCTTCAAAGGTCGACGCCGATTCTTTGGACTTATCGAACGCGGAGTTTTCAGTCCAGAACGTTGGTTGGGCCAGACTCATCCGCAACGCTTCATTAGAGAACGAAGTTCTTTCCGCAGGCGGTAAAGCGTTTAGCCGCGGTCTTTTTGCCCATGCGCCGAGTTTGTTGAAGTGCGATCTTGGACAAAAGTGGAAACGATTTACATTTGAATACGGTCTTCAAGATGGAAAGAGGGGATCGGTTGTTTTTGTTGTTCGCGGGGACGGCCGCGAACTCTTCAGAAGCGACGTTGTCGCCGACTCTGCGCTTCGTTCTGCCGAACTCGACGTTTCTGGCGTGACGACTTTAGAGTTGCTCACAGAGGACGCCGGGAATGGGAATACCACCGATCATTCGGTATGGTTTCAGCCTACCTTGTTTAGAGAGTAACGTTTCATTTTTTCTATCTTAATCAACGTAAACGCCGTTCGTTTTTTTCGCACGGCGTTTTTTAATATTTGTTTATTCTGATTGGCGCTTTTTGTTTTCTTTTTTGGGGCAAGTTGTCGATTGTTCTTGTTTTTGGCTTGAATTCAGTCTGCGTTTGGGGATAATGAACTAGGCCGGAAAGAAGTTTAGCGTATATGCGCTTTCGCTATCATGAGGAGTTATTCGCATGGCAAACTCAAAAATATCTTCGCTCGTATTGAGAAGTTCGGTTGTCGCCGCGCTTGGCGGCCTGTTATTTGGATTTGATACGGCCGTTATTTCCGGTACGACAGACGCGTTAACGGACGTGTTTGATCTTACCAAAGGCCAGCTTGGCTTTACCGTTTCAAGCGCGTTGATTGGCACCATTCTTGGCGCGGCGACAATCCAATATCCTGCGAATAAGTGGGGTCGTAAACCGACTTTGGTTCTGATTGCACTCCTTTATTTTATTTCCGCTATTGGAAGCGCGTTTCCGCGGATGCTTACTTTTTACGCCCATTCGACGACGCTCGACTGGGCGTCGTTCATGTTTTTCCGTATCATCGGCGGATACGGCGTCGGCGGCGCGTCTGTAGTTTCGCCTCTTTACACGGCTGAAATTGCGCCTCCAAAACGTCGGGGGTTCCTCGTAGCTCTTACGCAATTCAACATTGTATTCGGTATACTTGTCGCTTACGTCAGCAATTGGATTATTGGCTGCTGTAACCTTGGCGAATCAACTTGGCGGTGGATGTTTGGAGTCGAGGCAATTCCCGCGTTCCTGTTCTTTGTCGCCCTTGCTCAAAATCCGGAAAGTCCTCGTTGGCTCGTCGCAAAAGGCCGATTTGACGAAGCTTTAACTCTCTTGAAACGATTGATCCTTAACGAGGACGAAGCAAACGCGGAATTCAAAGCGATTCAGGAATCTCTCGTCGCGGAGCGCTCGCAAGGAAAAGAAGTTTTCTTTTGCTGGCGTTACCGTAAACCGATTATGCTTGCCGTTTGTATAGCCGCGTTCAATCAGCTGTCCGGTATCAACGCGGTTCTTTATTATGCTCCTATGATCTTCCGCGTAGCTGGCGCAAGCAAAGAGATGGCGCTTCAACTTCCGATGTTTATCGGACTGACTAATTTTGTCTGTACGATGGTAGCTCTTTTCTGCATCGACGGGTTCGGACGCAAAAAACTCATGTACGTCGGTTCGTTGGGGTACATTATTAGTTTGGCAGTAGTCGGAATTATGTTTACCGTTTATTCGGAGCAGTTCAACGCTTCGATTAAATATATTGAACAGCAGGACTCTGCAGCTGCGTTGATCGAGACGCCAGGCAGCGCTGAGGAAACAACCGTCCAGGCGCCGGCTATTCCAAAAGCGGGCATTTATGGCGTATTGATTGGACTCATTGTCTTTATCGCAGCTCACGCTTTTGGGCAAGGGGCGTGTATCTGGGTCTTTATTGGCGAGGTCTTTCCTAACGCTATTCGAGCGCAAGGACAGGCGTTGGGGAGCTTTACCCACTGGGCTTTAAATGCTGTAGTTTCGGGAACTTTCCCAGTTCTTCTCGGCCTGATCGGACCAGCAGCCGTCTTTTTTACTTTCTGCGGATTTATGGTCTTACAACTCATGTGGGTAGCTTTCGTCATGCCCGAAACCAAGCAGATTCCTTTGGAGGAAATGCAAAAGAAGCTCGGCATTATCGACTGAACGCTCCTTGCGCGGGCGTCTTGTCTAATTGACAAATCTTTGTTCGAAGGTACAATCACACGTTACACAATGTTAGATTGTGCCTTCGTTTTTCGTTTCTTGACCGCGCGGTTTCTGGTCGGTAAGGGAACGGCTTTTGGTTAATGCGTGCAAACGCCAGTAAAAAGCGCCTTTTGGCCCTCAGAAAAATGAAACATACCGATATTTTTGACGTCATTAACGACCCCGCCTTTTTAAATCAGACAACTACTGTCTGCGGTTGGGTTCGCACTTCTAGAAACTCTAAGACGGTCGCTTTTATTGAACTCAACGACGGCACCTCCTTAAAACACCTTCAAATTGTCGTCGACAAAGAGAAATTTGCGGATCCCGCTCCTTTTTTAAAGCTGGGTATGTCTCTCCGAGTGACCGGCGAAGTCGTGCCTTCGCAAGGTCAGAACGGCGGCGTTGAAATGAACGCCTCCGCTATTGATATCCTTGGCGAATGCCCCCCGGAATACCCTTTGCAGAAAAAACGTCATACGCTTGAGTTTTTGCGTACGATTCCTCACCTTCGACTTCGCGCGAACACATTCAACGCTGTTTTCCGCATGCGTTCTGTTCTCGCCGCCGCTATCCATGAATACTTTCAATCCCGTCGTTACGTATATGTTCATACTCCCTTGATTACGGCGAGCGACTGTGAAGGCGCCGGCGAAATGTTCCGCGTGACAACACGGCCATGGAACGCCGAGGACAAGACGGAAAAAGACTATTACGATCAGGATTTCTTTGGGCAGAAAGCGGGTTTGAGCGTTTCAGGTCAGCTTGAAGGCGAAGTTTGCGCAATGGCTTTCGGCAAAATTTATACGTTTGGACCGAGTTTCCGGGCCGAGTGCAGTAATACTCCCCGTCACGTTGCCGAGTTTTGGCATGTTGAGCCGGAAGTTGCCTTCGCCGAACTTCCCGACGTAATTGAGATTGTCGAGGACATGATCAAACATGTCGTAAACGCGGCAATGGAACAATGCCCAACCGAGTTGGCGTTTTTCGATAAGAACTTTCAGCCCGGCTTGCTAGAAAAGCTTCACAATCTTGTCAGCGAAAAGTTTGGCGTTGTAACGTACACCCAAGCGGTAGACATTCTTCAAAAAGCAGACGCGGATTTCCAATACCCTATCGAGTGGGGAGGCGATCTGCAAACGGAACATGAACGCTATCTTGCCGAAGTCGTTTATAAGCGTCCGGTTTTTGTGACTGATTATCCGAAAGAGATCAAATCTTTCTATATGAAACAGAACGCTGATGGAAAGACTGTTGCCGCGACAGATCTTTTGGCTCCGGGAGTCGGAGAGATTATAGGCGGAAGCGAACGCGAAGCGGATCTCGACAAACTTCTTACGGCGATGAAAGAGCGCAATATGTCGACGGCAGAATATGAACAGTATCTTGATTTGCGTCGTTTTGGTTCCGTCCCGCACGGTGGTTTTGGACTTGGTTTTGAACGGCTTTTGATGTATGTTACCGGGATTGAGAACATTCGTGACGTGATTCTGTTTCCACGCGTTGTCAAAAAGATTTTCTGATAGGCTTTTTAGCCTGTCGCTTCTACAAAACCTCGTAAGGATCCGATACTTACGAGGTTTTTTTATTTCTTGATTGAATACGGCGCGCATAAGGATGCCCAAACTTGTAGTTTTCAAGTTACTTTCTATAATGAGACTTAGCGTTATTTCAGACTTTTTTTAGATTTCAGATTAAATCCGTAACACAGTTTAATTGAATTTGTCTTGGAATATATAAGGGCGCGCATATGGCCGATTATATTCAACTTCAAATTACATATCCTACGCTTGCCGAGGCTCGTGACGCCTCGCTTTTTTTAGTCGAATCGAAACTTGCCGCATGTGTGCAGATTATCGACCGACTTGAGAGTCGTTACGTTTGGCAAGGAGCAACGTGTGTTGGCTTTGAAGCGTTATTGCTCTGCAAGAGCCGAGAGTGTCTGTTTGATCAAATCGTCAAAGAGATAATGGCGCGTCACCCTTACGAATGTCCGCAAATTGTCGGAGTCCCTTTGGATTTTGTGTCCCCTTCGTACGCAGCTTGGCTCAATGAAAGTATCGTTTTGCCCAATTGCTGATTTTAGGAGAAGAAATGCGTATTTTTCTATTCAATGCCGCGACGTTATGGTTTCTTTTTACGTTTTCATTTGCCTTCGCCCAAGAAGACGTCATAGAACTGGAAATAGACGAACCGACAATAGAAACCGTAGTTTCGAACTCTGGACTTAGTTTAGTTGCTAAGACGGAACACGGCGTTCGCGCGAAACTTGACGGAATGCGCGACGTATTGGTTTTAGAAGGTTCGCCGGAAGAGATGGGAACCGCGCACGGTCGGCTAATGAAAGGCGAAATTGAGTTTTTGCGAGCTCGTATTTTTGCGGCTGCAGCCGTCGCGTCGCTGCAAAAAGGCGAATCCTTCATCGAGCAAACTGACGAGGCTGTTAAACGCACAAAACCTTTCGTGCCTAAACGGTTCTATCGAGAGATGGACGCTCTTGCCGAGTCACTAGGATACGCTCGGCAAGACGTCTATCGTCTCAACAACTTCATGGAGCTTTTTCATTGCAGCGGAGTTGCGGTGAAGGGAAAGGCGAGTAAAGACGGTCGAGTTATTCACGCGCGCGTCTTGGACTATATGCGCGAGATTGGCCTGCAGGAGAGTTCAACGATAATCGTTTTTATTCCGGATAATAAAAATGCTTGGATTAGCGTTTCTTACTCAGGATTTGTTGGAACTGTTACCGCGATGAATGAAAAGGGATTGGCAATCGGCGAAATGGGCGGAGGCGGGGAAGGAAAGTGGGACGGCTTGCCAATGGCGTTTATGATGCGTCGAGTAGTTGAGGAATGCGAGACTGTTGACGAAGCGATTGAACTTATGAAATCGGTTCCGCTTACTTGCGATTACTATTATGTTCTTTCCGACGCACAAGGGAACCTTGCGGCGATTGAGGCAATTGCCGAAACAGATTCGCCGGTTGTTGTTTTGCGGCCTGGCGAAGAGCATACCAAATTGCCGGGAGCGCTAGACGACGTCGTTTACGTTTCGGCAGGGAGCCGCGCTCAAGCCCTGTATGAAAAACTAAAAGAGAACTATGGACAAATAGACGTCGAAACGATGCAGCAAATGATTAAGAGGCCTGTCGCTATGAATTCAAATTTGCACGACGTCGTCTTTACCCCGGAGAGTCTTGATCTGTGGCATGCTGAAGCAGGAAAAAACGCCCCTGCGTGCGACGAACCCTATCTCCACATAAACTTAAAAGAAGCAATCCAGTTTTACATGGAAAACCGGTAAATTACGCGTCGGCAGACCTCGAGTGGGATTAATTCCCACTCGAATATTTTTATGATCTTTGAAGGCGATTCCTTCTTTTTTAATTTTTTTTAGCGTTATTGATTTTAATTTGCGCGTATGGTATAAAGTGAGCGTTCGCGGACTGGTTTTGCTATTTCGCGTAAGAATACGGTACTTTATAACGAGAGACGACGTTCGTAAGGACGTTGCATTGAGGAGACGATAATGAATAGACGCGATTTCTTTGGAACAACAGCCGCTCTTGGCGTCGGACTTGCCGCAGGAACCGCCTTTGCGACCCAGACCACAGAAGAAATGGACAAACGCGCTTCGGCTAAGTTGCGCATTTGCAGCCAAGTAGGTCCTGCCCCGGGCGACAACATGGAAAAGAAGCTTGAACTCATCAAGAAGTATGGGTGCGAAGCGGTTGAGTATGGCGGCGAGTGCGTTGGCAAGGGAAAGGAATTCTTCCAGCGAGCTAACGACGCCGGTCTTGAAGTTGGCGCAATCTGCTGGGGCTCCCATGGCGGCGACCTGTGTTCGGAAGACGAATCGAAGCGTCAGCCGGGTATCGACGACCTTAAGCGTGCGATTGAGACCGCCGGCGAAATGAAGTCGCCGGGCGTTATCTATGTTCCCGCGTTCAACGGCCAGACGAAACTGACCAATCAAGAAATTCGTAAATGGCTCCTCGAGTTCCTGCCTCCGCTTGCGGAGTTTGCCGCTGAATGCGGGACGAGCATTATTTTCGAACCGCTTTGCCGTATGGAAGCGTATTTCCTGCGTCAAGTTGCCGACGGAGCTTCGATCGCTCGCGACGTCGACGCCGCTGCTGGAAAGAAGGGCGGTATCGGCGTCATGGCCGACTTCTATCACATGGATACCGAAGAGACAAGCCAGATGGGCGCGATTATTTCTGGCGGTTCGTACCTCAAGTACATCCATCTTGCGGGCGGCGTTCAGCAACCTCGCCGAACGTATCCGGGCGAAAACAGCATGACGTTTGTCGACGGTTTCCGCGGCCTGAAATATATCGGCTACACGGGATTCTGCTCATTTGAATGCGGTTGCGCGAAGGAGAATAAGGAAGAGGCGTTTAAGGAATCGATTGCCTTCTTGCGCGCTCAGTGGGCCGAAGCGTGATTGACCGGCCCTTCTTTGGTTGGGGCAGAAGATATACGCGGTAAAAAACGGCGTATGTCTTCTGTCTGACAGTTTTCTACGCGGCGTCTTCAAAAGAAGGCGCCGCTTCTTTTTTAGAGAAAGAAACCTCTTTGCAGCTCTTTTGGCCTTCCTCGTTTTAATTTGTAACTTACGAACACGCATAAAGTTGTGATAATTCTTAAAAAGGAAAAAACTTTTTTGCCGGCTCTTTACAAATTTATGATAATTGTGATAATTTGGATAAGCCAGCCTTTTTTGGGAGTTTGGTTGAGGGGCTGTGTTATCGCTCTTTACAAAATGGAACATAACGTGGAACCTGATTTGAAAGCGGACAAACGGAACTCCCAAGACCGTGAGAAAGACGATTCGTATGAACGTCAAGAAGGCCTGTCGCCTATTGCGATCGGATATTCTTGGGTTGTGAGAATAACAACGTTCTGCCTCGAGTTTGCCGCTTTGGCCCTTTTGGGGCGTTTTTTAGACGTTAGTTACGGTCTGTATCCGTGGGGCTTGGTTTTGGGATGTGGAATTGGTATTTTCGTTTTTATAACGGGCTTGCTAGACGTTGCGAGACGTTCCTCGCGTGCCGACGGGCAAGATAAAGACTCCAATGAACGCTCCCAATAACAATCGGCATTCAGAATCTTCCCAAACGGTTCTTTATGCCTTGGCGTTTGCTTTTTACGCCCTGTGCGCGTGGTGCGCGGCTTCCTTTGTCGGCGTTGGTTCGCCTGCCGTCGTTAAATTGACTGTCCTTTCCGGAGGTCTTTTTTTATTGGGGGCCGAAAGCTATTTTGTTTTGGCAGGATACTTGCGGAAGCGCGGAGTTCATCCGTTTGGGGAATATGCTGTTGCGGCGGTTAGTCGTTCAGGCGTTATATTGCTCTGCGTATTGACATGTTTGGCGGTCTGTCCAGACGACCTTCGGCGAAATTACGCGATTAGAGTTTTGATTGCGTATTTTGCCACGTTTCCTGTACATGTTTGGTTGACCTTGCCAGCGAAACGCTAAATCAATTTGTTAGGAACAAAACAGGGACAAGCGATTCCGCCGACTCCTTCCGTATCCATCTAAGCGTTTAAAAGGACGCGAGTGGAGTTGAACGAACTTTCGGCTGTGGCGGAGACGTTAGAGCGAAGATTGAGGCTTTAGAGAGTTTTTTATGTCCGGCGAATTAGTCAATATGGGGGAACTCGTAGAACATGTTTCCGATACGAGTTCTTATCATCTTCCCCAATTTTTGGGACATTTCGATCTGCCTGCGATTGGCGGTCTAACATTGACTAAGGGAATGGTGGTTGAGGTTTTTGCGGCTGTTATGATGGCTGCTCTCTTTATCCCCCTCGCCGTAAAGATGGCTTCGGGTAAGCCCGTCCGCGGGCGTTTCTGGAATCTGTTGGAAGTCTTCCTGACATACCTTAGAAACGAAGTCATTATTCCGTCGATCGGCAAAAAAGAAGCCGACCGTTTCACCCCCTTTCTTTGGTCGCTTTTCTTCTTCGTCCTTTTTTGTAACCTCGCGGGATTACTTCCTTGGTTTGGTTCGTCTCCGACCGGTTCTCTTGCGACCACGGCTGTCCTTGCGGTTTCTGTTTTTGTCGTTCTCCTGTTTGCTGGGATGAAGAAATTCGGCGTGGTCGGTTTTTGGCTTGGTCAGGTTCCGAAGGTCGATTTACCCTTCATGTTGAGCGTTACTCTAAAGCCGATGCTTTTTGTAATTGAGGTAATCGGGCTTTTCATCAAGCACGTTGTGTTGGCGATTCGTCTTCTGGCGAATATGTTTGCCGGACACCTTGTTATTGCGGTTATAATGGGTTTTATACCGGCGCTTGCGGCTGGAAGCGTGTTTTTGTGGGGCGGCGTCACCGTCGTGAGCGTATTGGTTTGCGTTTGCCTTTATATGCTTGAGATATTCGTCGCCTTTCTCCAAGCGTATATTTTTGTGTTTTTGGCGTCGATCTATATCGGCATGGCCCAACATCAACACTGAAACAAATTTGCCGTCGGTTACGTTTGTCGCGTCGCCGACGTTTTGCAATAATCATTAACGTAGATTTAAACGTATTTGTACGTTACCTTCGACCTTGAGTTTTTCGAGGTTCGACGCGTAAACGTCGTCAACCTACTATATTAGGGAGTTTTTTCGTGAAGAAGCTTGCTAAAATCGCTCTGCTGTTCATCGTCGTTCTTTTGATTACGCCTGTCGTTGCCTTCGCGCAAGACGCGGCCCCTGTCGCTGAAGCCGCTTCCTCGGCTTTTGACTTCTCCGGACTCTTTGGAGTTGGCGTCGGCCTCACCCTTATTGGCGCGGGATTGGGTATTGGTAAGATTGGCGCGAGCAGCGTAGAGAGCATTGCGCGTCAGCCCGAAGCTGTCGGTAAAATTCAGACGGCTATGATCATTTCCGCCGCGCTCATTGAAGGCGTTACCTTCTTTGCGTTGATCGTCTGCATGTTGAAGTAATTGCGCGAGTCGCCGATCTTGCTTTGCGTTTTTGCGCAAAAAGCGTCGTTATGCGATTTAAACAGTAGGGAAACAACATGTATTTTAAAGGTTTCAAAACCAAGGTAAATTTCTGCAACCGTAAGCGCGTCGCAATGGCCTGCGCTTTTGCGGCACTCTTTTATCTTGTGGAATCGACGGTTCTTTGGGCGGCCGAAGAAGCTGCTGAAGGCGCGGCGCAAGCGAAACTGGATCCTTTGGCGTGGAAAAGCGACTTAGCGTTGTGGACTGCAGTCGTCTTTTTATTAGTTCTCTTCGTTTTAGGGAAGTTTGCTTTTGGGCCGATCGTTAAGGCGTTGGATCAGCGGGAGAAGAATGAAATTGATCGTTTGGAATCCGTTGAACGCGCGAATGCCGACGCAAAAGCTCTTCTTGAAGAGTATCGTCATAAGCTGTCTGATTCGGAAGCGGAAGTGCGTCAGATTATTCTTGACGCCCAGAAAGACGCCGCTAAGCAGGCGGAAGCGATAGTCGCCGACGCAAAGAAGGCCGCCGCCGACGAGAAGGAACGCGCTTTGAAGGATATTCAGAACGCTTCGGATTCCGCTCTTCAAGAGCTTGCTGTAAAAAGCGCCGACATTGCCACGGAGCTCGCAGGCAAAATCTTAAAGGAAAGAATTGACGCCTCGAAGCATTCGCAGTTGATCGAAGAAGCCGTTCAGAAAATTACGCAAAAGTAACGAGGCGTTATGAAAAAGAAAGTTGAACAGGACGCGCGGTACGTCGCCTCCTTAGACGCCGACGAAACTCGAGAGCGACTAGCTGAGATTTACGCGAAAGCGTTGATTGGGGCTGCAAAAGAGATGGGCGCGTCATATAAGGAACTCTGGGAAGAGTACGATTCCTTTATCGACGTGTGCAACGCCTTTCCGGCTCTTGAGAAGATTCTTGTTTCCGCCATGACGCCTGCGGAAGAGAAAAAGAGGATTCTCGACGAAATTTGCGATTCCGCTTCCCCGGTTTTCTCGAACTTCTTGAAAGTATTAGCTCGGCGTGAGCGCTTTTATATGTTGCGCTATATCCGTTTGTCTTGTCGTGAACTCGACAAGATTCGACGGGGAAGCGTTCCAATTCAAATTACAACCGCAACGTCGCTTAGCGAGGAAACGAAAAATAGTTTGACCGCTAACTTAAAGAAGTTGGTTGGCGGCGAACCGGAGTTTTCTGTTACGGTCGATCCGGAAACGATCGGCGGTATTATCGTTCGCGTCGGAGACGTCGTCTACGACGCTTCTATTGCTACTCAACTTAATAAAGTGCGCCAAGAGATGATTAACAGGAGCGCCCATGAAATTCAAAACCGACGAGATTGCTTCCGTAATCCAGAAGGAAATTGAGCATTTCGAATCACAAATAGACGTTCGGGAAGTCGGACGCGTCGTCGAAGTTGGCGACGGTATTGCGCAGGTCTTTGGTCTGTCCGGCGTTATGTCCGGTGAAATGTTGGAATTTCCGCATAACGTCATCGGTCTAGCGTTCAATCTCGAAGAGAATTGCGTAGGCGTTATCCTTTTGGGCGACTACCTTCAAATCGAGGAGGGAGACGAAGTTCGAGCGACTGGCAAGCTGTTGCAAACGCCGGTTGGCGACGCTGTCTTAGGGCGCGTGCTTGATCCGTTGGGTAATCCTCTCGACGGTAAAGGGCCCGTTTTAACTACTGAATACCGAATGGTCGAAAGCCCCGCTCCGGGCGTCGCCGACCGTCAGCCTGTCCGTGAGTCCTTGCAGACCGGTATTAAAGCGATCGACGCAATGACGCCAATTGGGCGCGGGCAGCGCGAGCTTATTATTGGCGACCGCAAAACGGGCAAAACGCAGATTGGTATCGATACGATCATCAATCAAAAAGGCAAGGACGTTAAGTGCTTTTACGTGGCTGTCGGTCAAAAAGACTCTACCGTCGCTGGCGTGGTTGAAACCTTACGACAGCACGGGGCGATGGATTACACGACGGTTATTGTGGCCGGAGCGAGTTCGCCGGCGCCTTTGCAGTACATTGCGCCCTATGCTGGTACGGCGATGGCCGAGTTCTTTATGTACAACGGGCAGCACGCGCTGATTGTATACGACGATCTTTCGAAACAGGCGGTCGCGTATCGCCAAATCTCCCTTTTGATGCGCCGTCCCCCCGGGCGTGAGGCTTATCCTGGCGACGTCTTCTATTGCCACAGCCGTTTGCTTGAACGAAGCGCCAAGCTGAGCGACGAACTTGGCGGCGGTTCGCTGACGTCGTTGCCGATTGTCGAGACGCAGGAAGGCGAAGTTTCCGCCTATATTCCGACGAACGTCATTTCAATTACCGACGGACAGATTTATCTGCAGCCCGACCTGTTCTTCCGAGGACAGCGACCGGCAATGAACGTTGGTATTTCGGTCTCGCGCGTCGGCGGTTCTGCGCAAATTCCCGCAATGAAGCAAGTAGCGGGCGGTTTGCGTTTGGACTTAGCGGCGTTTCGCGAACTTGAAGCGTTTGCGCAATTGGGATCCGACCTTGATCCTGCAACGCAACAGCGTCTTGACCGCGGTTATCGTATGAACAGACTTTTGATCCAAGGCGTTTGTAAGCCGCTTGACGTAATTGACCAAGTCTTGGTTATTTACGCCGGTACCAAGGGGTTCCTTGACAAAGTCCCGGTCAATTTGGTCGGGAAATGGGAAAAGGAGTTTATTTCTTGGTTCCATGAAACCAAGCAGCCTCTTTGGGATCGGATCAAGGGACTTGACGCTAAAATGGGTTCCGAGGAGATGGAGCAGATTGAAGCTGCAATCATGCAGTTTAATGAGAAATTTGCCAGTCTTCACGCTGATTGAGATTGTCGCCAACGACTCTGTGCGACTTACGTTGCGCAGAGTCTAACATGTGGCGCGTTATTGCGCTTTACTAACGTTTAAAGACGAAGGTCGTTTCGACGAGCTTCGGCGCTTTTGAGTTTCGGCGCCGCGCGCCCCAACCTTTTATCGACACTATTTATGGCAAAAGCTAGAGCGCTCGACAAACGTCGGAAGTCGATTAAGAATATTCGTAAGATAACTCGAACTATGGAGTTAGTCTCGACGGCTCAATTTCGCCCAGCAATGCTGCGCGCTAACGCCGCCGATTCTTACGCCAAGCGAATTGTTCAGTTGGTTTCTGACCTTGCCCAAACGGGACTTAAAACGGAACATCCTCTTCTCGCCAAGCGGGAAACAAAGAAACGCGCCGTTTTGTTTATACTTACGGCAAATCGCGGAATGTGCGGGGGATATAACTCCAGCGTTTTGCGCCTCGCGCTTGCTAAGTTGCGAGAACTTCAAAGCGAGTATGAACAGGTTGATCTTTTTGTATCCGGTAAACGCGGAATCTCTTTTTTGAAATACCGTAAAATTGAGATTGAGCGTTCGTATACGGAATTTGATCATAAACCTTCTTACGACAGAGTTCTGGAGCTTGCCAACGAGCTTCTCACTCTCTATAAGAAGGGAGATATCGACCGTTTTGACGTTGCTTATGTGAAGTTTTTCTCTACGGCTAAACAGACGCCCGTTGTGGAAACCCTACTTCCGCTTTCAAATCTGGAAGTGGAAGCGAGTGGGAACAATGAGAAGAAGTTGGACTACGAGTTTTTGCCGTCGCCTCAGTCGATTCTGGAGGAGGTTATTCCAAACGCGTTTCGCACCCTGCTTTTCAAACGTCTCCTGGACGCCGCCGTTAGCGAACAGGTTGCGCGCATGATGGCGATGAAAGCGGCGACCGACAATGCCGACGAAATGATTTCGTCTTTGACGACCTCTTACAACCGCGCGCGTCAGTCGCAGATTACAAACGAGATTATCGAGGTCATTAGTGGAGCGTCCGCTTTAAAGTGAAATAAGCGCGCGTTCTGTAATTAATTAAATAATAATTCGAAGGATTTCAGAACTAAGGCGAAGAACGTTTGAGAATTGTGTAAACGACTCGAGCGTCTGCGTTGAACGTAGAGAAACCAAGGCTTCGTGAACATATGAATAAGACCAATACAAATCACATAATCGGCCGTATCACCCAAGTTATCGGCTCGACTTTTGACGCCGAATTTAACGAAGGACAGTTGCCTCCGATTTATAACGCCGTCAAGATCGATCACGAACTTGGCTCGGTGAAAATTCATTTGACGGGCGAAGTGCAGCAGCACTTGAGCGGCGGTCGCGTTCGTTGCGTCGCTTTGGGAAGTACCGACGGACTCGTTCGTGGAATGGAATGCGTTGATACGGGCGCGCCGGTGTCGGTACCCGTAGGCAAGAATATTTTAGGGCGCGTTTTTAATCTATTGGGGGATCCAATCGATAAGGCGGGACCGATCGATGCGGATGAGTACCGTCCGATCCATCAGCCGGCTCCGAGCGTCGCTGAACTGTCCACGAATTCAGCGATTTTTGAGACCGGTATTAAGGTTATTGATTTGCTCACGCCTTTTGTTCGCGGCGGCAAAGCCGGGCTTTTTGGCGGCGCTGGACTGGGTAAAACAGTTATTATTCAGGAACTCATCGCCCGTATCGCGAGCGCACATGGCGGCGCTTCGGTTTTTGCCGGAGTAGGGGAACGTACCCGCGAAGGGAACGACCTTTGGCGAGAGATGAAGGAAGCGAAGATTGGCGATACCGGGCGTTCCGTTCTTGATCAGACTACGATGGTTTTCGGGCAGATGAACGAACCGCCGGGGGCTCGTCTCCGAGTGGCTCTTTCAGCGCTGACGATGGCCGAGTACTTTCGGGATAATTTAGGAACAGACGTTCTTTTGTTCGTCGACAATATTTTCCGCTTCTCTCAGGCCGGTTCTGAGGTTTCCGCTCTTCTTGGGCGTATGCCTTCCGCCGTTGGATATCAGCCGACGTTGGCTTCGGAAATGGGCGCGTTACAGGAGCGAATTGCTTCGACGAATAAGGGCGCGATTACTTCCGTTCAGGCGGTTTACGTTCCCGCCGACGACCCGACTGACCCCGCCCCTGCCACGGCGTTTGGACAGTTGGACGCGTTTGTTTATCTTGAACGTTCTATTTCAGAAAAAGGTATCTATCCTGCGGTAGATCCGCTTGCGTCTTCAAGCCGCATGCTTGATCCGCAGTTCGTCGGCAAGGAACATTATGCGTGTGCGCGGCGCGTGCAGCAGATGTTGCAGAAGTACCGTGAATTGCAAGATATTATTGCAATTTTGGGCGTAGACGAGCTTGCTGAGGAGGATAAACTCACGGTGCATCGCGCCCGTCGAATCGAGCGGTTCCTTTCGCAGCCCTTCTTGGTTGCCGAGGTCTTTACCGGAAAGAAGGGCGAGATTACGCCTCTTAAAGACACGATTCGCTCCTTTAATGAGATCTGCGACGGGAAATGGGATCATCTGCCCGAGCAAGCGTTTATGTATGTCGGTTCCGTGGAGCAGGCCGAGGAACAGGCTAAGCGAATGGATTCCGAAGCGCGTAAAAAGTGACTCTCGGCTGAAGGTAGTGACGCGCGCCGATTATTCGGCGCGCCGGGGTTCTCCTTTTGACAAGGATACGACTAATGAAATGCATAGTGGTTACGCCTGAGAAAACACTTGTCGACGAGGACGCTAAATTTATCGTAGCGCCCTTATACGACGGCGAATATGGGATCGACGCGGATCATGCTCCCGTGGTCGGCCGATTAGGCGTTGGGGAAATGCGTTTGACCCTTGTAAACGACGCCGTTCAGTATTGGTTTATCGACGGGGGAATCCTAGAAGTTGTAGATAACGTGGCAACGTTTCTTACCAATCGCGCCTGCCCGATTTCCGATCTAAACGTAGGGGAAGCCAGAAAGGCTATTGAAGACGCAAATCGATTGCCGATGGGTTCGTTGGCCGAAGTGGAAATTAGAACGGAAGCGTTAGCTCGTGCAAACGCCCAACTCAAAGCGGCTGAAAAAGCTCATGCTATGAAATAGTCAGTTGCACGGCGTTGTATTAATTAATCGCGCTTTCCTATTCAAAGGAGTGGGGAAGCGTGTTTTTTTATGCATAGGATATCAATGACATATTGTTTGAGACGCTCTCTACGTTAATAGTTTTTAGAGTTGTCTCTTATTTCGAACAGTCTTCTTTAACTGCCGTCGATTCCTTTTTTAGCGATAACGGTTTTATGAATCTAATTTCGTCTGAGAAGAACCTGTTTAAAGTTCCCGATTTGTAAAATCCGGATACAATTGCTAGAGAATTTAAGGGAATTCGGTCGACGCCGTTTTCGTCGTTGATAAGGTATTTACAGGACTATTTTTACCATGCTTTGTTCAGAGTTAAACGACTCTTCAGAGGAAATCCCAGTCGTTTTCACATCGAGCGACGGTTCGGTTGCTAAAATTCAGACGGACTTAGGTCCCATCTACCGTATTCGAGCTCGCGTCCTTCCGCATTTGTCTGGCGCAATTTGTCTGTTTCCGTTAACTGCGGGCGATTGGGTTATGATTGACGCTGGGTGTGGCAACGAAGAGTCAAACTCAGATTTGGAGCACGGAATGAATATCTTGCGATCCGAGTTCGACAAATCTTTTTCTGTTAGCGCAATTCGCCGCATTATTCTTACGCATGCCCATATTGACCATTTTGGCGGCGTTTACGAATGGAAACGCCGTACTGGCGCCGAGGTATGGATTCATGCGTTTGAGAGCCGACTTGTCTCCCATTACGACGATTGCGCGCGTGTTGAAAATATGCGTTACGCGCATTGGTTGCGTGAATCTGGCGTTTTAGCGTCGAAAGTTCAAGAAGTTTTAGACGGATTTGGGTTCCGGCCCGGCCGCGCGCGAAGCGTTGCTGTTGATCGAATGCTCTACGGCGGAGAAAAATTCGGTCCTTTGAAATTTTTCTACTTGCCGGGACATAGTTCCGGACATATGGTTTTTCTCTTTGGCAACGTTGTCTTTTCAGGAGATTTGCTCCTGTCAAAAACAGTTACTCAAATTTGGCCCGCTCGCATGACCCCTCAAACAGGGCTGATTAATTACATTATGTCGCTGAAGAGGTTTGAGACAATTGCGGGGAATTACGAAGCGCGTTTCGGAAAAAAAATCTTTGCGATTCCCGCTCATGAAGATCTGATTGTGAATATTCCGGAACGCGTTGCGATTGCGACGCGCGCTATGGAAAAGAGAAACAACCGCGTTTTGAAACTGCTTGCCGACTCGGAAGCGCCGCTTTCGCTCGACGAGATTACACGCAAAATGTATTGGAGTGGAAGTACAAATCGGGAATTTTTTGCGCTTAGCGACGTTGGCAGCCGTGTCGAGTTTTTACTGCAGCTTGGCCTTATAGACGTGGTTAACTCAGAGAGTGTCTCTTGTGATTCGCCGACGATTTTATACAAAAGATCACTTGCCAATACAGAAACGGCTGAAAATACGGTCGAGCAGATCGTCCGTATGTACTTGACCTGTAACGATTCCGACGCGATCTAACGCGACGCGTATTTCCGACGCCAATAAGAAATCGTCGCCTAACGGATCGTCCATAATTGTTAGCGCGTTCTGAAGCGCGTCAAGCGCTTCACTGAGCGCTTCTTGGCACCGTAATGCGGTTGACGGGACGATTTCCCCATTTTCTGTTTCTTCTTTTAACTTACCGACGATTTCAGCGGCGAGCTTCTCGAGTCCGTATCCGGTCGTTGCCGAGGTTGCGAGAGAAACGCTACTGAAACTCTCTGCCGAATTCAAGTCGTGTTTCGTCGTTACTCGAACGACGGGCGTTTTGGGATTGATTAACGTTTCAATTCTTTTTTCTTCAATCGAATCTGCGACGTCAGGAGCGACGCAGTGCACAATTAACGAAGCGTTTGCAACGACTTGCGCTAGATTGCGCTGCGCAAGCGCACGTGGAGCCGCGTTCCCAACCGCTTCGATTGTCCGCTTTGATTCAACGCCTGCGGAATCAACGAGAAGAAAATGGACTCCGTCGATATTTAACGCTTCTTCGAGATAATCGCGCGTCGTGCCTGCCTCTTCTGAGACAAGCGCGTCGGTGGAAGCCGCGTCGCCGAATCTTCTGACCAAAGCGTTAAAAAGAGAGCTCTTACCGGCGTTTGGACTTCCAATAAGCGCGACGCGAGGCGTCTGATCCGCCCCGAGTTGCGTTCTGGCTCGAGTAAGCGTTTCTTCTATTTGAGATTTAGCTTCGTGCAATTTTGTTTTGACTGCGGAAGCTGAGATAAACTCGATATCTTCGTCTGCAAAGTCGAAGCCAGCTTCTAAGTCGCATAAGACGTCGAACAGTTTTTCCCGAAGTTCGGCAAAGTCACGCGATAGATTGCCCGAAAGTTGAGTTAACGCATTTCGTAATTCGTGATCTGATACCGCTTCAATAGTTCCAAGAACCGCTTCTGCCTGCGTTAAGTCGATGCGGCCAGAGAGGAACGAACGAAGTGTAAACTCGCCTCGATTGGCAAGTCTAGCATGTTTTGAAGCCAGAATCGAACGAACCGTCGAGTCCAAAATAGCCGGAGCGCCCGGCAGGTGAAGTTCAACCGCACGTTCGCCAGTAAAACCGCGTCCTTGAGGCCAATAGAAAAGTTCGCACCGTACTACTAGAAGAGAACCGGCAGATTCTTCCTCCCAAGGCGTAAGCCAACCGAGAACAATTTCTTTTTTATCGACGTTTTCTACGATATTGTCCGCGTTTACTTTACGCGAAGAAAGATCGTCAGGTGGAAAATCTTCATTCGAACAACGGCGGTAAAAGATTGGCGCTATCGCTTCCAAAGATTCCTGACCGGATAAACGAACGACTCCGTATTGAGACGAACCCTGTGCAGACGCCTGAGCGACAATCGTTTCGCCTGTTGCCATAGAGAATCCTCGTTATCCTTTTATTGGACCATTAGCAAGGGGGATAGTTTTTCCCTGCAATTTTGCCGTAGCCCATTCGGTAAGCAATTCCCTGTTAATTTTGGCGTTGTGTCTTACGTCGACAGGAAACTTCTTACAGATAAAAACGCGATTGATTGACGCCGTTATGGGCGATTGATGAAGAATAGCGAGTATCTCGGAACAAAACGCTTCTTCTTCGACTTCATTTTCCGGCTCTTTACCGGGCGCGGGCTCGACTATCATCACAGGTTCGCGCCAGCTGTTACGGAACGCCTTTGCGCGCTCTGTGAGGTTTTCCGGCGGGACATAGTCTTGTGAAAGCGGAACGCTTGCAAGGGCGGACCGGAAGACTTTGGGCGATTCGTTTGATATCGCTTCACAGGGTATGCTAAACATTGGTCCAGCGGCAGTTTCAACGCGATGTGATTTTCGTCCGCAGAACCAGAAACGATCTTGTTCGTCGAAATAGCCTACGTCTCCTACGCGGCGCCACATTTGCCCGTTTTCACCTTCGACCAATGCGTATTCGTTAGCTTCAGTCCTCGTAACGTATCTAGGAGAACACTGAGGCCCCGAGACAAGCAACTCGCCAATTTCGCCCTGCCGCATCATTTTGACGTCGTTTAAATTACGTATTGGGCTGTCGAGAATTGGAACAATTCGATGTTCTAAAGGTTTGTCAAAAAACTTACCTACGCAGACCCCTAGTCCCAGTTTTGTTTTTTGGCAGGTTTCTTCAAGAACTTCTCGAGATTCTATTGCCGCGAGAGGAAGAGACTCCGTCGCGCCATACGGAGTGATGATTTCCGCGTCGTCGGGTAAAATCTGTCGAAATCTGCGCAGTAAATCAAAGGATACAGGAGCGCCTGCTATAACGGCGCGTTTAAGAGTTTCGATTTTTCGGTTGTTTTCGAGACAATAATCGACTACGCGGTTCCAAAGGGCGGGAGAACCAAAAGATTGTGTAATTTTCCAGTCGTCCGCCGCTTCCAAAAAAAGCTTCGGATCGACTGAACCCGGCTTCGTGGAATCCATGTCGGGAATGACAGCCGTTGTTCCCATACCTGCGTTAAAGAGCCCGAAGAAAGGGAAGCCTACGAGATCTATTCCACCGGGCTTAATACGGAGCCTTTCTGAAATTTGCTCTACTTGCGTTTTGAACATGCGATAGGTATACAAAACGCCCTTAGCCACGCCGGTACTGCCGCTAGTAAAAATAATTGCGGCGGGATCGTCGAGTTTTGTTCGTGGATTTTCGGGTTTGAGAAAAGGTTCTTTGCGAATCTTCGCGAGAGAGAGCCCCCCCCAGAAGTAGCGTTTTCCAACGGTTAGGTTGTGCTTGGCCTTTGGAAACCAACGCCGATAGAGGATGCGAGCCATATGGGCTTCCGGAATTCCAACAAACCCGTCAAGCTCAGCCTCGCGTAAACAGACGAGCATGCGTTTGACTCCCATTCCGGGATCAATGAGAACAAGAGTCGCGCCTGTTTTATACAGCGCAAAGACTAGCGAGATAAAATCAATTCCCTGACGAACCATTAACGCCAGTCTCATGCCGGGCTTCACGCCTTCACGTTGTAAGACGGCGGCTATTCTGTCGGAATCTTGATCAAGTTCCAAGAATGTAACGGCTGCATATTCACGTTTGCCAAAATGGTCGCGACGGGGTTTTTTACCTTGAAACAACGGTTCCGCGATTGCTATGGAATCGGGAATTTCCTTCGCCATTTGAGTGAGACGCTCGGCGATATTATAGAAATCAGAGGACATAAAAACCCCGTATAAGCAACGAGCCGCGCAAACGAACGTTGTTATGCGAACGATTACGCGGCTATGAGAGTCTATCAGTCGGACGTATTGACGAGCCCCTTAATCCAAGAGTTCTGAAGCATGTCGGCTTGTGGACAGCATCGCTTCAGGTTCGGCTCGGTCGAAATCTGAATCTGACCGACCGCCGCCTTGAGCAAATCGGAAAGGAGGTCGTCCGATTGACCGTCGTTCCAGAAGGAATCGTTATGTCCGAAAGCGCAGTAGAGCACGACGCCTTCTTTTTCCTTACGGGCCCAAATGCACGGAAACGCGGGACGGTCGTAGCATTTGTTGTGTCCTTCTTTCTTCATGTCGGCGGTTTGGACAGAAGCGAGGACGTGCATGTCGGGGGCAAAGTTTTTATTAGCATACCATTCTTCGTGCCAACGGTATGACGGCTTACGAGCAGCAAGAGATGGGAACGATTCGTCGTGAATTTCGACCGTCGCTTCTTGCTGTTCACCGTGAACGATAAACTCGCCGCCGAGCAAGCGTACGTACTCTGTTTGTTCGTAATACGGATCGACTTTGTAGCCAGTTCCAAGACGGAAAGTGTCCGTAGCGCTATGGAATCCGAGGAATCCTACGCCTTCTCGAACCGCCTTAAAGAAGTTCTTCATGCCTTCGGCGCTAATCGGATTCTGACCGTCGCCGCCTTCCTGATCGAGGTTGCCCGACGTGTAGAAAACAAACGCCGCGTACTGGCTCAAATCGCCGTCGAAAACGGCGCCGTCTTTCGTGCTGACCAGTTCATATCCAAGTTCTTTCGCGAGCGCGCCGAGTTTTTTAGCGGCAAGGCAGTCGCCGTTTTCATCGAATTTAATGGGAGAATGCTCAAACCCTTGGGAACGGCTGAAAAGAAGGATTTTCTTAGCGCCGTTTTCCGCAGCGAAGAGTTGAGAGAGCGTGGAAGCGAACGGCAGCGCCGTTGCCGCTAACGCCGAAGCTGTTAAAAAATCTCGTCGTCGCATCGCGTTTATTCCTGTCCTGTTACACACGAAGAACGCGTTGAAGCTGAAATGGCTTTCGCGCCGTTCGCTGGATGGTTGAGAAACGAATAATCTTAAATGAACAGTCGGTCGTCGACGGGCATGACCGTCAACGAATAACACGTTCCTGATTATATACGCGGCACGTCCTTTTTCAAGTTTTTTTACAAGATTTCGAAAGATTACGGTTCAGCTTTTTTCGTATGGGCGAATTCTTAACGTAAGCCCTAATTTATCGCATAACTCTTGACAACGTTTTTGAACTTCTTTGGACGTAACGACGTCGACAATTGTCATAACGACTTTGGGAACGTATTCTTTACAGTCAACGGCAAATTTGAGCATTGCGTCAAACGATTCGACGCCAAATTTAGAACGCGTTAGCCGAAGATAGTCCTCCTTATTGCATGCGTTCAGACTTATAGACACACAATCTATCAATCCCTTCAGATATTGCGCTGTCGGTCGTTTCCAGATTAAATCTCCCAGACCGTTGGTGTTGACCCGGGTTTTGACGTCGCTCTTTTCGCGGATATAGGAAGCCGTCTCCAATAGAACGTCAAGCCGTTCCATCGGTTCGCCGTATCCGCAAAAGACAACTTCGTCATATTGGGAAAGGTTCCATTGATCAAGGCTTTCTTTGACTTCTTCTAAGCTCGGTTCGTGTTTGAGCCAAAGAGGACCGGAGCCGAAAACGCCGTCTCCGTTTTGACGAAGACAGAAAGTACAGGCACAAGGACACCGATTGGTGAGATTTACATAAATGCTGTTTTTTACAAGATAAGTGAATATAAGGTCTTTCATTTTTTATTTAAGTTTGTTGCGCGCTCAAGGGAAATTAACGTTTATAATTCGCAAAGGAATTCTTCAAAACAGATTCCGTCCGTTAAAGGCATTTCGCGTCTAACCGTCTCCTTCATAACTTTCGTAATGAAGGAAGCCGCATGTCTAATGGAATCTGTAAAGCCCTTGCCGTTAACGGCGTCGCCGGCGACGATCGCCGAAAAGACGTCTCCTGTTCCTGAGCGATAAGGTCCGATTTTAGGAGATGTGATTACCGTCGGGGTCGAACCGTCTTCATACACGTAGTTTTCAAGCGTGTCGTTTCGTTCCAAGCCTGTAATTACAATTTTCTTAGGTCCATTTTTACCGAGTTTTTGACATAGCGTGAAAAGGAACTCGTCGTTAGGATTAGAACGGTACTCACTTTTGGTGAGAATGCACGCTTCTGTCAGATTGGGAGTAAGTATATCTGCTTTAGGAAGCAATTGGGACAGCTTATTCGCAAGTTGTGTCGAATACGTTGGATACAGCTTTCCATAGTCTCCCATTACCGGATCGACGACAGTTATGACGTGTGAGCCTCCGAACCGCTCGAAAAAATTCAGCGTGAGGTCGACCTGTTCTGGCGAACTCAGAAAGCCGGTGAGAATTCCGTCAAATCGCAAGTCCAACTTTGCCCATTCGTCCATATACGCCTGCATATGCGGGGTAAAATCTGTTTTGAAGAAACTGTCGAATCCTGTGTGGTTAGAAAAAATAGAAGTTGGCAACGGACAGTTTTGGATTTTCAAAGCGGAAATAATGGGGAGCGCCGCTGTTATGGAGCAACGTCCAAATCCGCTGAAGTCACTGATTGTCGCTATTTTTCTATATTGGTTGTGGTTCATTACTTTCTCCCTAACGTCCAAGAAAGAGTATACTTTGAAATTGACCTTATAGAATATTCAAAAAAGAAATATTTTATATGACCAGATTGCCAGATATGTTTGAGAGTTCTGAAGTGAAAACAAGCCGTTTGAAACGCTGTTTATCGATTCTTTTGAAAAATGTTTTACAAATTTAAGGTCAAAAAAAGAATTGCGTCTTAAGAAGTCACTTTTGGACTTCTTTTGTTTTGGCCCTTTGTTATTGTTTTTTTTGAGTCTGCTCAGTTCTTTTAAGGAAGCGCGATAGCTTGCCTTATACTTTTGGCGCCGTTGCGCTTTTTTTAGCGTAAGAGGCGTGTTGTAACTCAATGGCGTAGGACGGCGTCCGGTTATTACGGCAAAAGTAACCTTTTTTGCCTGCATAACTCATATGAATAGAATTGACGCAAACGAGCGGTCGTTTATAATGGCGTGAGCGTGTCGGTCGTCTGAAACGTTTTTATCAGTGTGACCGTTGAACTTCATGACGTTAGTCGCAAGTGGATCCCTGTAATGGAAACGTTTGAACAGACAATTATCTACGGAGTCGGATTACTTGGCGGTTCCGTCGGTCTGGCCGCTAAAATTGCTCGATGTGGGGGCAAAATAATCGGCTTAGGGAGAACGGAATCAAAATTGAAGCGCGCTGTTGAGCTCGGCGCGATTGACGTAGGCGTTACTTCTTGGTGCGACGCGTTTGAACAATGTGAACCCAATAAACCGACGTTGATCTGTTTTGCCCTCCCTGTGGAGACGAATATCCGCGCTCTTCGCGACCTGTGGGAGATGCGCAACGCGTCATGGTTTATCGGTCGGGATTATGTTATTTCCGACGTTGGGAGCACTAAGAGCGGTTTTGCCAGGGCAGGAAACGAGCTTGTTTCGTCTGGCGAATCGCCCGAAAACACGCGCGTTGTTTTCATACCTTCTCATCCGATTGCAGGAAGCGATAAATCGGGCGTCGAGTATGCGCGCGCCGACCTTTTTCGCAATAAATTGACGGTGCTTACTCCTTGGACGACGACAAGCGAACGTCAAGAAGCGCTCGACGCTATGAAGGCGATTCCCTCCGATTTTTCTACAATGGCGTCGCATAGCATTGCCGGACCGAACATTGATATGATTCGCCGTCTTCGTATTTTCTGGTCGAAGCTCGGCGCGCGCGTTTTAGAAACTTCCGCCGAAGAGCACGATCAGATTTTAGCGCGTACAAGCCATTTGCCAAATCTAGCTTCGGTACTTACGATGAGCGTTGTTCCGCTCGACGAGTTCTTGTTTACCGGAACGGGATTTCGGGACGTAACCCGTCTTTCCGGGAGCAGTCCCGATATGTGGGTAGAAATCTACAGCGCAAACCGAGTTGCGGTTTTAGACGCGTTGGAACGAATGGAAGCGCAGATTCTTCGCTGGAAGAAGTTCTTGAAAGAGGACGACAGCGAGTCAATTTTAAACTTTTTGAACGAAACAAAGAAGAAACGAGATGCTTTGGGAAGTTGATATTTTTGCCGCGCAGGGGCTGCCCGACGTGGCCGGCAGTGAGACGAAAACCGACGCCGCAGACCTTGGTTTTTCCTCCAGTCTGACTATTGGAACTGCGCGCGGCTACCTCGTGCAAGGCGACTTAACCCGCGAACAGATCGATTTGATTGTTGGAAAACTGCTCGCCGATCCGGTCGTTGAACGGGCTAACGTAGGACTTGTGGGCGATCCTGAGTTAGAGAAATCTCTTGCCGGAGCGCTGGGAGAAATTGTCTACGTTTTACCGAAACCCGGCGTGACAGACGTTGTCGCCGACGCAGCCCGAAAGTCGGCCGCCGAGTATAACGTAGCGCCAGAGGCGGTTCGGACTTTCAAGAAATATTGGATTTCAGGGGTCGACGACGTCGAACTGAAACGTCTTTCGCGGAAGCTCCTTTCCAACGACGCGATTGAGCAGGTCGCATACGGACGTCTGGGTTTTGATTCTTTACAAGTCGGTTCTTCTTACCAGTTTGAATTGAAGGTCGTCCCGATTCGAAATATGTCGGACGACGATCTTATTAGGCTCAGTAAGGAAGGGCAGCTTTATCTTTCGCTAGTTGAAATGCAGACGATTCAAATGCATTTCGTTAGTTTAGATCGCGATCCTACCGACGTTGAGCTTGAAACAATCGCTCAGACTTGGAGCGAGCATTGCAGTCACAAAACGCTTGCCGGCGTCGTCGAGTATTCAGATGGGATTGGAGAAAAGCGGCTTTTCAACAACATGCTGAAAGAAACGATTTTTGATTCGACCGTCAAAATTCGTGAGAAGTTGGGCGAAAACGATTTCTGCGTGAGCGTTTTTTCTGACAATGCAGGCGTCGTGAAATTTGACGACGAATACAACGTCTGCTTCAAAGTGGAAACGCATAATCATCCAAGCGCTCTCGAACCTTATGGCGGAGCCAATACCGGTATTGGCGGCGTCATTCGCGATCCAATGGGAACAGGGATGGGCGCTAAGCCGGTTTGTAATACCGACGTTTTCTGTTTCGCGCCTCCGCAACTTGATTCCGAAGAAGTTCCTAACGGAGTTCTTCATCCCCGCCGCGTTGTTAAGGGCGTGGTGGCCGGCGTTCGCGATTACGGCAACCGTATGGGGATTCCTACCGTTAATGGCGCCGTATATTTCGATAAGCGTTATCTTGGCAATCCCCTCGTGTATTGCGGCAACGTTGGGCTTATTCCCGTAGACAAGTCTTTCAAAGAGCCAAAACCGAACGATTTAATCGTGGCGATGGGCGGACGCACCGGGCGTGACGGAATTCACGGCGCGACGTTTAGCAGCGCGGAACTTACAAGCGAAAGCGAGACGCTTTCAGGCGGCGCCGTTCAGATTGGAAACGCTATTGTTGAGAAGACCGTGCTTGACGTTATGCTCGAAGCGCGCGACCGTAATCTCTACGACGCCGTTACCGACTGTGGCGCCGGCGGTTTTTCCAGCGCCGTTGGAGAAATGGGCGAAGATATTGGCGCGGAGGTCAATCTCGACGCCGCCCTTTTGAAGTATGAAGGGCTTTCTTATTCTGAAATCTGGATCAGCGAAGCTCAAGAACGTATGGTTTTTGCTGTTCCAAAAGAAAAGTGGGCAGAACTTAAGGCTCTTTGCGACAGTGAAGACGTTGAGGCGTTCGTTCTCGGCGAATTCAAGCCTACGGGCCGTCTTGTGCTTAAATACGAAGGTCAGACGGTCGCCGATCTTGACATGAAATTTATGCACAAAGGCCGGCCTCGCGTTGTTCGTCAGGCGGTTTATACTCCAACCAAAGTTGCGCCGATAACTGTCGCTGAAACGGAGCTTTGGGCACAAACGACGGTTTCGAAATCTGTCGCTGTTGCATGCCCGTGCTGCAAGGAAGGAAAAACGGACGCTACGCTTGATCTCGAAGCGATTCTTTCTTCGTTGAACGTCGCGAGTAAACACTGGGTGATTCGCCAGTATGATCATGAGGTTCAAGGGGGAAGCGTTCTTAAACCGCTCGTGGGCGTTGCGAACGACGGCCCAGGCGACGCCGCGGTGCTTCGTCCCCGCGTTTGTTCTCGCAGAGGACTCGTAATTTCTAACGGAATGAATCCGAATTATGGAGATTACGACTGTTACAATATGGCGGCGAGCGCGATTGACGAGGCGATTCGTAACGCGGTCGCGGTCGGCGCGAATCCGAATACTATTTCCATTCTCGACAATTTCTGTTGGGGCAACGCCGACAAACCTGAAGTACTCGGTTCGCTTGTTCGCGCGGCTTTGGCGTGTCAGGAGATTTCTATTGCGTTCGGTTCTCCGTTCATTAGCGGAAAAGATTCGCTCAATAATGAATTTAGGCCGGAAGGTAAGGAGCCTATCGCTATTCCTCCCTCTTTGCTCATTAGCGCAATGGGGCAGGTTGACGACGTCGAAACGTGCGTGTCGATGGACTTAAAAGAGGTTGGCAATACGCTCTACATCGTCGGCGTTACCCGAAACGAACTGGGCGGTTCACATCTGTCGCTCGTTCGCAATTGGGTAGGCGGACAAGTTCCCACGCTGGACGTAGAACTTGCCAAGCGGACCTACAACGCGGTTTATCAGGCGATTCAAAAAGGGCTTGTTCGCTCGGCTCACGACTTGAGCGAAGGCGGATTGGCTGTTACGGCCGCTGAATCCGCATTTTCCGGCGGCCTTGGCGCTGAAATTTCGCTCGACTCGATTCCTTTCGTGGAATCTGAGGACGCGTCTCTTAACGAACTTCCTGGCGTTCCAAACAGCAGCGATTACATTAAACTCTTCTCCGAGTCGAACTCACGGCTGTTGATTGAAGTTCCGACCTCGTCGATTGAGTCCTTTGAGGAGATTCTGAGTCAGGGCGGCGTTCCGTATGCGCAAGTTGGAAAGGTAACGGAGACCCCTCGCTTGAAGATTGCATCGAGCGACGGCTCTGTTTTGATCGACGCCGATCTTGCCGATCTCAAATTACGTTGGCAGAAACCTTTCGACTTGGGCGGCGAATACTCCGACTGAGCGAGGCTGGCTTTTGCGCGACCGTATTCTTTCCCATCGGTCAATCGACCGCTTTGAGAGGAAGGAGCCCGCTGGGCTTTTTGAACGCAATAACAAACAAAGTTGAAATATAAAGATGAAACCTAACGTTTTAATTTTGAGAGCGCCCGGTACGAATTGCGATCTCGAAACGGCGTACGCTTTCGAGTTGGCCGGCGCGACCGCGGAACGAATTCACGTCAATCAGATACTTAGTAACCCTTCGGAACTTGACCGCTTTCAAATAATGTGTTTTCCTGGCGGGTTCAGCTACGGCGACGACATTGCCGCCGGGCGTGTCATGGCGACTAAAATTCGTGTTAATCTTTTTGACACGATTCAAAGATTTCGCGACGCAGGCAAACTCATTTTAGGTATCTGTAACGGGTTCCAGATTTTAATTAAGTCTGGAATTCTTGTGGCAGACGACGAACTGGGCGCGCCAGTTACCTTGACTTGGAACAAATCTGGCGTATATACAGATCGTTGGACACGGCTTACGGTTAAGGGGGATAAATGCGTTTTTTTGAAGGGGATTGAATCAATGTATCTCCCAATAGCGCATGCTGAAGGTAAGTTTATGGCTCGCGACGACTCTGTGCTCGACAGACTCGAGGCGGAAGGACGTTTGGCTCTTCGTTATGTACCCGAAGACAATCCTAACGGTGCGATGCGCGACGTTGCAGGAGCGTGTGATGAAACTGGTTGTGTTTTTGGTCTGATGCCGCACCCGGAACGTCATATCGATAAGACGCAGCGTCCGAATTGGACGCGCTTCCGTAACGATCCTGATTTCGCGGATAAAGTTGGCGACGGTCTCCAAATCTTTAAAAACGCAGTCGACTATTTCGGTTGACGCTGATGATAAATCTGTCTAACGATGAGCCGCTCATTTTTCTGAATGAGCGGCTTTTTTACATTTTTTTTTTGCATCTTTTAACGAATCTTTTCTCTTTTTCCTAGAATGCAGAGTCTTATTTTCTCGCTTGACCCCAAAAAATAGAAAGATTACACTAATTCCCGGTTCGTGCCTTGCACGGAATTTAAAGTAAGATCATTTAGAAAGGATTGACTAATGTCGACAGAGATCACCGCAGTTCCTATGTTGGATCTAAAGCGCCAGTTCAACAAGATTGGCGCGGAAATGAACGCTGTTTTGACTAGCGTTAACGAAAGCGGTCAGTTCGTTCTCGGTCCGGAAGTCAAAAAACTCGAAGAAAATATTGCCAAGTACTCCCAAACAAACCATGCGGTCGGAGTAGCGTCTGGCAGCGACGCGTTGTTACTTGCTCTTATGGCTGCCAATATTGGTGCGGACGACGAAGTAATAGCGCCTTCCTTTACGTTCTTCGCCTCGGCAAGTTGTGTGCCGCGCCTTGGCGCAAAGCTTGTGTTCGCGGAAATTGATCCGGACACGTTCAATCTTGATCCGCAAGACGTCGCCAGTCGTATTACGGAAAAGACGCGAGCAATTGTAGTTGTTCATCTTTTTGGTCAAGCCGCCGACATGATTGGGCTCAAAGCGGTTGTCGAGGAAGCGGAAAAGAAATACGGACGTAAGATTTTTATCGTAGAGGACTCCTGTCAGGCGATTGGCGCGGAACTCGACGGCGTCCCCGTTGGAAATTGGGGCGACGCGTCTTGTTTAAGCTTTTATCCTACGAAAAATCTTGGCGGCGCAGGAGACGGGGGAATGGTCGTTTGCAACGATCAGACCGTAGCGGATCGCGTTCGTCTTTTGCGCGGACATGGGATGTCTCCACGGTATTTCCATAAGGAGATCGGGATCAACAGCCGTCTGGACTCGTATCAGGCCGCAATTTTAAACGTCAAGCTCGCGTATCTGGACGAATGGACCGAGGCTCGTGGGACTAACGCTGCGAGATACGAAAGGCTTTTTGCAGACTCCAATTTGGCTGATTGCATTATTACCCCGAAAACGGTAGGGAACAGGCGGCACGTCTGGAATCAATATGTTGTTCGCGTTTTGGGCGGCAAACGAGACGAATTACGCGCCTATCTTGCCGAGTGTAAAATCGGAACTGATATCTACTATCCGCTCGGCTTACACCAACAAGAATGCTTTGCGTATCTCGGGTACAAAGCGGAAGATCTTCCCCAGACCTTAAAGGCGGCGAGAGAAGTTCTGGCGCTTCCGATTTATCCAGAACTTACCGCCGAAGAGCAGACTTATCTTGTTGAGAAAGTCCTGGCCTTTTTTAAGAAATAGGCTGTTGCACGGCTGACTTGATGTAGTCTGAGTCTCGTTTACTTGCCGATCCATCTCTAACTTACGATATTACTCCTCGACCGATCTCTGCCAACGATCGGTCGAGTTTTGTTTAGGGACCGCTGATCAGGAAAAGAACTGCGAGAAAAAGAAATTGCTACTTGGCCGGCAATATAAATAAAATTGCTATTTTTGTTTTTATTGTTAAAAAGAGATTAAGTTTTCTATTTTTTTGCCGAAAAAGTGAGTAGGGAGATTATGCTTTCGCATTGGCGTGCGAGTTTGGGTAATTAGCGATATAAGGATGAAATCATGGCGCATCAAAACGGGATGGATAATACGTCCAGTAGCGGATTCGAATCTTTTGAAATAGATCCGAATAGCGCAGCGTCTCAGGATTGGTTAACGTCCGAAGAATCCGAAAACGCTTCCGACACTTGCGCTCCGCACGTCGTTGGCGTTATTCCCAGTTTCACAGGCGCGTCAAACTCTGTTTCCAAGTCGAAATTTGCGTCAAAGGTATTGGCGCGCAAGTTGGCGTCGTTCGTTGCTGTTTTTGGTCTTGGCGTTGTATCGGCTCTTACCGTACAAACTGGTATGAATGAGAGTGGAACAGAAGAGACGCAGACTGAAACACCATCAATAGCCGACAACTCTTTTATCCCTTCGGGTACGTTACATGAGAGTAGGGGCGTTTTCGACGGTTCATTTAGATTTGACGAGTACGGTTCGGCCGACGTCGCTCCCTATGACGATCTTTACGGTTCGCGTTTTTCCGAACCTGCCGGTTCCGATTCTCTTGGGTTGAATCCGTCGAGCGATTCCTTGTTTAGCGCTTCAGACGAGGAACCGAAGGATGCGTTTCCAACATGGGTAGATCTTGCTCCCGATCCCAGCGTTTCAAGCGCGCTGACGGGATTAGACGGAAATAGGAAAGAAGTTTCCGACGACGCAATAGGTCAAAGAATTGATCGAGAATGGGGAACTAACTTGACGGCAACTTCTCCCCAAGCGTCCGCCAAAACGGAGCCAAACGACGACGTGCTTCTCTTCCAGTATTCTGCAGCGCGAGATTTCTCAACTTATCAGAATACGCTTGTAGGTCAGGATTCTACCCTTGTTTCTACTCCGACTTATCCGCAGAGTGTTTCAGAACCGCAGTCTGACAGTCTAGACGATTATAACAATAGATTGGGTTATAGTGATAAAATAAACAATGTAGATTTAGAAGAATTAAAAAACAGCGTAATTGAAAGCGAATCTGTTGACCCTGATAGTAAGTCTGATTACAATGATTACAGTTGGGAAAATGGAATCGTTTCGGAAAACGTCGGCCAGAACAGCTTTGTGCCTGTCGCAGTGAGGCCTCCTGAGGACGGGCGTGCCAGTTCTTCTTTCCAAGCCTATGCTTCGAATGAAAGTAAAGAGAACGGCGAAAAATCGAGCGTTCCCGCATACGTTAGTTCGATTCCAACGTTTGATAATCCTCATCCTGACGCCGCAGGGGGCCGTAGAGCGTTTGTGGCGCAGAAATACGAGGATGCGGAGCCAAAACAGACTGAACAGTCAAGTTCTAAAACGCGGGTTCCGGCGTTGCGTTGGTAAGAGCTCTTTTACTCTTCTGTTTTCTCTTCGTTCAGAGTCGTTTTTTAGGATTGGCTCTCAGAGTGTTGTTGCGTTTAAACAGAGGAGATCAGAAAAGATGGGAAGGACGTGCTTCGCTTTATTTGCGATTGGCTATCTTGCGCTGATTTATAGTTTGGGATCCTTTGGCGTCGCGCCGACGGATCAATCGCAAGCGGCGCTTCCTCCTCAGATTGCAAAAAGCGTGGTCTTGGAATTGCCCCCTGGCGAAGACAATCCGCGAAACAGCGAAGGCGACTTTATTCGTCTTGAATCTGGCGATATTCTCTATGTTTATACTCACTATTACGGCGCGAGCGGCGACGACCACGCAACCGCGCGTTTGTGTAGTCGAATCACGAAGAATTACGGCGCAACATGGTCTGAAGAAGACGAGGTCATACTGGACAACGAAGGTCAGTTGAACGTAATGTCTGTTTCTCTTCTGCGTCTTCGTGACCGCTCGATAGCGCTCTTTTATCTGGTCAAAGAGAGCGCTGGAGATTGCAGACCCTATCTGCGCTATTCCTACGACGAAGGAGAAACGTGGACAGACCGCGTTCAAATCCTTCCGGAAGCGAGTTATAACGTCATTAATAATTCCCGCGCTGTCCTCTTGCAAGAAGGACGTATTATCCTTCCAGTTGCGCGTCATGCGTATCGCGGAGGGGACGTCTATAATTACGAAAATAAAGCGACGCTCTTTTGTCTTATCTCTGACGACGGCGGACGACACTGGTCTAAAAGTGAAGAAGTGCCTAACTCGCGAGATATCATGTATCAGGAGCCTGGCGTAGTCGAACTTGCCGACGGGCGATTGCTGATGACCATTCGCAATGCGAGCGGCCGTCAATATTTTGCGTTTTCTGACGACCGCGGCGCAACATGGTCCGATTCGACCCCTTCCATTCTCGTTTCACCGGCAAGTCCCGCGACCATAAAAAGGCAACCAGGAAGCGATAATCTCGTCGCCATTTGGAATGAATCCCCTGATAAGCGCAATCCCATAACGATAGCGCTTCTTTCGCCGGACGGCAGCGAGTTTCTCGCGAAGAAGACTTTGGATAAGAGTTTTGACAACGAAACGCAAGGTTTTTGTTATCCCGCGCTCTTTTTTATTGACGCAAATACGTTTCTTGTTGGTTACTGTTGCGGCAAGGGCTACTACGGTCTGAGCGCTTCGAGAATTGTTCGCGCAAGAATAGAAGACCTTAAGAAATAGCGATTGCTTTTAGTAGCACAATCCGTGGGTTATGCTTCCTGAATAAACCCAAAGGGACTTAGGCGCTCTTTGGGTTTTCTTTTGACAAAAAATCTGTTGCGAACAACATCCACTATGTTTTTTCTTTATAATGTTTCTTTAGATTGACGGGGTGAGAGCGTCTTCATTAATCGATTTCGATCTCCTCCTTCGTTTTGTTTTTCAGTTCCTCATATTTCGATAGGTGGGCTCATGTTTTCCCAAAACGATCACAACAATTTTTCCCGTCGTTCTTTTTTGACACGAGGAACCGTTGGCGCGTCTCTTTTATGTTTGCCAACCGCACTTTGGGCGAAGTACGAAGCCGAGGCAGACGCCAATTCGAACGACGTCGTAATTCGCTTTGCGGCAATGAGCGACGTGCATTTTAAGAAGAATCCGGACTGCGTCGAAGCCGATAGGTTTCTGCGGTCCATGCAGTTTATGTACGACTATTCGAGCAAGCAACAGTACAAAAAGTTTGACGCGTTGCTTGTTGCCGGCGACATGTCCGATCATGGTTGGGACGAAGAGCTCTTGCTTTTTAAGAGTGTAATGGATAAAGGGATTCAAGAGGGAACTACGACGATCCTCTGCATGGGAAACCATGAGTTTATCGACGGATCTAAAGCGCGTTGGGAAGAAATCTTTGAGCGTGATTCCAATAAGGTATACGACGTTAATGGATTCAAGTTCGTCGCGCTTTCTCCGGAGCGCGGAAGTTGCCGCGACGGCGACTATCTTTATGCTCTTGATTGGTTTGAAAAGTCAATTGCAGACGCATGCGCCGACGATTCCGGCAAACCTGTCTTTACTTTTCAGCATTATCACGTAACTCCGACCGTTTACGGAAGCCGCGGGGAGGATAACTGGGGAACTAGAGATCTCTACGACACACTTCAGAAGTATCCCCGAGTTATCGATTTCTCTGGACATTCGCATTATCCGATCAACGATCCGCGTTCCGTATGGCAAGGTCGTTTTACCGCATTTGGCACGGGTACGCTCAGTTACTTTGAAATGGGAGGCGAAGGCGGAAGATATAATAAATTCCCGAAGGGATATCATGACGCCGCCCAGATGTATGTCGTTGAAGTCCGACGGGACAATTCGGTGGTTCTCAAGCCCTACGACTTAATCTCGAATTCGTTCTTTGACGTCGTGTATGCGGTTGCCCAACCTGGCGCAATCGATAAATACGTCTATACGGACGAACGTTATAAGACGTCCTCAAAGCCGAAATGGACTGAATCAGCAGACGCTAAGCTTATCGAAGCGACTGCCGACGTCGCCGTCGTATCTTTCCCACAGGCCGTCTGTCCCGACGTGGTTCATAGCTATCGCGCAGATATCAGGAAGAAGAACGGAGACGAATGGGAAGATTTTGGCGCGCAGTATTTCTGGTCCGAATATTATTTCAAGAATTATCCAAAGGAAATGAAAATCGAAATCGACGGTTTGGACGAACTGTCGACCTATCAAGCCGATATTACGGCGCTTAATCCGTTCTTTAAAGAAAGCGACGAGAAATTGACGGTTGAGTTCAAGACGGCAAAAGACCTGTTGGAAACCGTTGATAAAAACGCTCCTGCACCTGACGCGAACATGCTCGACATTAAGTTTGTTGACGGCAGGGTTGTCAATGAACCCAAGAACGCTTTACCGGAACAAAAGGCGATTGAAATTAACGGAGCTCCCAAGATTGTCAAAGACGCAGAACTGAACGACGAATATGTCGCCGTATTCAGCGGAAAAGCCGATCGCTTTAAGATTAAATTTAATAGCCGTGACTACAATAAGTTGCGTCGTGGAACCATTGCGGCGAGATTCAAGTTTGATTCGTTTGGTTCGGATAAGATGGACGTATTGGCAAATACGGAAGGCGCCGGCGTTTCGTTTGAACTCAATAATCAGACGAAAGAACTTGAACTCTGGATGAGCGTAAACGGAAGATATATAACGCTTTCCGCTCCCGTGGAAACCGGTCGGTATATCGACGCCTTTGGGACGTACGACGGTGCGGCGGTTGTCTTTTATCTCGACGGCAAAGAAGTTGCTCGCAGAGAGGTAGCAGGGAAGTTGACACATCCTGCTTCTGAAGTCGTGCAAGCGTTCTGCGTTGGGAGCGACATTGGGAGCGGCGGAGGAGGGAATTGTTACTTTAGCGGTTCTATTGCGCGAGCTAGAGTCTTTACTTGGGCTCTGACTGCGGAACAGGTCGCTAATTTGAGCAAATGATTTAATTTGTCCTTTTTTGACCAAGTCTCTTATTGACCGATGTTGCGCCAATTTTAGTTGCAGCGGCGTAAACCTCGCGTTTGGTAAACTGAACGCGAGGTTTTTTCTTGATATGCGTTAAAGTATTATTATGGCTTGACGTTGGTTATTACATATTTATAATCCGACTTGGCGTTTGAAAAAATTGTTTTTCTGATATGCCGCTTTGGCGTTTTTTCAAAAGAAAGTGACCCCATGACGATAGTACACGATTGTTCGAGTTACATTCCAAACGCTTTGACTTTTGTCGGACTGTGCCTTTTATGCTGTTTGAGCGTTGGAATGGCGTATGGCGTTGAAGGTTCCAAGGTTGACCGTGATTCGGTTGCCGCCGATCCCAATGCGAAGCTGATAGACGTTCCCTATATGAACCAACTAGACGTTGTTTACGGCTGCGAAGCAGTGAGCGCCGCCATGGTGTTGCGGTTTTATGGCGTTGATATTACCTGGAAAGAGTTTACAGACAAATTTCTTATTACAAAACCCTGGCGCGAAGATGAAAATGGACAGAGATTTGGTCCCGATCCCTTTGCCGCATATCCTGGCGATCCTTATAAGGACGACGGACCTAACTGTGGGTACGGATGTTATGCGCCTTGTATCGCTAAATCGATGAATATGGTTTTGCCAGAAGATAAACGCGCTGTTGTTACGACGGGGCTCAAACTTTGCGATTTGCTTCCCAACTACATTGATAAGGGGGATCCCGTTCTGATTTGGGCTACGATGAATATGGCGCCGTCGCGGTTAACTCGCTCGTGGACTATTGACTATGTCGACGAAAATTCCCCTTATCGGCTCGGCGATACGTTTACTTGGCTTGGCAACGAGCATTGTCTTGTCCTCGTTGGGTACGATTCCGATCGATATTTCTTCAACGATCCGTATGAGAATCACGGTTTAATTGCGTATGAACGCGAGTTGATCGAAGAGAGATTTCGAGAATTCGGTCTCATGTCGGTTGTCGTGAGAAAGGTGAAGACAAAATGAGAGTTTTCTTTGTTTTGGCTATAACGTTTTTACAGTGCGCCTATTTGTTCGCCGATTCTCCTTCCAACAATCCCAATACATATAAGGGAACAGATTCCCAGCGTATCGCCGCTGCGATTGCCGCTGCGCCTGATCACGGCGGTATCGTTAGAATTCCTCCACGAGAAGCTGACGCTATTTCCGACCGAACATTCTGGCTTCTCGATTCGGCAATTATCCTTCCGGCAAACACAACCTTAATACTGGAAGGATGCGTTTTAAAAGCTTCTGACTCTTGCCGTGACAACTTCATTCGAACGGCTAATTGTGGAATTGGAATAAAGAAGGTCGAACCTATTGAGAATGTTCATGTCGTTGGAATAGGCGACGTGAAATTAGTAGGAGCTGATCGACCACGCGCAACTGGAGACAGCGCTAAAATATTGGGAAAACGAACGTTTGGAACAGACGCCGGTAAAGAAGGCGAATCTCAGTCAGGCGATTGGCGCAATATAGGAATCCTTTTCGCAAATGCGCGATATTTTTCAATTGAGGGAGTAGCGGTCGTTCAGGCGCACTGCTGGAGTATTTCGCTTGAAAAATGTTCTTTTGGAAAAGTAAGGAACATTACGTTTGATTCTTCGGAACGGCGAATAATCGACGAAAAAGAAGTTGATGTTTTAAACGTTGACGGACTTGATCTTCGTAAAGGATGTCATGATATTTTGATAGAAAATATTGTCGGACATACAGGCGACGATTTAATCGCGTTGACGGCGATCGATAAAGTCGATAAAGAAGGAGGCGTTCTGAAAAGTACTGAAACGAGTGATTTTTCAACTGATGAAAACGTTGATATTTACAATATTACGATCCGAAACGTCGCTGGATACGCCTCTGGAGGACATCAGATTGTACGACTTCTCAACGCTTCTGGGATTAAAATCTATCGTATTCTTATCGACGGAGTCGTCGATACGTCTCCCGAGGGCGTCGTCGACCGAGCTACGATTCGCATTGGCGACGCCAATCCCGCGTGGGGAGGCGTAACGCCCCTTGGAGATACATACGGAATCACCGTCACAAACATCCATTCCCAGTCGCGGCAAGCCGTCCTTATTGCGGGCTCGTTGACGGACTCAATCATCTCAAACGTTGTTAATTATAATCCTGACGTTTCGGGAGTTGGTTTTGAATCCGGCAAAGAGAATGTTAGAAACGTTCGAATTGACGAGTTTACTAACATCGCCAAGTAATGTATTGGAAAATAGATCGTTCGCTAAGTTGATCGTTTAGCCGACGAGTCGCCTGAGACGGGCATTTTTTACCGTCTCAAGCGACTCTTTTTATTGTTTTTTACTTCTACCAATTATTTTTACCGTAAGTTTCAACCGGCGTGCAGGCGGGGGCGCCCGGTTTGAAACTGTGCGCTGTAAAGAATACTTGTCCGTCGACCTCCGGCGATTGAGCTAAGTATTCCAATTGACGCGTTAATTCGTCTGGATCGCGCCAGGCCTCCGTCTTAGAATTTGGATCGACGCGATACGCAGCCATGCCGACGTAAAGCTTAACGTTTGTATCTTTAACAACGTCTGACCACCAGTCCGTCAGAATCTTAAAATCAGCGATTTCGAATCCGATATGCCAATAGATTTGCGGAACGACATAGTCGATCCATTCCTTTTTAATCCAGCCCCGAACGTCGGCGTAAAGATTATAATAGCACTGATTGCCTCTGGTTTCGCTCCCGAGAGGATTGCTTGATTTGTTAGCCCATATGCCCGCAGGACTTACGCCCCACGCAACGTTAGGACGCGCCGCATGAATCGCCTTGCCTGCGGCTTCTATTAAAAGATCGACGTTGTTGCGGCGCCAATCTTCAATGTCGTCAAAGCCTTTTCCGTACTTTTGGAACGTTTCCTTATCTTCGTCTATATTCCGTTCCGGATAGAAATAGTCGTCGATATGAATTCCGTCTACGTCATAGTTTTCTACAATTTCAACCATTCCGCGAACGACTAGATCACGGACCTCCGGGATTCCGGGGTTCAGGTAGAAACGATCCCCATGTTTAAACGTCCATTCAGGATGCTGACGGGCCGGATTTGATTCAGCCAAATCTTCCAGATTTTTTCTGCCGACGGTAACGCGATAGGGATTGACCCAGGCGTGCAACTGAATTCCTCGTTTATGAGCTCCTTCGACCCAGTAGCCGAGCGCGTCGAAATTTTCGTCGGGAGCCTTGCCCTGTTCTCCGGAAAGGAAACTGGACCATGGGTAAATCTTTGAAGGATAATATGCGTCGCCCATAGGACGGACCTGCAAGAAAATCGTATTAAGGCGAAGTTCGACTGCTCTGTCTAGCAGTGCGTCTGCCTCGCTCCGCATCTTATCGGCGCTTAGACCCGGTTTCGAGGGGAAGTCGATGTTCGAGACGGAAGATACCCATACGCCATGTACCTGTTGGGTCTGATCAACCGCGTTTTGACCGGCAACCGGTTTTGACAAGCAGAAGACAAGCGCGCAAAACGCTAGAAGAAATGTTCTTCGCGTAGGTAACATCAATTACTCCTTTGTACTAATAATGGGGACAAACGAAAGGGATCGGGTAATAACGGACGCACGTATTTGGAAGTCAAAGCGATGGGCTTTTTTCTGCGACAACAACCGCGCCCATATCTTCGGCGGGAATCGCGAGCCGTGCGTTCTGGAAGCCCGCTTCCGTCAATAAATTGACGGTTTCGCCGACCGTATAAACTCTTCCCTGTTCGGTACGAATCGCCATATTGATGCCGAAAAACGCCGCGGCGCGGGGACCGGTTTGATCTTCGTTTATAAAGACGTCGCGAACTGCGACAAGACCGCCGGGGCGAAGCGAGTTAAAGGACTGACGAAACATTTGCGCCGTCGTCTCTTCGTTCTGTTGATGAATGATAGCGCTTATCCAAACGAAATCTACGTCTTGCGGATAGGGATCTTTATAGAAATCGCCCGAATAAAATTCAAGCCGATTATCCAATTCGGTGTTTTGCGCTTTTATTTTAGCTTCTTTGAGCGCCTCCTGACGGTCGAATATGATCGCTTTCGACTTCGGATTTGGATTCCTTTCGAGAAAAGCGAACGAATAGGAGCCAGAAGCTCCGCCGAGATCTAACAACTTTTCGAAATGAAGTAAATCTTGCTCGAAAAGCTGCTGAGTGATCGACGACACGAATCTTTTTGAGGCAACGTCCATTGCCAAAATGAAATCTTGAAACTCGACTTTTTCATCGTTTACGCCGGGAATGACTGGCGCAGGAGCGCCTGTTTTAATAGACGTCGCAAGTTGAACCCACCCTCGAGCGCAATTTGCCTGATGACGCAGCATGGGCAATACGGTAGCGGAGTTACGCGAGTCGAGGTAAGGGACGAACTGTTCTTCTACTACGTACAAGTTCTCCGATTTGGCGAGTATTTCCATGGTTACAAGAGCTGCAAGCAGGTAATTCAATCGGCGTTCGTCAAGTTCAAGGGCTTTTGACAGTTCCGAAAGCGTAGCCCCATTCCGTTTAATGAGCTCTGTAAAGATATCAAGCTCGCTCGCGGCGGCTAAGGCGAAGGCTGATTGATATGCGTTTGCAAACGAAAGGAGATATTCACGAACGGACGAGTTTGGCATGTGTCGTTCTCCCTATTATGAAGCCGGGGCGCTAAAAGACGCGAAATATCACGGAACGGGCTTGGGGAAAAAAACAAGTTGCGATTTCGTTTCACTATTTCTCCTTGGAAATATTAGCGACTTGATCCGGAGTGAGCGCGTACGAATAGACGCGCACGTTTGAGATCACGCCGGGAAAGAACCAGCGCGCCCCCATATTGGGACAAACGTCTCCTCCGATAGCGAAAGCCCGAGCCGAAGCGTTTTGGGTGAAGCGGAAGGTTCCGTTTTGTTCGGAACTTGTGGTTAATTTGCCGTTTAAATATAATCGCGTTTCTTTACCGTCGTAGGTAAAGAAGAGCGTCGTGTCTCCTTGACCGTCAAAGGGTACGCTTGTGTCACGGTATTTATTATCGATCCAGCATCGTGCAAGGATTTTCTTTTGTTTTGCGTAGTATTCGAAACCAAGTCCGCCGCTTTCGGTTGAACCGAAAATACTGATAGGATCGCCAGATTGGTATTTAGAAAGAACCAGTCTGAATTTAACGCCTATCGAAACCGCGTTCCCCATTCCGGAGGTCCGGACGACGGAGAAGGGCGCTAGATAACACTGATCAATTCCATTAAACGAGGCTGCGTTGCCAAGACTAGAATCGGAAACGATTTCGGGCTCGCCAATTTTAATGAATTTAACTTGGCTTTGGACGCCGCGACTTGCTATAGGTCCCTCTTTCGGATCGAATATGACGTCCAAAAGGTCGCCGTGAGGGTTAGATTGAGAACTGTCGACGTTTTTTGAATCGGGAGTTTTCAATTCGAGTGTGATGGGGACGGCAGTTTCTTTTTGAAACGCTCCGGTAGCATATATTTGGAACCGATAAGCGTTCCCCGGTTCAAGTTCTGTAGCGTCAAATTCGATGGCGTCCGTCGGTTCTTTCATAAAGAAATCGGACCAGACGTTGTATGTTTTAAACGGTTCCCACTTTTCCGATTTTTTAATATCGACGGCAATACGGTAAGAAACGACGCAGTATTCATCGATTCCCTGTGTAAACCTAATACTTGCGCCATGAGGGGCGACTTCTAATGCTTCTACGGTAGCGTTTTGAGGCCAAGTTGGATTATTTGAAGCTTCAAACCGTTTGTTTGTATAGATATATTTGTCTATGTTAATAGGATCGACAAGAAGGTACTCTCTATCAAGGAAGGAGTTAGAAATAACGTCGTAGAGACGGATTCGGATCGTATTGTCACGATGGACTTCAAAAATAAGAAAGGTTCCAGCTTGACGGAACGGAACGTTGGTTCCGAGTTGGAAATTACGCGCATGTTCGTAAAGTGAAAGGGCGAAGTAGCTCATTGAGCCGGTCCCAACAGCGGTGAATCCGCCCTGCCAAATTGCGCGAGGATCGTAAGAAGGAATGTGCGAGTGTCCTGAAATGTGCACTACTTGCGGATACTTGTTAAGGATATCGGCAAAATCTTTGACGCCAGCGTGGAAATCGCCCGGCTTGCTTGCGCTTCCGTACACGGTCTCAAAAACGTGATAGTGCTGTACAACGAAAACCGGTTTGGTTGGGTCAGCAGCTATTGCCTCTTGAATATTTTGATCTAACCAATCCCGTAAATAGACATAGTCGTTTTCATTACAGGTTCCTTTTTCAGGCGATACTGTAATGAACTGATACCCGTTTACGGCTTGACGCTGATACGATTGAGTTTCGAAAGTCTTTTCCCAAAGCTCACGATTACCGCCGTAATACTCATGGTTTCCCATGCAAAGCACGCGCCGGGTCGACGGTTTTAAGTTATCGTCCATAGTTTTTTTAAACGGGCCGATTTCTTCGATAACGCCGTGATTTGTAAAATCGCCTGCGACTACGAGCGCGTCGAAATTAGGGTATGGCTGAGCTGCAGAGTACTCGTTCATAAATTGCAACGCTTTTGCGAATCGAACCCGCTCTGCTGAGGCGTCGTTATGGCTTTTATCGTAATGAACGTCGCTGAGAGCTGCGAAACGAAGAACGACGTTATTAGATTTCTCCTCTGCAAACAGTTTAGAAGGAATGCATAAAGCCAAAAGCGAAGTTCCAAGGAAGGAACGTCTGTTCATTTTTTCCAACATTTGCAAACCTCTTCTTTAACGTTATTTCAAGACTTATGTTGTGCGTTAAATTGATCGATTTTATTTTTCAGGAGCGCTACCGCCTTTTCGATTACTTCATCGTACCCGAACGATCCGATCGGAGTCGAGCCGTCTTTAAGATTGACTTTATCAGGACCGCACCAAAGTCCGACGTCAGCTTGATCCGTTTCACCTGGCCCGTTGACGCGGCACCCCATTGTTGCAATTTTAAAAGGATAATCTTTTGCGAATTCAGTTGCCTTAACGAGTTGTCTAGCTAATTCGACGAATCTGCCGTTCTGTACACGAGAACAACTTGGACAACTGATTATATCGAGTTTGGGAAGGGGCGTCGAAGGATCAATTATGTTGCCAGCGGCGACGTTAGTCAAAATAAGACGTGCCGCTTGTATCTCTTCAGCCTTTTGATCGGCTTCAACGGTGAGCGATACGCGCATCGTTTCGCCAATACCTTCGGCAAGGAGTTGTTCCAAAGCAAGACGCGATTTTAGAATCCCCATAGGAGGAGCGCCAGCTTCCGTAACGCCCAAATGAAGAGGAATATCAGGTCGGAGTTCTGCAAAGCGTCTATTGACAAGCACAACCGTCTGAGGATCGGAAGACTTAATGGAAACGCAATAACGCGTAAAACCTATTGAGTCGAGAAAATCTACATGTTCCAAAGCGCTTGCCAAAAGAGGATCAAAAATTGATTCTGTTTTGGTAAGATCGCCGTTCGAGGGGATAGAAACGGCGTCTCCACTGCGATTGAGCGTAAGTTTCGTCGGATCAATACTTCCGCAATTGACGCCAACCCTCAGCGCAACGTCGTATTTTCGCGCGACGTCAACGAGATACTCAACTTTTTTTTGCCAAGGAGTGTTCGGATCTAAATGATGAATATGACCTGGATTATAGCGAATTTTATCGACATAGGGGGCGACACGTTCCGCCAGACGGAAGTTCTCTTGCAGATCGACGGAAAGATTTGCGGTCGTGCGTTTTCGTATTTCCGCTAACGCGTTGACGTCGTCAGAATTGTCGACAGCTACCCGTATAAGCCCGGCGCCGCTCTCGGCGAGCTTGTTGACGCTATCAGCCGTAGCTTCAAAATCGTGTGTTTTCGTTGCCGCCATCGTTTGGATCAAAACGGGCGATTCGCCCCCGATGAACGTCGAACCAACTTTGATTTTACGCGTAATTCTCCGCGTTGTCATGTGCATGTCCCTGAACCGGAAAAAATATGGACAGTTACGAAAACGGACAGTTTCCCCGTCGAACGCAAGTTCTTCTTGCGTGAAATTGAGCCAGCGTGAGAGCTTTGCGTCGACAGGGCCAAACTTTCCAAATTGGCGACTTTAATTCGCCGACAACTTCAAACTCTAAAGGAAATCGCCTTGGCGATAGGGCTGAGTCCATGCGGCGTCTGCCGAAAGAGGCGAAATATCGTAGGACTCTCCGTGGTTGCAGCAGCCGGCATTAACGCGATATCCCTTAGCGCGAACGTACAGGTCGTCTGGCTTGAGAGTATAGCTTCCTTCAAGGCCGTCGACCGTTGCGAGCGTCTTGCCAATTTCTTTCGACCAGCATTCGACAGAACGAGCAGGGCGACCGTCAGAACCGTCGATTTCGAGAATCTTATTTGTTTCGTCGAAATCCTTTTTGGTCCCGATAAATTCAATTTTGTATTCGCCCTCAACTTGCGGATCCAACTTGACTTCAAGCGTTTTGCCATCGAAACGAATATCGGCGAATTCAAGGCCAGTGGAAATATAGGACGCGCCTTTTTCCATCGCGGCGAAGATCGATTTAATATCAAGCGCGGCGGAGCGCACTCGCGTCCAGCTGTGGAAGGGGAGATAGTCTTTACGGAAGACGCCGTGACTGTCGTCAGTACCCGTTGCATAAAGAGCAGGTTGTTCGTTCTTCGCTCGATGGGCGTTTACGATATCCCAGAGCTGTTCCGGAGTCCACGCTTCCGGGAGATATTTCCAAGAGGTGTTATTATTAGTTACCTCCATAAAACGAATTCCTGGGCGCGCAAAGACATAGCTCGGCTGGATGTTGTAGTATTGCCACATCGGGTGATTTAGCGTGTATATGTACGGTTCTGAATTGTCCGCATAAACTTCTAACGCTTTATCGTAAGTGGCGCTTACCAAGTTTCTGATACTCGGATCTTCAATGAAGAACGTTTCATCGACGTTAAGCAGATTGACATGAACGTTTTGCGCGGTCATTTCGTATCCGCGAATCAAGAGGAATTTATCCTTTTCCTCAAATTTTTCTGAAAGTTCCTTGTCCGTAAGCATCCGAACGTAAACGCCGTCTTCTGTGTCTTTGAGCGTAACAGAATTTTCACCGAACAAGTCCTGCGCGCGTTTGACGTCTGCTTCTATAAGATTGGGCCAAGCGTATGACGGCGCTATTCTCTTCCAGAACGACGTCTCTCCGTCAAAGATTTTTAAGTTGCTCGGGGTGTAGTTCATCGCGAAGCCCGTGAAACGCAACTCTTCCTTATGGAGAATGTTGTGATCGGTCAGGGAAAAGAAGTCATACCCGTTCTTTTTGTAAGCGTCTACGACGACTTCCGGGAGGTCAAGACCGTCGCTCCACTGGGAGTGACAGTGGATATTCCCTTTGTACCATCGTAATTTCTGTTGAGTTGGAGCAGTTTCGGATGCGAGCAACTCAATCCTAGGACCGGCAACCCCAAACGCCAACGCGCCTGCGGTCGCTTTAATAAAATCTCGTCTTTTCATAAGAAATCCTTTGGCAAGCATGGGTGGATTATGCACGTTTCGTCGACCAGCAGCCGACCCCTACAAGGAAAAACTTTGGATACTCTCCGACGTCTGCGGCGTCAATCCAAAGATCCGAATATTTCTTCTAATCTTGCTTTGAAATCTTCCACATTATAGAAAATTTCGTCAGGTTTCTCGGCAAGCACACGTTCCGGTTCCGCCGTAGGAAGCCAGACCGCGCCCCAAGAGACGACATGCGCTTTGCGCGAAGAGATAACGTCTTTGTACGAATCGCCTACGTAAATCGCTTCATCCGGTTTTACGCCCATTGCGTCGAGCGCTTTAAGAATACCTACGTCCTTCGCGCGTCCTTTGGGAGAACCAACTTCGATTGTCTCGAAAGCGTCGACAATTCCGTAGTGCTCGAGCGAGATTTTACAGGAAACCGGCCCCTTGGCAGTTACCAAGGCGACATGCACGCCTTTACGTGAAAGCGCGTGAATTAATTCCATGAGTCCGGGAACAGTATTATTCGTTTCTTTCTGCATTTCCTCGTAATACTTATAGTATTCCTTCAGCATCTCTTCTGCGTGTTCGGGGAAATGCGTATGAAAAATCCCTTCCTCTGTTGGGCCAAAATATTTTGCGCGTATTTCAGAATCTGTCATCTTACCGACAATCGGTTCTGTAACGCGCCTGAACGCGTTGAAGCAAATGGGCAACGTATTCGCGATCGTGCCGTCAAAATCAAACACAACAGCCTTAAACATAAAGAGCTCTTTCTAAGTATTATACTGCGGCCGATACGACAATGTACGCCGCGGTAATAAGGTTGACTGCCAATATGAACGGAACAAAAACTTTTTCTGGAATCATGCGATAAAATTGCCGACCAAGGTATCCGCCAATCAAAATTCCCGGGGAAAAAATAAGGGTTAGAAGAAACGTCGTCATATTCATAATTTGAGCGTCGTCCGCCTCGTAGCCGAGAAAAGTTTTGGTATGGGTTACGGCGATCATGAGGGGAATTTTAGAGACGTTTACTAAAAAGAAAAAGACGGCGTTTGTTCCCATGAACTTTTTTTTATCCAGTCCTTGGGACGAAAAGTAGACGGATGAAATTGCGCCAGCCGCATTTCCCAGCATTGTCGTTAGTCCGGCGAGCATGCCGCAACCAAAGCTGAAAGACTTGCTCGTCGATACTTTGGTCCAGCCTGTTTTTCTTCTAATGAATTCAAATATCAAGATAGACGCGGCGAGAATTCCGACCGTCAGTTTGAACTGAGAATTCTGCATAAAACATAACGTGACCGCCCCCAACAGCAACCCAATTACTACCGGAGGGCACAGTCTTTTGAGCAGTAAAACGTCACAGTCTTTGCGATAGAATTTTACTGCGGCCAGGTCTCCGAGAATAAGCAACGGGACGGTCGCTCCGGCAGCGAACATTTCGTGCCCCTTAAACGCAGAGATCATAAGAAGGCAACTGAAAAGCCCAACCCCGGGCACGCCCGTTTTAGAAACGCCAATCAATATTGCCGCCAAATATCCGACCGTCAAAGTCATTGGCGTCAATAACGATTCTATAGGCATTGCAACCTCGTAGGATGAAACAACAAGAACAAACAAACCGCTTTTGTCCTTGTTAACCTGATTAATCGGTAAAGGCTCGCGTCTTCGGTCGCGTTTTGGGCGCGTTCTATATGTGAATTCCAAAAGACGTCCCTAATTATAAATCGTTTTTTCTCACACGCAACATATTGAATTCGGTTCTACCGAGTAAGGTTGTAATTCCGGCGCATGTTTTTACAATTAGAGTAACGTTTGTCTTCGCTCATTTTTTGAATAAGGCGGTGTTCATGCAAAAATCACTCTATGTTTTGTTCATTTGCGTTTTGGGATGCTTTACGGTTGTTCCTTATTTCGTTAATTCTTCGGACGTCTACGGCGCCGAACGAACAAAACTTATTAACGATTGGAAATTCCGGCGCGGCGATTGCGACGAGCCCGCTTGGCGTTTTACATGGCGTAATCTTGAACCGTATGCGTTAGCAACGCGGGACCAACTGCTTCCTCCCGGTAAAAGGATGAAGCGCCCTGCCGGAAATCCGGGGTTTAACTCGTTGGCGATTCGGGAAAACTACGACGATTCAGCCTGGGAAACGGTCGATTTGCCTCATGACGCCGCTATTGGACAGGATTTTTCTTACGCGAACGACCCTATGCAGGCTCTTTTGCCCGCAACGGAGGTGTTATGGTATCGCAAAACGTTCGATCTTCCTGAAAGCGATCGAGGAAAGACTATTTCATTGGACTTTGACGGCGTTATGTCGCGATGCGGCGTTTGGGTTAACGGAAACTTCGTGGGCGGATGGGGATACGGTTATACGTCGTTCCGAGTAGACGCTACCCCTTACATTAAATATGGAGAAACGAACGTGGTTGTCGTTCGTTGCGCGAATCCCCAGCAGTCTTCACGCTGGTATACGGGAAACGGTATTTATCGCAACGTGTGGCTTGTAAAATCGAATGAAACCCGCGTTGCGCGTTGGGGAACTTACGTTAAAACTCTGGAAGTCTCGAAAAACAACGCGAAACTCTGCGTTTCTGTCGCCCTTGAACGCGCCGAAAACGAGGCGAAAAAGGACGAACCGCAGGACGTTGCCGTTTCTGTTAAGTTTTTCCGCCGCAACGCCGAAGGAGAACGTATTGACGGCGCTTTTGCGGAATTGCCGCAGAAGGTCGTCGCTTTGAAACCGGGCGAGGGCGCCGACGTCGTTTTTGACGACGCGATAATAGAGAACGCGCCCATATGGTCGCCGGAAGAACCAAATACATGCTTGGCCGAAACGACCGTCTCCGTTTCAGGACAAGTCGTTGACGTTGACACGACTCCGTTTGGAATTCGAACGATAGACTATGTGGCCGATCAGGGATTGTTGGTGAACGGCGTTCCCTATGAGATTCGCGGTTTCTGTATTCATCATGATCTTGGCGCGCTGGGCGCCGCGTACAACGAGCAGGCTGAAAAACGGCGCCTTCTTGCGCTCAAATCGGTCGGGTGCAACGCGATTCGTCTTTCTCATAATCCTTCCGCGCCAGAAACCGTCGACCAGTTGGCACGGTTGGGATTTTTGGTTCAGGCGGAAGCGTTCGATCAGTGGACTCTTCCGGACGGAAGCGCTCGACGATCTGCCGGTTATTGCGATCTCTTTGAAAAGTGGAGCGAAGCTGACTTGCGCTCGTTAGTTCGACGAGATCGGAATTGCCCTGCGATTATTATGTGGAGTATTGGCAACGAAATTCCTGAACTTGGCAATGAAGCAGAATTTGTTCGTTTGGCGAAGCGGCTCGTTGGAATTGTCCATGAAGAGGATTCGACCAGACCGGCTACTTCCGCCTGTAATCGCAAATCCGCTGGATTTGGAGAGATTCCTAAAGTCCTTGATATTTTTGGATACAATTATTACGGTCGCGCTGCATACGCTGAATTCCACGAGAAGAATCCCAGCGTTCCCGTTTATGGCAGCGAGGTTGTCTGTACAAGTTCGTCTCGGTCGTGGTATGTTTTTCCTGTCCGGCAGAGTTCCGGGAGTTTAAGCGACGGCATGACAGACTTTCATCAATCCTCCTATGGTTGGTTTGCGTTTGGATTCAATCCGAACAAACCGCTTGAAGGGTGGGCTTGTCCTCCCGATTATGAATTTGAAGCGCAAGACCGTAATCCTTTTGTATGCGGAGGGTTTGCATGGACGGGCGTCGATTATCTTGGCGCTCCTTTCAGTATTGACAGTTTGTCTCGAAATCAACGTTTTACCGTGCCTGAGATTAAAGCGCGCGCCGAAGCGGAAAAGGAAAAGTACGGCGCTTATCTCTGTCCGCTGCGCATATGCGAGTGCGGCATATTTGACGTCGCGCTCTTTCCAAAAGATTTAGCGTATCTATATAAATCCCGATGGCTTCCTGACGAGAGAACAACGCATATCCTCCCTCATTGGAATTTCCCCGACCGCCAAGGTGAGATTACGCCCGTATACGTCTTTACTTCCGGAGACTCGGCGGAACTCTTTTTAAACGGCAAGTCCTTAGGACGCAAGCATAAGGAACAGTTTAAATATCGTTTGGAATGGAACGACGTTCGTTATGAGCCTGGCGTTCTTCGGGCCGTGTCTTATAAGAACGGTGAAGTTTGGGATGAAGCGACCGTTGAGACGACTGGCGCCCCTGCTGCGCTTCGTTTGACGGTAGATAAAAACGAGTTGACGGCTGACGGCCGCGATCTCGCTTTCGCAACGCTCGAAGTGATCGACGTCGAAGGACGAGTCGTTCCAACAGCTTTCGTCGACGTTGTGTTTTCTGTGGAGGGAAAAGGAGTTATTGTTGCTACCGATTCGGGCGACGCGTGCGATCTTGTTTCCTACAGTTCTCCAAAACGTAAAACTTTTAGCGGACTTGCTTCCGCGATTGTTCGTTCAAAACGTGGCGAAACGGGCGTCTTTAAACTGAAGGCGTCTGCTGAGGGATTGCCTGAAACGTCAGTCGAAATAGAGGTGAAGTAACAGTATCGCTTCTTTTTCTTTGAATTGACGTATCGTTTCAGTTCCAATAAAAAAAACGCCTTGCGTGTAATACGCAAGGCGTTTTCTATTTCAAACGGACAGTCAAGTCTATCGACTATTCCTCATTGACACTGTCGCTTTCTTCGGAAGTCGAGGCAGAGTCCTCTTTATTAGCCTGATTATCAGAATCTTTGCTCTGATTTTCTTCGTCTTCCGCTTCTTTCCTCTTCTGCTCAAGTTCCTTCAACTTCGCTTGGAAATCGGCGACTTGCTGATTTGCCAGTTGCTCCTCGGTCATCTCTTCGATCTTCATCGGAGTGAACCCCAAGCGCAGCGCCTCGAGGTCGTCTTCGTTATTCCAGTCGATTTCACGGTCGGAATTGGCCGGAGAAATCCACTCGACGTTCACGCTGACAACGTCGCATCCGGCAAACATATCGCTAAGCAGGTTTTCCGAAAGCGGGTCTTCAAGGTGAGTTTCAATTGAACGGCGCAAGGGACGGGCGCCGTAATCTACATTACTGCCCCGTTTGATCAAGTATTTCTTGGCTTCGTCAGAAATGCAAAGGCACAATTTCTTCTCGAAAAGTCTCTTGCGAAGTTTGGAAAGCTCGAGATCGACGACGTCGACAAGATCTTTCTCGCTCAAATAATTGAAAACGATCACGTCGTTAAATCGGTTAATGAACTCGGGCCGGAAACTGCGTTCGATTTCCTCTTTAACGCGGTTCTTCATTTCGGTATACGAAGAACCTTCCTCATTATTCTGGAAGCCAAACGCAGACTCGTTCTTAATAGCGGAAGCGCCGGCGTTGGTCGTCATAATAATGATCGTGTTGCGGAAATCGACAATGCGACCGAAGCTATCAGTAAGTCTCCCTTCTTCGAGTACTTGCAAAAGCACGTTAAAGACGTCGGGGTGTGCTTTTTCAATTTCGTCCAGAAGAACGACAGAGTACGGACGGCGGCGGATCTTTTCCGTCAGCTGACCGCCCTCTTCGTATCCGACGTATCCCGGAGGCGCTCCGATCAGGCGAGATACGCTGTACTTTTCCATGTACTCGCTCATGTCGATTTGCACCAAAGCGTTTTCGTCGCCGAACATGAATTCGGCGAGCGCTTTCGCAAGCAGGGACTTTCCGACGCCGGTCGGACCGGCAAAAATGAAGGAGCCGATCGGACGCTTAGGATCTTGGATTCCGCTTCGACTGCGGCGGATCGCCTTGGAAATTGCCTGAATCGCTTCGTCTTGGCTTATGACGCGCTTATGAAGCTCTTGCTCCATCTGCAGAAGGCGTTTGGAATCTTCTGTCGTCATACGCGTGAGCGGTACGCCTGTAATCTTGGATACTACTTCCCGAACGACAGACGCGTCTACGGCGCCGCTTGCGCGAAGCCGTTTGTTTTGCCACTCGTCCTGCAGTTCCTTTTTCTTCGCGGTAATCTTATCGATCTGATCGCGCAAGACGCTAGCTTGTTCAAACTGCTGACGCTTAACAGCGAGAGCCTTCTGTTTCTGCAACTCGTCCACCTGCAGCGTCAGATCGTTCAAGTCGGGCGGACGAGTCATTGTCTTAATACGAACGCGCGCGCCGGCTTCGTCGATTACGTCGATCGCCTTGTCTGGCAGGCAACGACCCGACATATAACGTTCCGACAGCTCTACGGCGAGTTCAAGCGCCTCGTTGTCGATAGTAACACGGTGATGCTTTTCGTAACGGTCCCGCAGGCCTTTCAGGATTTTTACGGTTTCTTCCGACGTCGGCGGGGAAATCTTAACGACTTGGAACCGTCGCTCGAGCGCATTGTCCTTCTCGACGTACTTTCGATATTCGTCAAAGGTCGTCGCGCCGATACACTGGATCTCGCCCCGTGACAAAGCGGGTTTGAGAACGTTTGCCGCGTCCATCGCGCCTTCTGCGCCGCCCGCGCCGACAATTGTGTGCATCTCGTCTATAAACAATATGACGTTTTGCGCACGTTTGACTTCGTTCATCAGCGCCTTGATACGCTCTTCGAATTGGCCGCGGTACTTTGTCCCGGCGACCATCATCGCGAGGTCCAACGCAATAACCCGTCTGTTCAGGAGAATCTCAGGTACTTTCCCCTCGACAACACGCTGAGCGAATCCCTCGACGATAGCCGTTTTGCCAACGCCGGCCTCGCCTAGAAGAGCGGGGTTGTTTTTCGTGCGGCGGCATAGAATTTGCATCGTCCGCTCAATTTCGTCTTCGCGCCCAATGACAGGGTCGAGCTTTCCTTGACGTGCCAATTCCGTGAGATCACGCCCGAAACTGTCTAAGGCGGGGGTCTTCGATTTCCCAGGACGCATGCGGGCGCTTCCAGGTCCGCCAAACTGGGACGAGCGTTCTTCAGAGGAGTCGGAATCATTGTCCGATTCATTAGGTTCGTCTTCGTCTGAATTGCCTTCTTGACCCAGCATTGAGAGTACTTTTTCACGTACTTCTTCAAGCTGTACGCCGAGATGCATAAGGACTTGAGCGGCGACTCCGTCGTGTTGACGCAGTAAACCGAGCAGAATATGCTCTGTTCCGATATACGTATGGTTGAGATTTTGAGCCTCTTCCATTGCGTACTCGAGCGCTTTTTTAGCGCGCGGGGTTTGGGGAAGACGCCCCATTGTTGCAATATCGGTACCGCTTGTGACGAGGTTCTCTACTTGTGTACGGATCGATCGAGCGTCGACGCCCATCTCGCGAAGAACTCTTGCGCCAAGGCCTTTTTCTTCTTTGATAAGACCAAGCAGGATGTGTTCCGTTCCAATGTATTCATGATTGAAGCGGGACGCCTCTTGATGAGCAAGCTGCATAACTCTTCGAGCTCGCTCTGTAAAGCGCTCATAAGCCATTTAAGTCTCTTCTGGGTCTTGTGTCTAATCTATAAATGATTCGGGCGGCTGCGACAAATAACAGAAATAAGCCCGGTTGCGCCGTTGAGATAGAACGCCTAGCGGAGAAAACGAACCGAAAGCTTCTTCCGAACGCGTCTGTACATTATATATGTAGGGGACGCTTTGTCCAGTCGAGGCGAATCAGAATGGTCGCTTCTCAATAAGCGGTCCATGCAACACAGTTTTCCAAGCAAAAGTAGCGCCAAAACAATCATTGTTCAGGAAATATTGATTGGTATGTTTGTTACATGAGAATGTTTAAATCTCATTGTTACAGGCGGAGCAGCAATAGTTCAATACATGAACTTCACCTATTTCCAGTACGATTTGAAACCGTTTTTTTCGAGAAAAATTGATATGGACGCAAAAAAAATAATTCGTTACCCTTGTTGCAGACGTTAAAATCGGTTTTTCCCATATTAATAGGAGAAAGATTTTAATCCTCAACGTTTTTCAAGGTTGGACTAGACAATGACGAACAGACTCAGCCGATTAAGCGGTTTCGCTTTCGTTTTTCTCGCTTCGTGCGCCATTCTTTGTGGATGTGTGCGGACGGCGGAAGAAACAGAGGGAGAAAAACAGCGTTCTGCCGCTACTCCAGTCGAGGAGTCTAGGAGGGGTAAAGAAGCGCCTCAAAAAGACGCGGCGTTTAAACAGGAACAGGGATTTGACGCATCGCGTATTTTGGGTGAAGCAACGTCAGAGTTTGCCAAAACCTTCTCTGACGAAGATCAGGAGGAAACGACTGATAAGACGGGTTCGATCGATATTTCCCTAGTAGACGAAGAAACGCGTAAGAAATACACGGAGGATCGAACTCTTATTACGCCGACGCTTGACGTTCAGACAGATTCCAACGCCCAGAAGTACAAATTAGAGTATCGGTTTGAGCCTAACAGCAACCTTTCGTGGAACGTTGTTCACAGAGTGAGAAAACGTATATCCTATGGGGGTAAAGAGAGTCTTATTGAGACTTCCTCGACAACTTTTCGACGTTGGGAGTTTCTCGAAGCTAAGTCAGACGGAAAAATCGCCGCTCGGCATTGGATCGACCGTATGATTTTGCAACAGAATGAAGAAGGCAAAGATCAAATCGATTACGACAGCGAACGCGACGTTGTCGTTCCAAAGGAAATATCTGCTTTCGGCACCGAAAAGG
>CAMNJU010000003.1 GCA_946541595.1 uncultured Planctomycetales bacterium
TTTTTCGTGGGTTAAATACCGAAGCTTGCCGTTTTCCCGTTCCCAGGAATTACCTATCATATCATACGCGTTTTGAGCGCCAACGCGATGATATATGTCAAACTCAAACCGGCAGGTTTTCATCTGGGCGCGCCTCTGTTCGTCCAGTTTGATAATCTGATCGAGCAAGTCGTTTTCGGCGCCGTAAAGACGTTCGAACGGCTGAGTCAGAGTCAAAATGAAGGAGAAAAGAATCGGCGTTAAAAGCGCCGCCCGCCCTTTGACAAACGCAAACATGGACATACGAAAACTCCTTTTGGCGCGATTCCCGGCGGAGACTCGCCCCGACGTTAGATAAGTCTTATTGAATAAAGCGTTGAAACCCTTTGTCGACAGGGAAGCCGACGTCGGCGATTATATTTTAAAGGACTGCCGACGTCAAGCGCGCCCGACCTAAAATGAAAAAAAACTAATATTTACGTTCGTTGCGTTAAATTGGCGGCGTTGAGTTGAGACTCAATGGTCTGCATATCGGCAGGCGTTTTCCGCGTATTGAGAACGGTAGTAAAACGAACGCGGCGTCGCGGTTTTTTCGCGCGGCGTCTGTCGGGACGCCTTTTGGATAAACCGTTTATTCTGCTAAGCCAAGTTCCTTCAAAAGCGCTTGTTCATCTTCGAACGTTTTTTCAGGTTTGGACTTGCCCCAGATATGATAAATCGTCTTGCCCGTTCTGTCGTCTAATGATTCGTAAACGACAGATCCGGCGGGAAAATCAAAACTGTCTACCGGGGTCGGGAGTTTTTCGTTTAGTGAAACTGACGTAACCGCAGTGTGATAGACAAACTCTTCCCCTTTGTTTTGTTCATATAGTTCGTACGCGCGCGTTTCAAACTCCTGCTGAAGCCATATCCCTTTTCCGTATTGCTCCAAATTTAAAACGACGCAGCTCATATGTACGGTAGGAAGCTTAGGTTGTAGATAAATCGTTCCTTCATATCCAATTAACGCGCCTCCCTTGCTGAGATTAAAGTCAACTGCAAGTTCCCAATTTTTGTAATTCATGTAGTCGCCGGTGTTAGGAAAATCGCCGGCTAATTCGCAGTGGACGACGCGATCTCCCGATTCCAAGGTCCGTTCGGTGATTTTAGTGGGAGAGTTATGTTTAAAAAAATCCCTCAGTGGGACGTCGTAATCATAACCGGGTATCGGCAGGACAGGGAGAGGGAATCTTCCTCTTTCGAACGCGCGTTTTTTCGAACGGCGGCTGAGGTTGGCAAAGTATTCTCCGGTTAGATAGAAATCCTTCGAATCTAAACGATCGGGCGCCGGATATTTGTCTGTCGGAGCTCTGAACGAAAAAAAACGTTCGCCGTCGAAATAGTGTACGGAGATTCTTTCATTGACCGGATCGCCCGGCTGAAAGCCTTTTGGGTATACGACTTCGTGATATAAGCTCAGGGTTTTACCGTTCTCCTGTTCCCAGGAATTCCCCTTCATTTCATACATATTCTTGGCGCCGATGCGAAAAGATCTGTTAAACTCAAACCGGCACGTTTTCATCTGCTCGCGCCTCTGTTCGTCCAGTTTGATAATCTGGTCGAGCAGGTCGTTTTCGGCGCCGTAAAGACGTTCGAACGGCTGAGTCAGAGTCAAAATGAAGGAGAAAAGAATCGGCGTTAAAAGCGCCGCCCGCCCTTTGACAAACGCAAACATGGACATACGAAAACTCCTTTTGGCGCGATTCCCGGCGGAGACTCGCCCCGACGTTAGATAAGTCTTATTGAATAAAGCGTTGAAACCCTTTGTCGACAGGGAAGCCGACGTCGGCGATTATATTTTAAAGACCTGCCGACGTCAAGCGCGCCCGATCTAAAATGAAAAATAGACTGACATTTACGTTCGCCGCGTTAAATGGACGGCGCGTTCCTTTTCGCTACCGCGTCCGAATTCGGTAGAAATCGCCCTGTTTTTCGCGTTCTGCGGCTCTGAGCGCGTGATCTTTCATTTTCAGGGCTTCGACTAATTCGTTTGCCGCGTAGTACATTCCGATAAAGCAGACGATCCACAGAACGATCGAAAGACCGCGCAGTTGAGTCGGAACGGCGGCGAACATGAGGAGAAAATCATAGAGACCGTGAACGCCGATCGCCGAGCCGAGGCCGAGCGAACGCCAAACCGTTCTTTCCGGAACAAAGCTCCTTTGAAAAGCTGTTTGAAATCGTGGTTAAGACCGATACGGCAAGTTATTTTTTACAAAAGCGCGGCGCTCTCTCTTGAAAATTGAAGCCCCGTACTGTATAACGCGTGTGCCGTTAGAAAAAGTGGGTGAATCCTATGGTTAATGAAATTATAAAAAACGAGAATAGTTCGGAAGATATTTATAGCTCCATACGTTCTTTTGTAATAACAGCGCAGCACAAGGTATATGCCGCCGTCAATACGGCTATGGTTGTTGCCTATTGGGAGATTGGCGAACAGATTTACAAGGCTAGCGGAGAGAACGACAGAGCAGAATACGGTAAAAATCTGTTGAAGTATCTGTCAGACAGACTGACTGCCGAGTTTGGCAAGGGCTTTACGGAACGAAATCTGCGAGCAATGCGTCAGTTTTACATCTGTTTCCCGAATCGGCACACGCTGTGTGCCGAATTGAGTTGGTCGCATTACCGCATACTTATGAAGATAGCCGATAAGACTGTCCGTGACTTCTATACGGAAGAGTGCGCAAAATCGGCGTGGAGCGTACGTCAACTTGAACGGCAGATAGATACAATGTACTATCAGCGGCTGCTCGCAAGTAAGGATAAGACTTCAGTGGCGGCAGAGATACAGACGAGCGTGCCGAAGCCAGAATATGAAAAGACAATCAAAGACCCTTATGTTATGGAGTTCTCGCAGATAAAGCCTGACGCTCATGTTTACGAAAGCGATATAGAGCAAGCGCTGATAGACCATTTACAGCAGTTTCTTTTAGAACTTGGACATGGTTTCTCTTTTGTATCGCGCCAAAAACGTTTTACGCTTGACGGACAGGATTTTTTCATAGACCTTGTATTCTACAACTATATCCTCAAATGCTTTGTTCTGTTTGACCTAAAAACTGATAAACTCACACGTCAGGATTTGGGACAGATGCAGATGTATGTCAACTACTATGCCAGAGAATTGATGAACGAGGGCGATAATCCTCCGATTGGCGTCGTTCTATGCGCTGAAAAGAACGATGCGGTCGTAAAATATACTCTGCCCGAAGGGAATAATCAGATATTTGCTTCGAAGTATTTTACATATCTCCCAACTGAGGAAGAACTTAAACGTGAACTTCGGATTAATGAGTTCAGAAAACTTAGTGGTGAATAACGAGAACGTCCGCCGGGAGCCAGTATAGCGGCGTTGTTGAATAAGAGGATTTCATGTAAACAGGGGGGGGGAAACGCCGCCGACAGACTTTGTCGTCTTATTGAATAAAGCGTTAGAAACTTTCGCCGATACGTAAGAATAGCCGCGCAGGTATTACCGGACGGCGCGGCGGGAATCAAAATCCGAAGACCGAAGCCCGACGGAGCTTGCGGCGCGTTCCTTTTCGCTACCGCGTCCGAATTCGGTAGAAATCGCCCTGTTTTTCGCGTTCTGCGGCTCTGAGCGCGTGATCTTTCATTTTCAGGGCTTCGACTAATTCGTTTGCCGCGTAGTACATTCCGATAAAGCAGACGATCCACAGAACGATCGAAAGACCGCGCAGTTGAGTCGGAACGGCGGCGAACATGAGAAGAAAATCATAGAGACCGTGAACGCCGATCGCCGAGCCGAGGCCGAGCGCCAAGCGTTTATAGAATCGCTTTTTCTCTTTCGGCGCGCGCGCCGTGAAACCTTGGCCCGTTCGGAAGATATTCTCTCCCTTCTTCTTGCCGAGAACCGCAAGCGCGACGAAATAGCCCATGAAGATCGAGAACGCGAAGTGGCCCGGAATCGACGTAAAGGCGCGAAAGAACGCCGTCGCGAGCGAACCGCCCGCTGTGGAGTTAGAAAAGACGTAGAGAAGATTCTCAACAAAGGCGAATCCGAGCGAGACAAAGGACGCGAACGACGCGCCGCGCGCGTAACGCGTAAACCGTTCGCTCCAATAGATAAAGAGCATGAGCGCGATAAATTTTACCGTCTCTTCGGTCATGCCGGCGACGATAAACGCGTTAATAAAGCATCCGAATCCCGTTTCCGGATCGGGCGATAACAGAGCGGTTAACGCGCGTTCGATCCCGAACGCGGCGCCGGTCGCGAGCGCGCCCGCGCCAAAGAGCGCCAGATACGTCTTCCACAGCTTCTTCTTTCCGCCCGCGGCGTCCGCCTGACGTTTGAGGAGCAGGACGATCGGGCCTAGCGCATAGAGCGCAAGGAAAAAGACGTATGCGAGAATCAGGATCGTTTTCATATCGTTACGGGGCTTGACCGTCGTGGCAGCGCGGCCGACCGGAGGCTACACGGTCGGCAGTTTGGGAAAAAAGACGTAGAGGGCCAGACCGACCGCCAGCGCGACGGCAATTTGAACCGCCGCAAAGGTTAACGCGATCTTAACGATCGTTTTAAGGTCGGTCGGGTATATGATATGCGCCGCGACGGCGGTCGTTATTAAAGAGATTACGGCGTACGTTGCGACGGTGAGCGCGGCGTTCTCCATTGGCGCGGTCGCAACGAACGCGATAAAACCGGCGATAATGTAGGCCGTTAAACTGACGCCGTAGACCTCGGAAAACTCGACGTCGTCGTGCGTATACGCCTGAATAATAATAACGAGTATGCACGACCAAAAGGCGCAGACTACTATTGTCCCGAGCATGGCGGAGTTTCCTTTGCGAAGGAGGAAAGGCGGTTAAAAACGCCGCGCGGACGCCTTTGGGAAAAGCGCGTTTCTTACGCGGCCGCTCAGCCGGCTAGGAAGTACGAGGCCGCCAGCGCGACGGCGCCTCGAATTGCCGTAAAGGTCAGCGTGATTTTTACGACCGTTTTAACGTCGGTCGAGCAGACGAGCTGCACGACGACGGCGGTCGTCAGGAGCGTAATAAAAATCGTCGTCGCGAAAATGAGCGTAGCGCTCTCCATTGGCCGCGTCGCGAAGTACAAGAGCAGGCCGCCGACATACGTCGCGATTAGACTTGTGATAAACACGGTGGAGAACATAACGTCGTCGTCGGTGAACATCTTAATAACGGCGACAAGTATGCACGCCCAAAAGGCGCAGGCAATGAGCAGGCCGATCATAGGGTCGTTTCCTTCGTTAAAGGGCGAAAATACAGACTGATAAGTAAAATCTTTCCGCGCGGCTCGAAAGGGAAGCTCCCGCGCGAGTTTAGACGTTGATTTCAGTCTTCGAGAACAAGCTCGATATTTTTATTTCCTTTGGTTGAAATTTCAACTTCCAGAGGCGTGGTCTCGACGTCGGCGTATTTGTCGGGGAGCAGGTTCTCCGTAGAAATCTTGCTCTTTTCGAATTTGACTTCTCCCTTTCCGTCGCGCTTTTTCTCCGCGACGTATTCGTCCCGGGGAATTCCGTCGACATATTCCGTCTGTTTGGCGACGGTAACCTTGTATTTGCCCGGATACGCGCCGTCGCACGGCCGAACGGTCGTTAGAATAAACTTTCCGGCTTCGTCGGTCCGTCCCGAGGCGACGCTGTTGCCGATCGTTTCGTCGACGGGCCGCAGTTCAATTACGGCGTCGACGACCGGCTGACCTTGGTAGGTTACGGTTCCTTCGCCGTCGACGAGGCCGTTTCGCGACTTAGTCTTCTCTTGACAGCCCAAAACGAGGACGGCGCACACGGAAAGGAGGAATACGCGGAGAGTTATACGGACAAGTTTCATTTTTACCGCTTTCATCGCTAAGCGCTAAAAAATCCGCGCCGCAGCTTGTTACAGTTACGACGCGGACTTATGCGCTAACTAACGCTGGACGTAGATAGACAAGGCGCGCTTGGGATCAGATCGAGGCCGTCGTTTCGCCGCCGTTGATCGTGCCCAAAGCTCCCCAGACGCCGAACGGGCTGGGGCCGCCGACCGGACGGTTGCTGACGTGACCGGCCGGATTGAGCGGGCAGGGGTACGAGAGATCGCCGCAGTCGATCGTATCGCTTACGAACCGGACGGATCCGTCGCCCATAACCGCGTTGACGCCGCCGCTGTGATAGCTTGTCGCCGAAGAGACGAGCGTGTCGCCCCAGTCGTCGCCGCAGGACGGGCCGTTAGGCGGCATAATCGTATGGAAGACCGTGAAGTTCGGATAGTACATGCCGTACAGGGATCCGGAACCGGCGTAGGTGGTCGCCGAAGCGACATAGTTGCCGTTGTTGCCGACGAGCGTCATGCAGGACGATTTCGGATTGCCGTTCCACATGCCGGCTTTGGCCCAGCCGGATTTGACTCTTTGGTCGGAGTCGCTCGTATAGCGTCCTCGCGGGCTCGTGCAGCGTTCCGACATGAAGAGCGTATTGCTCGTTCCGTCGATAACGGCGGCGAGCGGCGGGCACCAGCCGGTTCCCGTGCCGCGGTCGACGTTTCTCATCGTGAAGACGGAGCGCGAGTTGTGGGGGCAGTTTGCATTGGAGCTGCGGCAGTCGTTCCACCAGCCGCGGCCGTTAATGGCGTCCGCGTGGCTGAAACGGTAGCTGCAGGTCGTAAAGGGCGCCGCGTAACCCGACTCCGTAAAGCCTTTTGCGGCAAACGCGTCGGAGGGGCAGATAATCGTCGGAATCGTGCGCTCGAACGCGGGACTGTCGTCGAACGGTTCGATTTCCCATACGCCGCGGCTGTCGCCGGCGGCGAGCATTTCAAAACGCGCGTTCTGTTCATAGAACGGAAGCATGCCGATGTACGGCGTGTAGTCGTAAGGACCGACGCCGCCGAAACCGTAGCCAGGAAGGCAGTTGTGCGTGTCGTGGTAATTCTGGATCGCCAGACCCATCTGCTTCAGATTGTTTGTGCACTGCATGCGCCGGGCCGCCTCGCGCGCCGCTTGGACGGCGGGAAGCAGCAGTCCGATCAAAATACCGATAATGGCGATGACGACGAGAAGCTCAACAAGCGTAAAGCCGCGCCGCGAATGGGAAGTTTTCATAAGTGTCTCCTCAATAAAACATACAATTACGACCGATACGCGCGACGTCGCGTCGCGCGCCTGATATGAAGGCGAACGGACGTAAGACAACAACCGTCTTAACTCCGATAGCTCGCCAGCGAACCTAACGCCGCAGGGCCGCTCCTGACCGGGACGAAACGCGGCGTGAATTCTATTTTACGAGGCGTGAAGGAGCGCGGAAAATACTCTTGGACGCGCCGAACTCACGATTCATACATTAACCCATACGTTATGTTTAAGCTTAATCGCCGTCGGCGGCAAAAGCTCAAAGGAAAAATGCGCGACGCGCCGAAGCGCGCCGTGCCGAACAAAAATGGCTCCTGAGTCCGGCGGCGAACGCGTCCAGAAGGAGCCGCCGCCGAACTTTTAGCTTAACTTGCCTTATTTCGCGAATTGCGCGTCGAAGACGACGTCCTCGTTCTTCGGGAACGCGACCTTCTTGACGTATTCGTACGATTCCTTGGCGCCGAACCAGCGGTCCATACGCTGATCTTCCCATTCGACGGAGAGCGGGCCGGCGTAGTTGATATCGTTGAGCGCGCGAATGATCTCTTCGAAATTGACGTTTCCGCGTCCGACGGAGCGGAATTCCCATCCGCGGCGGTAATCGCCGAACGGCAGGTGGGAGCCAAGAATGCCGTTTTCGCCGTCGAGCTGGAGCGCGGCGTCTTTCATGTGGACGTGGAAAATGCGATCGGGGAAGCGGCGGATGAACTTGACCGGGTCGACCATTTGCCAAATGAGGTGAGACGGGTCGAAGTTGAACCCGAACGCCGGATGGAAGTCGAGCGCTTCGAGCGCGAGCTGCGCGGAGTGGATATCGAACGCGATTTCCGTCGGGTGGACTTCGAGCGCGAACTTAATTCCGAGTTCCTGATAGACGTCGAGGATCGGGGTCCAGCGTTCTTTGAGGAGCTTGAAGCCGTCGTCAATCCACTTCTGGGGGACGGGCGGGAAGCTGTAGATGTAGGGCCAAATGGAGGAACCGGTGAAGCCGGTAACGATCTCGGCGCCGAATTTCTTGGCCGCGCGCGCGGTGTCCTTCATTTCCTCGGCGCAGTTCTTCGCGACCTGCTCTTTGTCGTCGCTGCGGAGATATTCCGGAATGACGTCAAGGTTGCGCTGATCGATCTGGTCAAGCACGCCTTGCCCGACGCAGTGGTTGCTGACAGCCCAGCACTTCAAGCCGTACTTTTCAAGCTGCGCTTTTTTCGCTTCGCAGTAGCCGTCTTCCTTCAAGCACTTCTGAACGTCGAAATGATCGGTGCCGCAAGCGAGTTCGAGTCCGTCGTAACCGATCTCGGACGTCTTCTGGAACAGTTCTTCGGACTTAACGTCGCCGAATTGGCCGGTAATGATCGTGATGGGTCGTCTAGCCATAATAGCTCAAGCCTCCTGAGTAAATACTGAAAAATAAAAAGCTTACCCATAAGCGCCGCCAAAAGCTCCGGAGGAGCCGGCAAACGCCGCCGGGGTTGCGCTCGTTTGCAAAAACTCAAATCGAGTTCTATATATTGTTTCTACCAGAAAACGGTCGCGAATGCAAACTTTTTCTGGCAAAATCGGTTAAATTTCAAAATTTTTCTTTCCGCCGGTCTGCAGGATCGGTTCTTGTCGAACTTTTTACCTTGCCGTTACGTTGAAGCATTTTGGAACCGGCTCCAAACCGACTTGATTTGTATCAAAACAACACATTTCAACATCGTTCTCTGTGAGACGATAGCTGCGAAAAGGAGGTTTGTATTAAAAAGAGACAGTTTTTTTAAAAAAAGTATGAAAAAAGCAGGAAAATGATTTGGAAAAAAGAGCTTTTTACTTTACAATGAATCTGACGGGGGCGTTTCAACGACGTCAACTTCCCGACAGACGTACTCTCATGCTTCCGGAACGTCGCGCTTTTTGATCGGCGCGAACACGGCGTCTGTCGTCGGAGCGCCGCGCCTGTCCTCGGCGGCGTATCGCGCCGTATTCCGTTCCCGCGCGTCGCGCCGTTCGGTCCTGTTTGATTTGCGCGTCCGACGGTTCCTCCTCGTCCTGCCTGGGCGTCTTGTCCGCTTTTTTGAGGAACCGGCGGCGACGAAAACGCCAGACTGAGGCGTTTACAAAGTCCCAATTTTATTAGGAAATCAAAATGAAAGTAGAGTTAAAGGTTGTTGGCGGTTCGCGTTCGGGGCAAACGATTCCGATCACTATTCCTCAGTTCATGATCGGGCGCGCGGAGGATTGTCATCTTAAGCCGCGCAGCGAGCTCATCAGCCGCTATCACTGCGCGATTCTTTCGGAAGACGCGTACGTCGCCGTTCGCGATCTTGGAAGCAAGAACGGCGTCTACGTCAACGGCGAGCGGATCGTCGGCGAGCGCGAACTCAAAAACGGCGATCACATCGTCATTGGGCCGTTGGAATTTGAAATCGCGCTGTCCGTAGCGCTCAAAGGCGCGACGAAGCCGAAGGTCGATTCGATTTCCGACGTGGTCGCTCGCACCGTCGAGCAGAACGCGATTAACGTCGCGACGGCGAAGCAGGCTCAGGCGGCGTCTCAACCGACTCCCGCCCCCGCCCCCGTGCAGCCGGCCCCGGCGCAGCCCGTTCAGGAAGCGGCCAAAGCGCCCGCTCCGGCCCCTGCGACCGCCGCAGACGCCGGCCCGTCTCCGTTTACCGTCGCCCCGATCAACGCCGCCGCGGCCGCCTCCGATTCCGACGATCCGAGCAGCGAGCTTGCCGACTGGCTCCTCGACGACGACGACGACGAATCCTCGAACGCGCAAACCGTCTCCATGGCGGCGTTCGAAGATCTTGATCTCCCGTATACGCCGAAAGAAGAAGAGAAGGAGGAAACCGTTAAGGAACCGCAGAAAGCGTCGGGCCCGAGTTCGAGCGACGCGGCCGCGCAGCTCCTTAAGAACTTCTTCAAGGGCGGCCGCTGATCCGAGCGCCGAGCAGGCGCGCCTCTGTTTTCCAACGCGGTTCGCGCGGGAGGCTTTCTCCTCTGCGCGGTCCGCGTTTTTTTCTTTATATTGCGTTCTTCTGTTACAACTCTTAAAAGCGTTATATCGCGGAAATGTCCCCTTACTTGCGAGATTCGTTCTAACGGATGGAGCAGTCGTTGAATTTTCGCTTTTGAGAAGCGATTTTTCTTGCTTTTTAGCTCTTGAATGATAAAATAGATAAATGAAGTAATTTGGACAGGGTCTCGGAATTAGGTATTTATCCGTGAGTAATACCGCGCGACCTGAACGACACGCCTTACCGGCGCAAACGCCGCAAAACGAGGTTCAACGTGAACAAGCATTATCGACAATCCGGCTTAACCGGCGCGTCTTCCGACGTGAAGCTGGCGGTTTGGCTTTTGTGCGCTCTTGCCGTTGTTCCTACGTTTGGAATCGGCGTTCTTTTCGCGCAAAACGGAGAAGGAATCAAGTCCTCTTCTGAAACGCTCGCGCCGAATCAGAAGCCGACCTTCTGGCTTCTGGACGAAAATGGCTCTTGGCGCGTGCCGCTCCCGAACTGGTCTCTGGAAGACGTCGAACGGTCGATCGACGCGCGGCGTCAGGAGGCGTCCGTGTCGCCGTATTCGATCCAAAATATTGACGCGTACGGCGAGGAAAAAGACGGGGTCGTGCGCTTAACGATCGAAATTCTGGCGAACGTCTCCGAAGGCCTTGTGCGCGTGCCGCTCGGTTTACGCGAAGGCGTCTATATCCCGGACGCGGAGCATGAGGGAACGCGCGCCGCGTCGGCGGGAGGGTTCGATTTCGAAGGCGCCGATTTCGCCGCGCTCGACGTCGATCCGGAGACGGGCGATTACGTCGCGATTATCCAGACGGCGGCGCCGAAGCCCCAAAACGCAGACTCTGGCGCGGAAAAGACGTCAGATCCCGCCGAGTCCGCGGCGAACGAACCGACGCAAAGCGAACCGGCGAGTCAGGAGACGCCCGACGAAGTCGAGCCCGCCCCGAGCGAGCAGGAAAATCAGGAGACGCCGGCCGAAGTCGAGCCTGCCCCGAGCGAGCAGGAAAATCAGGCGACGCCGGCGGAAGAGCCCGCGCCCGCCGAACCCGCGCCGGAACAGACGGCGTTCGGCCGCGCGCCTTTGGCCGCGCCCTTTGCCGCGAAGGCGCTTGATCTGGCCGCAAACGCGGCGGCGTCCGACGGCGCGTCGGTCCCCGAAGAGCGTGGCGCGACCCGGCTGCGTCCGCATCAGGTTCGGCTTAAACTCTTCCTGTCGTTCGTTGTCGAGACGGTCGGCGTCAACGAATACCGCGTGTGCGCGTCGTTCCCGGCTTCCGTTGGATCCCAGCTGACCTTTACGACGTCGACGCCGGACGTGCGCGTTGGATCCGTCAAAGGGGCGATCGCGTCTCCGTCCGCGGTTATGGACGAAGGAAAATCGGAAATGCGATTCCTCGGACTTGGGCGCGGGGGCGAGCGCACGGAGATTACATGGCAGCGTCTGCTTTCCTCTTCGTCCTCCGAACGCGCCGTATGTCAGGTCGAGGGGGCCGAGGTGAACGTCGTTCTTTCCGCAGTCGACGTTAAGTACGACGCGACCGTTCCGACGCGCGTGTACGGGGGCGAATCCGACGTCTTCTATATCCGTCTCCCGGAAGGCGCGGAGTACGCGGTCAACAGTTTGCGCGCCGTTAATTCGAGCGGCGCCTCGTTCGCGCTTGCGGCTGAGCCAGAAGTTAAGACCGAGCGGGAAATTTGCGACGACTCGGGAGCGGAATCGAATCCTGCCGCGTCCGAGCAGAACGCGCGCTCCGAGCGGCGGTATCTCATAGTAACGCTCGAACAGCCGACGTCGTTTGTCTCGTTCAGTCTGCAGGCGTCCGTCGCTTCAAATCGCGACGCGGATTCCCGAACCGAGTCTAAGCGCATGACGTGCAAAATCGACGGTTTTTCCGTCTGCGAATACCGCCGGTCCGAGTCTGGCGGGGCTCTCGTCGACGCTCAGAAGCAGACGGGCAAGATCACGGCGTCGACGCCCGGCGATTCCGAAGAGCTCCGATTCGACATAACGCCCGGCTTTGGCGCGTCGGTCGGTTCTGACGGGGCTATGAGCGAACAGGGCGACGTTTTCACGTTCTTCGCGCAGCCGTTTACGCTGACCGCGCAGGAGTACAAACGTCAGGAGATAACGAACGTTAAGCCGGAATACCGACTTACCGTTGAAAATAATGAAACAAAACTTCGCGCGCGGTTTAAGTTTTCCGTGTATGGGAAGAAAGCGACTGAATTCTACGTCCGGCTCTACGACTGGAAATTTACGGAGCAGCACGGCGAACTTCTCGACCTTGGCAGGATCGACTCGGATCCGGAGACCGGCGTGACCGTTCTGCCCCTTAAAGCGCCTGCCGACGGGGAAGTCCTTATCGATTTAGAATTAGTGAACGACGTCGAACTTGGGTCGGAAAAAGAGCTTCAGCTTTTTACTCTCCCAACGCCCGAAGCCGACCGCGTCGAGGCCGCCGCGCTGGTCGTCGTTCCCGCTTCTAACGTGGAAGTCGATCCCGACGAGGCGAACTGCGTCGAACTGAGCGCTTCGTCCCCGCGCAATCTTTCGATAGAAATGCCCGCCGCAAGCATGGCGCGGCCCGCGCTTTATTTTCGAACGAATCAGACGGCCAAGACGCCCGATAAGGAGATTGCGCCGGCCGTCTTTGCCGCGCGCGTTAAGAAGCGCGACCGCGAGCTGAGCGCAACGACCGAGCTCCACGCCGAGCTTTCCGAAAAGGGCGAAATCAGGGTTACGCAGAAATTTAATTTCAACGTGAAGTACGAAGACCTCGCCGGAATTACGCTTGTCGTGCCGCCGGCGCTCGCCTCGGCGAACGGCTCGAAATCGGCGACGAACTTTAAGTATACGGTCAACGGCGACGCCGTGCCGCTGTACGCGGTTCGCGACGATTTAGACGATCTAACGGGCGAGACGCTTCGCCGAATTCCGTTTAATCCGCATCAGATTGGGGCGGTGGAAGTCGCCGTACAGTACGTCGTTCAGAAGGGCGATTTTGATTTAGGCGCCGCGTCGACGAAGTACGTCGACCTGTTCTTCCTCCGTGCGATTGAGAAAGAAGTAAGTTCAAGCGACCTTGTCTTCGCCGCGCCAATTCGCGTAACGACCGTGCATAATTATCCCGACGCGGAGGCCGCGAACGCGGCGCCTGTCGCGAGCGAGAAACGCGGCTCTTGGATCTACGTTAAGACGGAGACGTCGGAAGACGGCGCGACGAAATCGCTCCGGTTTCACGCCGACGCGCCGCAAACGTCCGCGCGCGTCGAATGTTCGATCCAAAACGGCGACAATATCGACGCCGCCGTCGTCGAACGCGCATGGATTCAATCGTGGTTCTCGAACGCCGAACGCGTCGATCGCGCGACCTATCGCGTAACGACGTCCACGCCGACGCTCTATGTCGATCTTCCGGCTGGCGCGCGCGGCGACCGAATCGCCGTAACGCTCGATAAAACGCCGATTAAAGGCGTCGGCGACGCGAGCCGCGGATACTTTGACTCCACGCGGCGACGGCTCATTCTGCCAATTTCCGAAGAACTGCGCAATCGCGAGTTTTTGCTCGATATTTCGTACGTGATTTCCAACGGCGAGGTCGGGAATCAGACGGGCGGCTCTGCTGACGTCCGCGTTCGCGCGAACGGGCGCTCGCGCGTGAGTTTCCCGTTGATTTACGCCGAAGCCAGAGATATTGAGAAGCCGGACGAGACGGTTAAAAAGGAAGCGTGGATTCGCAGAGCGTACTGGCAGGCGATTACGCCCGCCGATCGGCATATTGTCCTGAGTCCGGACAACTGGACGCCCGAATACGTCATAAGGCGCGACGGACGCGGACCCTATTTCAGACGCGCCGAGTCGACTTCTTCCGAGGAATTGAGCGACTGGATGGGCGTTCCGCGCCGCACGTTGGGCGAACAGAAGGTTAATACCTATCTGTTCAGCAGTTACGCTCCCCCGCGGGAATCGGAGTTCTATATGTTTGAACGTCCCTTGCTCTTCCTGACGGGCAGCGGACTTGCGTTAATCGTCGGGCTTGGACTTTTCTATTTCCCGAGTTTCCGTTCGCCGGTCGCGCTCTTTATTTTAAGTTTGATCGCGCTCGCGGTCTCCGCGTTCAATCCGACGGGCGCGCTCCTCTTCCTGCAGACGACCGTCGTGGGAATCGCCCTGACGGCGCTGTCCGTCGCCGCGTCCCTGCTGATTAAACGCAAGCCGAAGCTTCGCGGGGAAGTCGCCAGTCTCATGACGGGTCCCGACGACGCGAAGAAGCGCGATCACGAACTCCAGCGCGGACAGGGCGAAGGCGCGTGAGCCTGAGGGAGAACGTTTCGATGACATGGGGTTCCGCCATTACAGATACGACGACGTCGGCGCGGCGCCGGCTTGCATGCCGCGCGCTGTTCGCGCTCCTTGCGTTTGCGCTCGGAGCGGCGGCGCGCGCGTCCGATCCGGCGTCGACTGCGCCCAGTCCCGCGCCTGCGAACCAGACGTCGGAGCCCGGACCGCAGGACTCGGAGAGCGCGTTTCCCGGTTTTCGGTTCTGGAAAGCGCCCGCGGCCTCGATTGAACGCTGGCCTTGGGAAGACGGAAAGTATTATCCGATACGAGTTAAGCTCTTTAACGAATGGCTCGAAACGGAGTCGGAAGTAGAGCGACTGCGCGCCGAAGAGGACGTTCTTCTGCACGGCGTCGTACCGTCGCTCCGAATCGACGGGAAACTCGACGGCGCGACGCTCGAAGGCGAGGGCGTCTATACGACGACCGCGACCCTCGCCGCCGAAAACGCCGATTTGGAAAAAGCGGAATCCGCGCTCTATCGTTTGCAGCCTTTTTCTTTCGCGATTTCTCCGTTCACAGACGGATCCCCGGACGCGAAATACGCGCTCGATCAAACTCTCGAAGAGAGCGTCGCCGTTTATCCGGACGGGCGCCTGTATCTTCCGAATTCGCGCGAAATGAAACGCAAATTCAAGTGGTCGCAGCGCGGCAAATTCGATAAGCTCGGGCGCGTCTCGTTTGATTTCGCGTTCCCGACCGCGACGAGCGTCGAAATGACGTTCGAAACCCCGTCCGACGCCGAAGTCGCCGTGACGAACGGTATTGTTCAGGAGATTTCGTCGGGCGCGTCCGACGCTGCGTCTGCGTCCAATCCGAACGCGGAATCCGACCCTGTCGCGGCGCCCTCTCCCGTTTCCGCGCCGAGCGTCCGCAAATGGCGCGTCCTTTTCGGCGGCCTTCCAAACGCGACCGTTCTCGTTACCCGGACGAAAGACCCCGCCTACGCCGAGCGGCGGCTCGCTGGCGTTCGGCAGGAACTGACGTACCGCGTTACGCGCGAAGGACTGAATTTAACGTCTCGGTTCGAATTTGAATCGACCGCGGCGCCCCCTGAGAACGTTGAATTAATGCTCGACGATCCGCTCGGACTTGTCGAGCTTTCGTGGGCTAATCAGGAAGAAGGGGATTTAAAGCCGCTCTTTGAAAAAGTCGACGGCGCGACGAAGATTCTCGTTCGTTTTCCGAAATTTGACGCCGGATCTTTTGGCGCGCTTAAAGTATCGGCGTTTTGCAGAGTTAAGCTCGACGAAGAGTATCGGCTTCCTTCTGTTCGTCTCTCTGGCGTCGGCTTGACCTGGAAAGAGACGGTCTGCCGTCTGGCCGTCGAGCCGCCCCTCGCGCTCACGTCCGTAGCGCCGGATCGCTGCATGCAGAGCCGCGATTCTCAGCGTATTCCCGATAAGACGGCGGACGAATTGGCGTTTAAATTCTTTGAGGCGGACGCGGCTCTCAACATAAAGCTTCGTCAGCTCCGTTCGAATCCGCCGTTCGACAGCGTTACCGACTGCATGCTCGGCGGCGACGTCTTTGCCAAGACGACCGTCTTCTTCAAATTTAAAGATGGAGACGACCTGCGCGTCGCGGTTCCCATTGCGCCCGGCTGGCGCGTCGATTCCGCGCTAGGCGCGGCCGGCGAGGCGATTTCATGGTTCTGCGTCGACGAGCCGGTCGGAGGATCGAAAGAGAGCGCCGACGAGCAAAAGACAGCTAAAACCGTTCAAAAGCTGTATCTTACGTTTAAAAAGGAAGCGCTGGCGAGCCAGCCGACGCGCGTTGTTCTGTCCGCTAGAAAGAATTATTCCGACAGCGAACGCATCGACGTCGACGGACTGTGCCCCATCGACCTTACCGACAATCTGTTCGGCGCCCACGCGCTCGTGCTGCGCTCGGAATCGTCTTCGCAAGTTAACCTCTTAAACCAAGACGGGAAGCCGTTTGTTAATCAGAAGACGACGCCGAATTTTATCTTCGGCGAATCGTATCTTCGCGACGCCTCGCCCGCGTCCCTCGGCGGAACGCGGCTGTATTTCGGGCCTCAGTCGCTCGGCGTCTACGCGGTTCTCTCGAATACGCGCACGAATTATTCGACGTCGGGAACCTGCGCGTGCGTTTTTAAAGACGTGGAGGAGACGTCCGACCGAACCGGGGAACGCTATAAAAAAGGAATCTTTACCGAGCGCTGGCGCCTTCATTGCGAGCCGACGAGCGGTTCGCGCGTCGATCGGCTCGTCTTTTTTGCGACGTCCCCCGCGAGCGCGGAGAAGGAAGCCGACGGGGATTCGCGCGAGCTTGAAACGCCTTGGAAATGGTCGACGTCCGCCGAGCCCGGTCGGTATTATCTCGCGCTTCCGCTCTCGAAAGAAGAGGTCGAAGCCCTGAAGACGCCGGCCGGATACGACGCGTACGAGATCCGCCTGACGACGTCGCGAAGCGTGCCGTTTGACGTGAATCTTTCGTATCAGACGTCCTTTGGAAAAGAAGGCGCGCAGCTGCCGCTCATACTCCTGCCGGAGTCGGCGAATTCGTCGTTTGAGGTGGTCGTGGAATCGCCCCTCGAAATGCCGTTTGAGATCGCCGAACTGAAAAATCTTACCGAATCGACGCCGCCGTTTTCTTTGCCCAACGAATACGAATCCTTAAAGAAAGCGTTCCGGTATCTTCCGAACCTGCCCCAGTCGGACGAAACTCCCGACGCGGACACGTCGCCCGTCAACCTGAAATTGACGGTTAAGTTCCCGACCGACGCGGAACTGAAAAGCGGTTTAGACGTTGCCGCGTGGTGCTGGAACGTTACGCTCGATTCGTTCCACGAATCGGCGGGTTTGGTGCGGACCCGAGCCGTTTATATGATAGAAAATCATGGCGTGCAAGAGGTTAAGTTTACTCCTCGTCATCCGGATCTCGTTACGGTCAAGCGGGTCTGGATAGACGGTCGGGAAGGGTACTGGGAGAACGTGCCCGAGAACGGCGGAATCAAATGCGCGCTCCCCAATAACCGCCGTTTCCTATCGGTCGGCGTCGAATACGTCGTTCACGAACAGCCCCTTTCTGGCCTGCGTCAGCTCACGCCGTACTCTCTCGACTGCGATTTGCCGGCTCTTTCTTCGGTCTGGAACGCGTGGACTCCTCCGCAATATCAGACGGGCAAGGACTCCAAGACGTCGTGGCTTGACGACCGCTTCAACAGCGTGGCGGTATCGAAAATTGTCTCGTTCTTCTCCCGCCGGCCGTCCGTCATGCGGATTCAAGAGACGGCGCGCCGTTTTTCGACGCGTTTCAGCGCCGTCGACTTACTTTCCGAAGTCGTCGAGCGCGAGCGCAGCAAAGAAGAGGAAAATAAAAGCGCGGTTCAGTCGCTGGTAGCCGCGGCGTCGAGACGCGCGAACTCGGATTTGACGTGGGGCGCCGTCTTCGGCTCGCAGAAAGTCGTCGACGAGCTCTTCCTGCCGAACGCCGTCGAGTCGGAATCTGGCGCGTCCGACGGGGCGGCTGGGACGTCGGCGTCGGCCCGCGCGCGAAACGCGGTTCTTTTTGCCGCCGCGCAGAATCTGCTGACTCCGTCTGAAAAAACAACCTCCGCCGACCCCGCCGAAACGGTCGAGAACGTTCAAAAAACCGATTTGGAAAACCGTACGCCTTATGGAGCTTTAGATTATTCGGGACAATCATTTAAGCTGTATATTGACAGGCTGGGACTGTCGAACGTTGCAGTAACGCCCAACGAGCCGCTCCCGAGCGTTGAAAACGATCCCGCGGAGACGCGCGCCGCGCGAACGCTCGAAGCGGCAGGTCTTGTCCTGCTCTTATTGGACGAAAATACGGCGCTCCTTACGAACGGCGAGATTCTCTCGTCTACGAATAACGTCCAGTCCTCTCCGCTCGAGGGAGCGGGGATCGCGCGATGCCAGCGTCCGGCCGACGCCGAGCGGCTCCGCACGGAAATCAACGCAAATTTAGAGGGACGGTACGTTTTGCCCGATTCTTGGAAGACGGCTGAAAATCTCGTCAGTCCGTGGTCGCGCAAGATGCGTTTGGACGCGCCTCTGGGGTGGAATTGCACGACCGTGCCGCTCAACAATTCGAATACGGGCGTCTTTATCATCAGCCGCTATTTCCTGTGGGCGTTGGAACTGTTCAGTTTCATTGCTTTCATCATGTTTGCCGCCGGTTTCGGATTCGTCAACGCGCGGTTCAGTTTGGGCGCGTTGGGACTGTGCGCGGCGCTTTTGAACGTCGTCTTCTTCGAATGGGTGTACGTTCTCCGCGGAATCGCGTGGGGCGCCATGTGCCTCTTACTGCTCTATTATATTAAGCGGCGTTTGCCCGACGGCGTCTTTGCGCGCTCCGCTTCCGTCCGCTCAGAGGGCGCCGCCGCGCCGAAGAACGCCGACTGGGAACGCGACCCCGATCTGGTTCTCGAAGAGTCGGAAGAGACGTCGACGCAGGGATTCGTCGATTTTTCGAAGATTCCTCCGGAAGAGCGTCGGCGTCTGCAGGCTCCGAGCAAGCCCGAGGACGGGAACCGCCGCGGAACGACTACTGTGAAGACGATCTTAACCCTTGCGATTACCGCTAGTTTAACGTTGATTATTACGCCCTTCGCCGCGTCGAAGTCCAACGAGCCGCGCGCGGCCGCGACGCAGCAAACGGGCACGGTTTCCGGCGCCGAGAAATCCGCCGCCGAGCCCAACGGTTCGGAAAACGGGAACGCCGACGTTTGGACCGAGCCGTACCGCGTCTTCGTTCCGGTCGACGAACGCCAAGAGAACGTCGGCGAATATTATTGGATTCCGTCCGATTTTTACGAATTCATTGGGAAACGCCTTAAGGAACGCCCCCGGGAACGCAACTGGCGCGTAATCGACGCGCGATACGACGGCAGCGTGAACTACAACAGCCTGACCGGCGAGACGAGTCTCTTTAATCTGAGGGCGACGTATACGATCGCTATGGACGGTCGGAACGCGACGGTCGCTTTTCCGTCGACGCCCCTTGCGCCCGACGTGGGCGCGCGTTTCGATCATCAGACGATCGGGGCCCCTTACGAGGAGCAAGACGGCGCGTATTACTTTGAAATTGCCGACGTGGAGCCCGGTCTTCACGAGTTAGAAATAACGCTTGCCCCGCCTCCGTTTACCGAAACGACGGGACAAATTGTGATTCCCGTTTTGAGCGTGCCGTCTTCGAGGCTCTATTTGAGCGTCCCGCGAGACGCGCCCGTGATCGACGCGCCGAACGCGCTCGGAAAGGTCGAGCGCGTCGCCGACGGAATTGTCGCCGAGCTGGGCGCGGTGAACGAGCTTGTTATATCAAAACGGGATTCGTCCGACCTTGCGAATCGGGCGGCGTTCGACGTCGAACAGCTCTTTCTTGTCCGTCCGCGTTCGACGCAAACGGAAGTTCGTTCCGTCTTTCGCGTTCGCACGACCGACGCTCCAATTAAGACGCTCGATTTAGAGTGCGATCCCCTTTACGCTTTTTCCGGGTACTGCTCATGCGACGAAGCGGAAATTGAGAGCTACGAACCTCCGACTCAGGCGAACAACGCCATTCATATAACGTTCCGCGAACCGGTCGACAAATCGATTACGGTCCGCGTGAATTTTGTCGCGAGGAATTTTTCCGGATTTGGCAAGATTCAATTTCCCAAAATAACGGCGCGCGGCGCGCGTTCGACGAAGAGTTGGCTGGCGATTGCCGATCTGGCCGAGTTTGAACTGGAAAGGCCGCTGAATACGACCGTAACGGAAAAGGCGTTTCTCGAGGCATGGGGCGACGAATCGGAAAAAGTCGCCGCCGCATACGACTTAGCGATTCAGCCAGACTCCGCGCTCATCTCGCTCAAAGCGAACGTGACCGTTCCGGACGTGTCTTTCTTTGAGACGGTCGTCTTCGGCGCGACGGAAACGGAAACGGCGCTCGAAACAAAGATTACGTCCGAGTCGGAGCTCTTTCGTTTAACGATCGACGTGCCGCGGCCCTTTGCGGTCGACACGCTCGCGCTCTTCGACGAGACCGGCGCGCCGTCCCCCGCCCCAAAATATTTCCAGACGGAGGACGGAGTTACGCTCGTCTTTGCCGCGCCGATTAAAGGTTCTGCGAAACTTCGCATGACGGGTCGAATTCGATCGAAAGTCGACGCTGTTCAACCGTTCCCGCTCTTCTATTTCCGTCATGTTTCGTACGCGTCGCGCCGCGTCGCCGTATACTGTCGGCCCGACGTCTATTTGGATTGGAATCCTCCCTTGGATTGGATTCCCCTGACGGAAGACGAGTTCGAGAACGTCGATACGGAACTTCAGCCGGCTCCGCAGCCGACAGAAAACAGACACGTTGATTCGTATGTCCTTAAATTATTTACGTCCGAAGAGATACCGACGGGCGTTTTCAGTCCGAACGCTCCCGAGAACGCGCTGAATACGTCCGAGAGCGGAGATCGGGCCGAAATCGACGCCGAAGACGCCGCGAAGGAGCTCAACGCCGGTCCGACGCTAGCCGTTCGCGCAAACCGAACGTCGTTTGAGGGGAGCGAACATACCTTCTTATTTCCTTATAAAACAGAAGGATCCGCAGCGTCGGGCGACGTCGGCCGTCCTGTAAAGTGGCGCGCGCGGGTCTTTTTTGACTTATCGGCGATCGAGGGGCGTTTTGACCGTTTTCTCATTCTCGCCGACGAAGCGTTCGATTGGAAATTTGAAGATCTCGATCCCGATCTCGTCGTCACAGAGACCACGACCTTTACGGGCGCGCCCGCCATATCCGTTGAATCGGAAAGGGCGTTTCACGGCAAGACGCGTCTTAGTTTGGTCGCGGACTTCAAAAACAGTTCCGACAGTATCCGCCTTCCGCGGTTCCAACTTACTCCAAGCTCCCCGCGCGAGGATATGACTCGAGTCGAGAGACGCGTCTTTTTGCCCGAGCAGAAGGAAGAGACCGGGATTATTCTGAACGGCAATTCGGAAAAGGCCGGCGCCGATTCGAAGAAAGCTTCGCGCTGGAACTGGCAGAAGACGGGGCTCGTTTCCCTTCAGGAGACGACGCTCGGTTCGCAGAAGGTCAATAAGTCGACGCAGGCTCTCGCTCAAGCGGGCGTAATACAGCCGCCTTCGGACGACTCGGCTCTGGCTTCTACCGTATTTAATATATCGAACGAATTCCAGCAAGTGGCGGACGACTCTGGCCTGCAGTTCAAAGATTTTCAGGCGTACAAGCGTCTTCCGTCGGCGAGCGCGGCGCTCTCGTCCCGTAAGAACGACGTCGCCGTTTCCCGCGCGACGCACTCGTTTTACGTGAACGCGAACAAGGAATTCTTCGGTAAATCGTCCTTTACGATTCGTCCCAGCGAATTGGGAACGTGTCAGATTATCGTTCCTGAAGAGTTCCAGCTCCTAGAGGCGACGGTCAACGGGTCGCACTGCGGCGTTAAGCGGGACGGGAATTCGTGGACCGTCGATCTTTCATCGACCCCTTACGTTAAACGGCTTGTTATCGGATATCGCGGACTCGTGCGTTCCGGTCCCGAAGTCAAGCGGATATACGGCGTAAAGAACGCGCCCGTCCTTTCGCTCGAACTGCCGAGGATTGTCGGTTCGACGCCCGAAAGAACCGTTTGGATTTGCGCCTTTGAAGGGCTTGGCGCCGACGTAACACGTTGGCAAGTATATCATTGCGACGACCTTCAAAAACAGAAGCCTCTGTCGCGGGAAGATCGAGCGCGCGCCGAACGCGAGCCGATCTCCATGGCGGACGCGAGCGAACTCATTTTCCGCATTCAAGTGGAAAAAGCCGCCTCTCTTCTCGACGCCTACGAGAGCGACCTGTCGCACTTTAACGGCGTTAACGACGACGATCTGCCGAGACTGCTCGCGTGGTGGGATCGCGAATGGCGTGAAAACGAGAGCGCCGTTTCGCAGTTTTCCTATCCTGCAGCCTCTTCCGGGGGCGGCCCCGCGTCGCGACCCCTGACGGACCGCCAGATCCGCGCGTTTTATCTCGTGTCGAACGGCGTTGTTTTGGACGCGCCAACCGACGTGAGCGAAACGGTTTCCCTTTGGAACGCCGAGCGATATCGGGAGACGATGGAGCAGAAGAAGAAACTCGACGACGCGTACCGGCCCGACTTCGTTGAAGCTCCGTACGAGTCCGCCTACGCCTCGCCTGAAACGCTGTGGGCGTACGGATCCGGAAATTCGACGAGACTTCTGTTTGGATCGTCAAACGGAAAGGTGAATCAAGTTGTCTTCGCGGCGACGCCAAGATCGCTGGGGTTCCTGTTTACGCGTTACGCGACGACCATTTGGATTTTGGCGCTCACTGCAGTCTTGATTCATATGCTCCGTCCGAAATCGCGCGCGCGCCGCATTAAGAGCTTGGTATTCGGCAGTTTCGTTATCCTCTGGGCGATCGTGTTCTTCTGGCTCGATAAGAAGCTTATCGGGATCGTGGGCGCGTTCCTCTTCTCTTTCGGACCGGCGGTTATTTCCTCGCTATGGCGCAGATTGCGCGAGTCGAGGAAGCGGCATGTTGTGCCCGTCGAAATACCCGACGACGACGATTCCAAGAGCGAACCGGGCCGCGTTAAAGACTTTATGTACGAAGAGGAACCCGGTACGACAGAAGCGCTTGGCGAGGCCAAAGTCCCGCCCCCGGCGAATTACGAGGACGCGACGAAGAACGGTTCGGACGACGGGTCGGATCAAATTCCCGAATTGATTGACTGACGCGGTTCGCGCCGTGATGATTTCTCTATTTCGGACGGTCGAAGCGCGGATTCTTGGACGCGCGCCGGAACTTGACAGTTCGCGCGCGCGGATATATAATGACGCGGATTATTTATACCGCCGCGTTTGTCGGCGGGCCGCCCTGTTACGCGGCGTTAAACGCGCGCTCCTGCCAGAAACGCCTGCGCGCGTTCCGTATGAAGCCGAAAGAAAACGCGCAGCCTTTTGTCCGCCCGCCCCTTTGACGAACGCGCGGCGAAAGCGCTTTCCGGCGTCGATTGGAGATTCGCGCCAAACCTTTTGTTACCACCGCCCTCGCGACGTCCTCGCACCTTCCGCGGAGTTGAGTTCCGCGTCTTGGCCGTCCGGGGCAGACCCCGCGCCTTGCGGCTCCGCCGGCCGCGGAGGTCGTTAGAAGAGCACAAATAACAAAATACAATAGTTTATTTTCACATGTCACGAGAGAAAAAACCGAGCGATTGGGACGACTTACAACGTATGCTGAGCGGAGACGACGCGTCTGCCGACGCCGCCGCGGAATCTGAACCGAAAAAGACGGTCAAGAGTAAAAAGCAGGACGACCGCAAAGCGAAAGCGCCGAAGAAAAAGCCCGCCGCCGATCCGAAAAAAGTCGAAGAGGCGTTGGTAAGCGTATCTCGCGAATCGCTGAGCGCCGACAAAGTCGATACGATGTTGGCCACGGCTGCCGCGGCGGTCGCGCCGAAGAAGTCTCGCGCGCCGAAAGTCGAAGAAGCGGCCGCTGAAGAGAAGGCGAAGCCGAAGCGTCGCCGCCGAACGAAGCCGGCTACTCCGGAAGAAGAAGAGAAGGACGTTGCGATCGGCGGTCTTATTGAGCAGATCGAACGCGTCGCGCGCAAAAAGGCGTCGGAAAACGCGAAATCAAAGAAGGCGAAAGAATCCGCTAAGAAAGAGCCTGCCGCCGAAGAACAGACCGTCGCGGAACCGATTGCCGAAGAACAGGTTGTCGCGGAATCTGCCGTTGAAATTCAGGTCGCCGCGGAACCTGTCGTCGAAGAGACCGCCGAAACGCCGGTCGTTGAAGAGTCGGGCGTTGAAGAACAGGCTGCGGAAGAGGCGTTCGTTGATCCGATCTCGATTTTGGCGCAAGACGACGGCGCCGACGAAGAGCCGCTCCCGCATTTCCTCTTTTCCGATTCAACGCCAGACGTCGAGGCGGCGCCGGCCGTCGAGGAGCCTGCTCAGCCTGAGCCCGCGCAGCCGGAACCCGAAGCCGTCGAGACGGTTCAGGACAGTTGGTCCGCGCTTATGAATTCGCTCGAATCGAACGACGGGTCTCTTGAGCTCGATTGGTCTGTGGAGTCTGCCAAAGAAGAGCCGTCTGTTGAAGAACCTGTTGAGGAATCCGTCGAAGAAGTCGCGGAAGATTCTGAAGCGGACGAATTTGTCGAAGAAGACGCCGCGGAAGAGCCGCAAGAGATTGCGGAGGAAGAAGAGACCGTCGCGGAGGAAGAGACTGCGGCTGAAGAAGCGGAAGAAGTCTCGCCTGTCCAAGAGGAATTAGGCGGCTTCGCCGACTTTTTCGCGACGCCCGACGCCGACGCGCAAGAGATTTCGACGAGCTTCTTCTTCGACGGCGCCGCCGCGGAATCAGACGCCGTCGAACCGGCCCAAGAGGAAGAGACGCCGGAAGCCGTCGAGAGCGACGCGGAGCAGACGAAACCCAAGACGGTCGAGGGATTTGACGCGAGCTTCTGGGACGTCGACGACTCCATTGACGTCCAATGGGGCGCGCCCGCTGAAGAGCCGGAACACGCGACCGTTGCGGAAGTTCCGCAAGAGGCGGCTGCGGCTGAGCCGGAAGCCGCCGCAGAGGAGGAGCCCGTCGAAGATTCCGCGCCGGAGTATATCGAAGACGTTACGGACGTCGATTTCGACAGCGACGACAATCTCCAGGCGTTCTTTGGATCCGCAAGCGCGGAAGAGGAACTGGGGTTTGGATCCTTCGGAGCGGTCAAAGAGAAGAAGAGCGCCCCGAAAAAGGACGAATCGAAGAAGGCTAAGGCGCCGGCTCCGTCGAAAAAGACCGAAAAGACTGAAAAGACCGAGTCGAAGAAAGAGGAACCCAAGCGCGAGCCGAAACGCCGTCAGGCGGAAAAGCAAGCTCCCGCGGCGGAAGAGGTTTTCGCCCCCGCGCCGTCGGAAAACGAAGAGCGCGCCGAGCGCCGTCCGCGCCGCGAGCGTTTTGAGCGTCCTGAAAGCCAAGAGCGGCCCGAACGTATTGAGCGGCCCGAACGTCAGGAACGTGCTGAGCGCGGCGAACGTACTGAGCGTCAGGAGAGGGCGGAACGTTATGAACGTCCGGAACGCCAAGAGCGTGCTGAGCGCGGCGAACGTACTGAGCGTCAGGAGAGGGCGGAACGTTATGAACGTCCCGAACGCGGCGAACGTCCTGAGCGCGGTTCGCGACGCGTTTACGACGTGGAAGACGTGTTTGACGAGCAGCCTGAAGTACGCGCCGAGTCTCCGCGCGAACGTTCGCGCCGCAATCGCCGCGACTATGACGACGAACCCCGGCGCGACTGCGAAACGCGCGATTATGGCGGCGCGCCGGAAGAAGAACCGCGGGCGCGTCAGCGCGGTTCGCGGCGCGATTACGACGACGATTACGAGCCGCAGCCTCGCGAACGCCGCCGCGAGCCGAGCGCTTCTGAGCCGCAGGAACAGCGCGAACGGCGCGAACCTCGCGAACGCGCGCAGCGCAGTCCGCGCGACGCCGAAGAGCGAACCGGCGAACGTCGGCCCACGCCTATCCTTCCGAGTTGGGAAGAGGCGTCTTCGTACGTCGTGAATTTCAATTTGAGCCGCCGCAACCGCCGCGGGCGCAATAAGTGATCTGCGGCGCGAACGCGTTGCAAGTTTGTAAGAAAGCCGTCTTCTCCGTGAAGGCGGTTTTTTTATGGGGCGACGCGACAGGAACGCGGGGGCGTATGAAGGCGGAGAACCGCCGCCTCTTTAGAAAACCTTCTTCAATACTGAAGAAAAGGTGTGGAGGGAGTCGTTATACTCGTTAAACTTTGTGTGATTTAACGTTGTGTTTTCCGTTAAAAACTGTATGAGTCGTTTAGTCGCTAAACGAGAAGACGAAATTTGACGTAAAAGGGAAATTTTTACAAAAAGGATTGAATTCCCCCCTGTAAATCTACGATAAACATTTCAGCGAAAGAAGACGTCCTCGGTCAGCGTAGGCCGGGTATGCGTTATGTTTGACGTTTTTCCTTTCGTTGCGCAGGCAAACTGTTCCGCTCATTTGCGTATTTCGGGTTGGGACGGTGTTCGCGAACTCCGTAGCGTTGGAGCGCGCGCGCGGCCTAGTTTGGAAACAGTAACAACACGAATATCCGAGATCACGCAAACGTATCATTCGATCGTTGCGCTAAGTAACGCGCGGCGTTTACGCTGGTCGTTTCTTATTCGCAGGACGCGAAAGGATTCGTAGGATGCGAATAGTCGGGTCGTCCGTTACGGTTCGGCACGACCGGCGAAACGAAGGTAGTTATATCGATCGATAACAGATCTTGGCAGGAGGAAAGGCATGCGACGTTTGTTCGTACCGATTTGTTTCGGCTTACTTATCGCTCTCGGCGTTCCGAGCGTTCAGGCCGGTAACCAGGAAGAAGCCAACAGAATTGCTCAACGGCTGACGCAACAATATCCGCAATACAATATTGAAGTCGCCTATCAGGAAGGTACGGTTCGTCTTCGCGGCGACGTCGCTTCCGAAGCGGATCGTGACGAAATTGCTAATTTCGTTCGTCACATTCCGAAAGTTCGCGCGGTATCCGAGACGATGAACGTCACGCCGAACGCGTTCCAGCAGCCCGCGGCGATTCGTCCGGTTCAGGCGCTCACGCCTGTCGCGCAGCAGCCCGTCGTTTACGGCGCTGAAGCTCAGCCGGTCGTTCAGGCGACCGTTGGCGCCGACGGCGTCCAGGCGTCTGTCGCGGCTCCGCAGGCCGCCGTTCCCGCCTACGCCGCCGGAACTCCGATTGGCGTTCCGATCGACGCGACTGGCGCCGCGACCGCCGTTCGTTCCCCGAGCGACTACTTCGCTCCGCAAGGCGCTCAGACCCCCGCCGTCCAGAACGGCCGTCCGAACGTCCCGAATTACGCTTGGCCGAGCTATGCGAGCTATCCGAATTACTCGCAGGTCGCTTATCCGAAAGCTTACGAAAACAACGCGTTCCCCTATGTCGGACCGTTCTATCCCTATCCGGAAGTTCCGCTTGGATGGCGCAAGGTTACGATGCAGTGGCACGACGGTTACTGGTGGGTTGATTTCAACGACGGTTCCAAGAATGGTCCGTTCTCCCCGCTCTTCCGTCAGCGGATGCAATATCACTAATTGCATAGCGTGAGCCCGAACGAAAAGGTTCGGGGTTAGCGAGCCAAACTGAAACGCCGATCGACGGTCAAGTCGGTCGGCGTTTTTGCGTTTTGACCGCGCCGTGCGGCCGTCCCGGCAAATGCGGCTTGCGCGGCGCGGAAATCGCGCTATAATCGGGAACGCAAGCGCGGTATTTGCGCGCCGCCGTTCGAGCGCGGACCGTGCACAGGGAGCGCGCGGGAAAACATACAGAAAGAGAACGAGAAATGCCTGTTTACGAATATAAATGCGAGAAGTGTGGGGCGGTCTTTGAGGAGCTGGTTCGCAATCAGTCGGAAAAACCGAACTGTCCCGACTGCCATTCCGACGCCGTCGTTAAGCGCATGAGCGCGCCCGCCACGCAGCACGGCGGCGCGTCCGACGTACCTTGCGGAAACGATTGCGGCGGAGCGCATGCCCATTCGTGCGGCTGCGGCTGCTGTCATCATCACTAAATTGCCGCCGCGCCGAATAAGTTCGACGAAACGTAAAACGCCCCGACAGGCTTTGCGGCCGATCGGGGCGTTTTTTATTTGCGCGAACCGTCAAGCGCGTGCTCGAAGGCCGATAGGGTCAGTCTTCCCACTCCTCCTCGAATTCGCTCTTTTTGCGCGGGAAGAGCACACAGAGCCCGACGCCGCCGAAATAGAGGATAATGAGGCACGAGAGCATAATGATCATGCTCCACGGATCCGGAGGGGTAATAAGCATCGCCAAGCACGCGACGCTGAAAATGGCGATTCGCCACTTCTCCATATAGACCTTAATCGTAAAGATCTGCAGCCGTTCGAGTACAAACATTGCCAGCGGCAGCTGGAACGCGACGCCGAACGCGACGGGAACGAGGAGCGCGAAGTTCAGCCATTCGCTGATGCGCGTGTCGGGCTCGATATTCATTCCGGCGTTAAAGCGGAACAGGAACGCCAGCATGAACTCAAAGACGATAAAGAACGCGATCGCGAATCCGCTCAGAAAGAGCGTAATGCTCAGCGGGAGGAAACGGTAGACGTACCTCTTTTCGTGAGGATAGAGGCCCGCTCCTACGAATCGCCAGAAGTAGTAGAAGACGCCGGGACTCCCAAAAATAATTCCGAGAAAGAACGCCGTCTTCAGAAAGATAATGAACGACTCCTGAACCGAAAGGGCGCGTGTGCGCGAACGCGGATCTTCCGCGATCTTTTCCCACAGAATAATCATGACCGGCTCGCTTGGACTCGTCGCGGCGGACAGACTGGTTTGCGTTATCGCCTCATGTTTGAAATCGCCGAAATTATCTACCAGTTTGAGCGTTTCAAGGCGTTTGCGCTCGTCTTGAGGCAGAGATTTGGGGACTGTCGCGTCGACGCCCGCGTTTCGTATCGTTTCAAGATCGTGCGGGAAGACGTAGTACGGATGCGCCGTCATGTGCAGTTTTGCGGGCATGGACGCGAGATTCGGATCGTATCCGGCCTCGCGGAGTTCCGCGCGTTTGCTCTGGAGCTGATGCTGCGACTGGAGAATATGATAGTTTTCGAGCGATTTTTTAAGCGGATGCTGAATATATTCGACCGCCATAGTCGCCAGAGACGGGTAGGGGCCGAGAGGAATGACCGAGATAATCAGGCCGACGGTAATCGACATGATCGCGCCGATCAAGCATACGCGCAATTCGTCGAGATGTTCAAGGAACGACATCGACGACTGATCAAACAGATCTTCGTCTCGCTTAGTTCGCGGCATTGCTATATTCCTATATCCGCGTCGCCGACCGCGGCGCGCGGGAAATGTCAAAGTGAACGGCGCTTGAACGCCGACCGTTATACTTTGCCTAGTATAATCTATCTTGCCGATTTTGACAAGTATTAATTTGACCGTTCTCTATCTTTTGCCTGGGGCCGCGCGCCGATTTTGCGGGCGCTTTCTTTTTAAAATCCCGGGGGCGACGCTGCTTGAAATATTATTTGCGTGCGACTATACTAAACGTGGCCGCGGCTGAGCGGTCATGAGCCGGTTCCTTTTATTGAGAGACGTAATGGCGCTGCGATTTTCTGAAAATATTGATTTCGTCGGTTTCACGACGACGCTCCGAACCGCGTACGAGCGCGCGTCGCTGGCGTCGGAATCGCGAATTCCCGTCTTTCTTCTGGGCGAGCCCGGCGTCGGCAAAGAGACGTTTGCGCGCGCTATTGCCGAGGGCGCGTTTGTCAAACTGCGCTGCGATCTGCTTGCGCCGCGGCGCTGGACCGATCTTCTTTCCGACACATTTGACGGTTTCCCGTTCGAGTTTTCCGATTCGGCGGCGCTCTTTCTCGAGGGAATCGAGACGGTTCCCAAAGCGGTTCAGAGGCGATTCGCGGCGATCGTGCGTTCGGCGTCGTTTAAGCCGCGCGTCCTTTTGAGCTCGACGGTTCCGTATCGGGAATTACGCGAGCGCGGCGTCTTTGCGCCCGAGTTCGACGCGCTTCTAACCGCGTTTCCGATCTTTTTACCTCCATTGCGCGACCGCGGAGCCGACGTCGCGGAGCTTGCGTCTGTTTTCTTGCGCGACGCGTGCCGACGGCTCGGCGTCTGGCCGAGGGGACTGACTGAACGCGAGCTCGACCAGATTCGAAAGACCGAATTTCCAGACAATCTCGACGGTCTGCGCCGCCTCATGGAGCATGCCGCCCTTTCGGGATCGCTTCCTCGCGAAGCGCCCGAGCGCTCCCCCGAGCTCGAACGCGAACCGGCGCGCACGCCGTCGCCCGCTCGTCAAACCGTTCCAATTCCGGAAGAGGAGAACGACGGGCGGTTTCTGTCGCTCGACGAGTCGATTTCGCGCCACATTGAGCGCGCGCTCCGGCTAACAAACGGGGTAGTCGAGGGTAAAAACGGCGCGGCGGCCCTTTTACAGATTAATCCTTACACGCTGCGTTCCCGCATGCGCAAAATGAAAATCGATTGGACGAAATTTCGAGACGAGCCCTGACGCAATCGCCGAATCGCCGCGCCGGCCGATTCGGACGGTCCGTCCGTATACTTTAAGGAGCCTAAGTTCAGATGAAACGACGCGATCTTCTGGCGGCGATACCGACGTTCGCCGCGCTCTTACCCTGCGGCGGTATCAACGCGCTGCTCGCCGACGAACCCGAGAAACACGAGGGGCAAAAGCGTCTGCCGCCGACCCGGCTGCGCAGAGGCGCGGATCCCTGGGTCATCGAATACAAAGGGAAATACTACTGGAGCCAGTCGAATAATCCCAGAAGGCAAATTTGCATTTGGGAGTCTGACTCCCTCGACAGTCCGGGCGAACGCCGAAGCGTATGGCAGGCGCCCGCGAACGGTCCTTATTCCCGCGAACTTTGGGCGCCGGAAATTCACTTTGTCGACGGACGGTTCTATATTCTCTTTGCCGCAGACGACGGTCAGAATAAGAATCATCTTTCGTACGCGCTCGTTTCCGAGACGGACGATCCGTTCTCGACATACGAATTGACCGGGCCTTTCTATACGGGCGATTCTCCCGATTTGAAGTCGGAGAATCGCTGGGCGATCGATTCGACGCTCTTCTTCTATCGCGGGAAACGCTATCTCATTTGGTCCGGCTGGGAAGACGACCGCGACGTCCAATTTCTGTATATAGCGCCGCTGCGGGACGACGAGATGCAGACGGCGGCGCCGCGCGTGCGTATCTGCGCGAACGACGATTACCTCTGGGAACGCGTTGAAGAGCGGATTGGAACGCGCGGGTTGGCTGAGGGGCCCGAGATACTTTACGCCCCGAAAGGCCGGATCTTTCTGTCGTATTCCTGCGGCGCAAGCTGGCTCCCGACCTATAAGATCGGCATGCTCGAGCTCATAGGAGACGATCCGCTCGATCCAAAGTCGTGGAAGAAATGGGATAAGCCGTGGTTCCAGAGCGACGAATTTCAGTTTGGCGTCGGACACGGATCCTTTATTCAGGATAAGACCGGACAGACGCGCTACGTCTATCACGCAAAAACCAAGCGCGCCGGAGGCTGGGACGACCGCGAGGTCTTTTGGAGATACGTCGATTTCGACGACGAAGGAACGCCCAGAATTAGATACTGATCGAGACGCGCGCCGCGCGCGGCCGGGGTTCGCCGGGCTGCGTGCGGTTTTTGCGTTTCTGTTTTCTGTTCGGGGGACGGAACGTTTGTCCAGTCCCCCGGCGTTCGTTATTGATAGACGCGAACGTAGTCGATTTTGAAATCGGTCGGGCAGGTATCTTCGGCAATTTCGCCGCCCCAGGCGCCGCCGATCGCGGTATTGAGAATGATATAGTGCGGCTTATCGAAAGGCCACACGCCCGTCTTGCTCTCTTCTTCCGACTTTTTGAATTCGAGAACGGGCTTGTCGTCGACGAGAATGAGCATCTTTTCGGGCGTCCATTCGAGAGCGTAGACGTAATACTGCTCTTCCGGCCGGTCGAGAAGGAGGTTTGATCCTTTACTGACGACCTCCCAATTCTTGCCGCCCTTTTTGCGCATGTGAATCGTACCGTGGGCGCGATGGGGCGTGTGTCCGACGTACTCCATGACGTCGATTTCACCGCAGCCGGGCCATCCGATCTGCTTAATATTCGTTCCCATCATCCAGATAGCGGGCCAAATTCCTTTTCCTGTCGGGAGTTGGGCGCGAACTTCGACGCGTCCGTACAGCCACGAGGCCGTGTCGATCGTTTCGATCGCCGCAGAGGTGTACTCGGCTTCTTTGAGTCCGTTGTTCCTCGGCTTACCCTCGATATTGTATTTTTCTTTAATCGTCCGAATGGTCAGGACGCCGTCTTTTTGGAAGACGTTTTCTAATCGCGCGTCGGTATAATACTGCGATTCGTTATTGCGAATATAGCCGACTTCGTACGTCCACTTTTTGGCGTCGGGCAGGCCTTCGCCGTTGAATTCGTCGTTCCAGACGAGCTTTAATTCGCGTCCGTCGGTCGTTTGGACCGTTTGGGGCGCGTCCGAATCCGAAACGCTCACGGCAAGCCGCGCCGGATCAAGTTTCTGATCCGGTTCGCCGCTGAACGCCGTTCCGGAAGCGAGCGCCGCGGCGAGCGCGAACGAGACGCTGAAAATGATTTTTGCGGAGTTATTCATTGGGGGTTCCTTGTTGTTAACGTCTTGAAAATACACGTTGTCACAGCGCGGTCAGCCGCGCGCCGGCCCTTGCAGGCATATCAGTTTGGATCTTGCGACGCGCTCCATTTCGTCGACGACCTGTTCGACCGTCTTGCCGTCGGACTCCACGACCGTCGCGTCGTCCGGCTGGCGGAGCGGCCCCACCTCGCGTTCCGAATCGCTTCGGTCGCGGTCGATTATCTGGGCGAGGACGTCGTCGAACGAAGCCGCGTCGCCGCGCTGCGCCAGTTCGCCCATACGCCGTCTGGCGCGTTCTTCCGGCGAGGCGGTCAAATAGAATTTACAGCGCGCGTCCGGAAAGACGACCGTTCCCTGATCGCGGCCTTCGGTCGCAACGGGCCGCGCCAGCCCGATACGCCGCTGCTGCTCCACGAGGATCGCGCGAACCGAAGGCGCGTTTGCCGGATAACGTACCGATTGCGAGACTTCCGGCGCGCGCACTGCGTCCGTTACGTCTTCTCCGTCGAGAAAAGTACGGCCCGAAAGCGATTCGATCCGGCATGCCGACGCGAGCCGCGCGAGCGCCGATTCATCTTGAAGATTGACCTTTTCCCGAAGCGCGCGCAGCGCCACGGCGCGGTACATGGCGCCCGTATTGAGATAGTCTATGCCGAGCCGCTGCGCGAGCGCGCGCGTCGTTACGCTTTTGCCCGCTCCGGCGGGGCCGTCGACGGCGACGACGTCAATTCCTGTCATATTGTCTTACCCTTCATAATCGCGCGCGGCGCGCAAATGCCGCGTGTAAATGTTTGACGCTATTGTACAGAGGCGGCGGCCAAAACGCAACAGCCTTATAAAAACGGCGGTCTATTTTGAATGCGGTTCGGATAAAAACGTTTGTATGGATAACAAATATTAGGCAAGTCGGGAGATGTGAAAAAAAGAATTGTTTTCTAAAGAATTTACTTGATAAAATCGGTTGTCTAAGTAAAATGCGAAAGATTTTGAAAGACTGGGGTATGCCGCGTCGTCTTTGACTCGCGAATTGCGCGCGCGACGCCGATTCGCTCCGTTGGCGTTTGGGGCCGGTTCGGTTGCGAATTAAATAGAAATCGCGTTTCGCACGCATATTTACGCTTAAAGACAATCAAAGGTTTGTAACGGTTGTTTTATTTCGGAGCTTTTTTATAGACGTGATAAATGCGACTGTTAGAACGGCGTACACTTGACAAGTCTTGATATTGTTTGACGTAAAGACGTTGACACAGCTCCGCAAAGCGCCGATAAAAAGGCAGGCGGACGTTTTGACGCGCTGTTTTTCGGCGTGTCGGACGGGCAGGGTTGCCAACGGTATAGGGCCACGTGGAACGTTGGCGCGATTGTTATACGACGAATAGGAGCGCCGTTTTCAATGAAACGCGATTTTGACGATTTCGACAGGGAAGAATGTTTCGATTCGTCTTATCTTGACTCGGAGCGTTACGCCGGGGAATCTCTGTATATGGACGAGTACCCCTACGAAGACGAACGCGCCGCTTATTTTGACGAGCGTCAGGACTTTGCTTCTGATTCCGAGGCTGCTTGCTACGAAGATCCGTCGGTTCAAGAGCCAAACGCGGCGCCGGGCGTTCCCGACGACGGCGACGCGTCCGATTCGTACGACGATCCTATTCGCATCTATCTCGTCCAGATGGGCGATATTCCCATGCTGTCGCGCGAAGAAGAGCGCAGCGCGGCGACTCGCATCGAGCAGACGCGCCAGCGATTTCGACGCGTCGCGTTGCGGCTCGACTGCGTCGTTCGCGAAGTTGTCGTCCTGCTGGAAAAAATTCGTCGCGGCCGCGCGCGGCTCGACCGCACCATCGACGTCTCCGTATCCGATCTTAAATCGAAGCGCCGTTTCCTTGCGCTCCTTGATCCGACTCTTCGCACGCTGAAAAAGATGCTCGCGAAAAACCGCGACGATTTTCTCGCGCTTCGGTCTGGCAAGCTGTCCGCGGAAGAGCGCAAGGCGGTCCGGCTCGCAGTGCGCCGCCGCCGTTCTCGCGCTTCGCGGCTGCTCAACGAACTTGATCTGCGCACTCAGTCTTTCCTGCCCGTTTTCGACAAAGCGCTGCGCCGGCATGAAAAAGCGTGCGAACGGCTCGCGCGCGCCAGAGAACTTCATAAAATGCTAGCGGAACATGACGCGCAGACCGCGCCTGCGAATTTGTCTGTTTCGTTCCTCGCCCCGCCCGCGGCCTCCGTCGACGTCTGGAGTATGGAGGGGGGCTGGAAGAGCCGTCCCGACGAAACGGTCTCGGCGATCGAGAGCGCGCCCTCCCGCGTGAATTTACGGGAAGCGTCGTTGAACGCAGGCGGCGTTTCCTATCGTGAATCGACGCGCGCCGTCGCGTCGGGTTCTATTCCTTCGAACGCCGAGCCAAATTGGGAGCTGCTTCGGGAAGAATTCCGGAATCACGTCTCGTTTTTGCGCCGCCGCCGACTCGCGTTTAACGACACGTTCGCGTCCTTTACCAAGGAGCTCGAACGCGTATCCGCGCGCCGACGCGAATTTGAATCGGCAAAACGCGCGTTCTCGGCCGGCAATCTGCGGCTTGTCGTGAGTATTGCAAAGAGATACCGCAATCGCGGTCTGAGTTTCCTCGACCTGATTCAGGAGGGGAATACCGGGCTCATGCGCGCGGTCGATAAGTTCGAATATAAACGCGGATTTAAGTTTTCGACGTACGCGACGTGGTGGATTCGTCAGGCGATTTCGAAAGCGCTCGCGGAGCAGTGCCGCGCGATTCGCATCCCGAATCATCTTCTCGAAACGATTAAGACGGTTCGCAAGACGACGCGCGAACTTTCGCGCCGCCCGCAAGGGGCGCCGACCCCGCAGGAAATCGCGAAATCGTCTGGGCTGTCGCTGTCGGAAATTCGCGCCGCGATTCAAGTTTCCCGGCCGCCTCTTTCGCTCGACCGACCGGTCGAAGGCTGCGAAGAGAGTTTCTTCGGCGATTTCTTAGAAGATCCGCACAAAAGCGACCCGCTCGTTGAAATCAACCGTTCCGCGCTGCGCGAGCGGCTCGACGAGGCGCTTTCCGCGCTTTCGTTCCGCGAACGTGAGATTTTGCGGCTGCGGTTCGGACTTGCCGACGGCTACGCGTACACGCTCGAAGAAGTCGGGCAGATCTTTAAAGTAACGCGCGAACGCGTTCGTCAAATTGAAGCGAAGGCGGTTCGCAAGCTTCAGCATCCGGTGCGTTCCCGCGGACTATATTGCTTTTTAGAAGGGGACGAGCGCCAGAGCGGCGCTTCTGCGGCTAAGAAACAGTCAAGCTCCGCGTCCGCGGAACAGCGTAAAGCGGCCGAGACGCAAACGGCGGTCCAAGAGACGCCCGCAGACGGGAGTCCGGCGCTCCCGTCAAGCTTTGAATCCGGCGCGTCGACGCCTGCGCCGTCCGCTCCGTTGAGTATTTTGGAAACGGCTCAGTTCGGCGATTCGTCGGCGTATATGCCGTCCCTCTCGAATATACCGTCGGGAAGTTGAGAAATTGATTCGAGTTCGAATGTAATTAAAACGGCGCCGAAGCGTGAAAACGCTTCGGCGTTTTTTATTGCGCGATCGGCCCGCTTCGCTTTTGTAATTCGAAAAAATTTTTGCTTCAAATCGGTCTTTGCTCTTTTTTTTGCGCGACGATATTGAAAAGACATGGTAGAATATTCATAATAGTTTAGCGCGCGCAGGGCGAGTCGCGCGTCTAAAATACGGCAAAGGAGAATGAATATCGATGAGAAAGCGAAAAGTTAAGGTCGAAAACAGCGCGTCGACGTTGCAAATGACGTCGATGATCGACGTTGTTTTTCTGTTGCTCGCCTTTTTTGTCGTTACGTATAAAACTCCTGAAATCGAAGGGGATTTCAATATTAGAATGCCCGCCGAAGCGCAGTCGACCTCGGCGCCGGAACTGGACGAACTCATGCCGGTTCGCGTTCGGTTGACGTCCGACTCCGCGGGCAACTTGAACGGAATCGAATTTGGCGAGACGAAACTCAGCGATATGAAAGCGCTTCGCGCGGCCGTCTACCGCTACGTCGTTTCGAACGACGTTCCGTTCCAAGACGCGTACGCCGCGTCCGCCGTTCCGGAATTTCGCGACGATTTAGAGATAGAGCTCGACTGCGACCGCAATCTTCATTACGCGCATACGGTCGAGGCGATAACCGCCGTAACGGGGTACTTGAACGCGGAAGATCAGATCGTCAAAATGGTCGATAAAGTGAAGTTCACGCCTCCGAAGCGTCGGTAACTTTTTTATTTAAGGGGAAGACGTAAGTTTTCTTTTATCGCGCCGCGCGCCCTTGTCGGTTTCTTGTTGACGTAGATTTTTATATAGACACGCTTTATATAAGCATGCCGGAACAGTTCGATTGGCGCGTTGCGCGGATCGTTGAATAGAGTATATCATGGGGCATTTAAAGCGATTAGGACCTTTCCTTCTCGAACGAATGATCGGCCGGGGCGGTATGGGCGCGGTCTATCGCGCGCGTCGGGACGACACCGGTCAAATCGTCGCCGTTAAAGCTCTCCTACTGCCTCTGGAGCAGGAACGCGAACGGTTTAACGCGGAAATTGCGACGATGAAGCTCCTTCATCACGACAATATCGTGCGTCTTTACGGATTCGGTCAGGAGGACGGCGTTCTCTATTACGCCATGGAATATGTCGACGGGCCGAGTCTGGCGACGCTGTTAAAGCGCGGGCGTCAATTTACTTGGGAAGAAGTCGTCTATATCGGTTCAGAAGTGTGCCGCGCGCTTAAACACGCGCACGACCGCGGCGTCGTTCACCGCGATATTAAGCCCGCCAATATTCTGCTCGTTGGCAACGGCACGGTAAAAGTATCTGACTACGGCATAGCGCAGTATTTCGGCAGCTCGCGCCTTACAAGCGCCAATCAGGTCGTCGGCACAATCGAGTACATGGCGCCGGAACAGGCGCGCGCTGGCTCGCTCACGCCCCATACCGACATGTATTCTCTCGGCGCGCTTATGTACGTTCTTCTTACGGGCAAACCGCCTTACGTCGCGCGCGATTTAACGCAGCTCATGCAGAAGTTCCGGCACGGTCCGCCGAAGTCGGTGCGCGCGTTTCGCCCGGAAACGCCGAAAGTCGTTGAAGAAGTCATTTTCGAACTGCTGCAGGTTCAGACGTCGAAGCGTCCGAGCGACGCGCGGCTTATCGGCAGACGGCTCGAAGCGCTCCTCAAGACGTCGCCGAACTGTTCCGACGGAAATCCGTTTAAGAATTCGCGGTTCTCGCTCAATAAACTTGAAGAGCGAACGCCTTCCGATTCCCGAATCGATTTGGAACATCCAAGCGAAACGGCGTTGCGCGAAGGGGAAGATTTCTACGGCGCCGCCGATCCGCCGGAAGATATGCCGTATCTTTCGGTCGAAGACGTCAAAGGGGACGAGGACGCCGCGAAAGAGGATGGCGGGACCGAGACGGGAGGTTCAGCCGCGGGGTCGGGCGTTACGTCCGATTACTTTGAGTTTGATCTGCAAGATCAGGCGTCGAAAGGGGGCGGCGTGGGAGCGCTCACGCCGACGGCCGGTTCTTTGAAGCCGCGCGAGGAAACTGTGTCGACGAGCGACGAATTCGCGCTGGGCGTAAGCCCGAACGTCGCCGCTACCGTTTCTTCCGAGATCAACGCCGACTCCGGATTCGACGTCAATCTTCCCGACTCTAAAAGTCAAGCCGCCGAATCGCCGTTGGGCGGAACGACGCGAACTTCGGGAACAGCGCCGTTTGGGTTAAACCCTTCCAAAGTCGGCTCTCCGAACGCCAGTCCCGGCGCCAACGGCCAAATGTCGCGATTCGACGCAACGACGGTCTGCGAAGATTCGTCCCCCAAAGATCCGGTAAAAGATCCGGTCTCGCAAGAGGTTAAGAAAGAGAATCCCGACGAAGCCCCGATTCAGGAAGACTCCGTCTCTACCGTTGAGAGCGCCGAAGCGTCCGACGGAGAAAAAGAGGAGCGGAAAGAAGAAGGCGCTCTGAGCGTGCTGCCGAAGCGCCCGACCGAGCCGATCGCGAGTCCGCTGGCTAAGTTTAAGCCGTCCGAGTTTTTCGACGTCGACGAAAGCGAATTAGGCGATCCGTCGAAGCTTGAAGAAGAAGAGACGGAAGCGCCGTGGATTCGTTGGGTTCGCGTCGCGATTATGCTCGCCGTCTTTTGGGGTCTCATGGTCTTTGCCGTGAATCTCTTTAAGGCTCCCACCGCCGACAAGCTTTACGGGCGCATCGACGCGAATTTAAGGGGCGTTTCTCCGCGCGAATTTCCCAACGCGCTGCGGCGCGAGCAGGGGAATTTAGAGAAGTTTGCGACGCTCTATCCGAACGACGCGCGCGCGGCCCGGGCGCGCTACTTCAGCAGCGAGGTTGAGCTCAGTATTCTGGAAAAGAATATGCAGAGCGAAATTCAGAAGCCGGGCGGCGTAACGTCGGAAGTTCCGATTGAGCGCGCCTATATTGAGGCAAGCCGAGCCGCTTTGACAGACCTTAATGAAGGCGCCGAGAAACTGCGCGCTTTTATTATCCTGTTTAATCAGAATAACTTCGATATTAAATCTATTGATCCTCCGCCTGAGGAAGAACAGTCGAAAACGCCGAACTCCGCGTCGACCGACGCGAAGAAAGACCGCGCCGTAAAGGATAAGAATAAGAATCCGTGGGAAACCTGGAACGGGCAGAATCACGCCGCGCTGACGCCAAACGACAAATTTGTTCTGCTTGCCAAGCGTCAGCTTGCCGAGCTTCAGGAAGAGATTAAAAGGCACGAGCAGGCCGAAAAAGAGGTTCTGAACGACCGTTTGCGGTATATTGAGTCGATCGAGGGAAAAGACCCCGATCGCGCGCGCTTAATGCGCCGCGCCGCCTTTTTGCTCTACGGAAGCAAGAAGTGGGCGCAAGAGCTTCTGAAAGAAGCGCCGGACGGTTCGACTCCGAATTCTCCCGACGAGTCGAGCTCCGAGCCCAATATGGAGCGCTCGAACGGCGAAACAGCCGAGCCCACGCCTGAATCGTTGGCGGCGGAAACGGAGCCTGCGGAACCGGAAGCCGCCGCCGGCGAATCTGGGCCCGAATCGGCGGCCGCCGAACCCGGGGCACAGGAGCCCGAACCGGCGTCGTCGACGGTCGAGTCTTTGGACCCGAAGGACGAACCTGTCGAGTCGGAATCCGCCGCCGCGGACGCCGAGCCCGCAGATTCGTCCCCGGAATGACGGCGGTTTGAGACGGAAGATATAAAAAAGAAGAGCCGCGCTCCAATTGAACTTGGAACGCGGCTCTTATTCTTTTAGGCTTTGCCGCAATTATCGCGGCTGGCTCGCTCAGTTGGCGAAGTGCGCGAACGCCTTGTTCGCTTCAGCCATACGGTGGACGTTTTCACGCTTGGTATAAGCGACGCCCTGCTTGTTGTACGCGTCGAAAAGTTCGGACGCGAGTTTCTGAGCGGTCGGCTGACCCTTCTTGTCGCGGACGGCCATGAGTACCCAACGGATGCACAGGGACTGAGCGCGATTCTGCTTGACCGGCATAGGAACCTGATAGGAGGCGCCGCCGACGCGCTTCGAACGAACTTCGATCGCCGGCTTGACGTTTTCGAGCGCGGTCGTGAAGACTTCGAGCGGAGAAACGTCGGGAACCTTCTTGGCGAGAATATCAAGAGCGTCGTAGACGATCTTGCGGGCGGCGTTCTTTTTGCCGTCCCACATCAGGCAGTTGGTGAATTTGCTAACGAGCAGATCGTTGTAGACGGGATCGCCTTTCAGTTGCTTCTTACTAGCGGTAATACGACTCATCGTAATAGTCTTTCTTTATGGTATCTTCTTTGAAATCCGAAAGCGCCGTGTCGTCGAGAGAGACCGCGCCGAATCTTTTCGGCGCAGACGTTACTCCGTCTCCTCAGGGGCGACGTTGCCGACGAAATAATATCTCGTCGGATTTCACGTGTTAATCAAAATGTATTTGGAACAGGCTTAGCGCTCAACAGCTCGGCGGGTAACCGTTCCCGCGCGTTCGAGTGAGCGATCCTGCGCGAAAAGCACGCGCAAGCGGTCGGCATAATAAAAGCCTGAGTCCTGACGTTTGCCGATTCGATTTGCGTTTCGGCGGTTTGGGGATCCGGTAATCGCGCGGCGCGCGGTTTGGAGCACGTCCCCAACTCTATACTGTTAAAGACAACTTGAAACGGGTTCGAGAAAACGAATCAGCGTTTCTTGGTGAGGACGGCGTTCTTTTTGGCGCCGTAGCGGCTTCTGGCCTGCTTGCGGTTGTCAACGCCGGTGGCGTCGAGCGTGCCGCGGACGACTTGGTAACGAACGCCCGGGAGGTCGCGAACGCGGCCGCCGCGAATGAGGACGATGCTGTGTTCCTGAAGCTTGTGGCCTTCGCCCGGAATGTAAACGGTGACTTCCTTGTTGTTCGAGAGACGAACACGGGTGATCTTACGAAGAGCCGAATTCGGTTTTTTCGGCGGCATGGTACGGACCAAGAGGCAGACGCCGCGTTTTTGCGAGCAGCCTTCGAGGACCGGGGTGCCAGTTTTGCTGTGTTGTTGTTTGCGGTTTTTACGCACCAATTGGTTAATTGTCGGCATTGAAACTCTCTTGTTTAGTTTTTGACAACTTCTCTCTATTGTTTTTGGTAACTCCGGCGCAACGTTGCTTTTCCGATTTTGGAAAAGCGCGCGCCAGCCCTATCGGCTAACGGCGTCTGCGTTCTTTTTCGCGCCGACCGAGCGCAAGCGGAACGACGAAACGCCGACAAAAGTCCATCGGAAACGCTATTCTACCGGAAAGCGCAATTTCGTCAAGGCATAGAGATGGAAAAAGCGCCGTTTTTTATATAGAAACGCGCGGCGTTTTTACTGACGCCGCGCTTGTAACCGGAATATAATCCATCGAAAAGAAGGAACTGGGGGTCAGCCGTTTGAAAGCCTTACCGCTTCAGCGATCTTTTTGATCGTTTCAAGTGGGACGTCCGCTCCTACCGTCGCGATGAAACCGCCGGTAGAAAGTCCAAGACATTCGCGCATATTGCGAATCTGTTCGACCGTGACGTCCATGCTTGACGCGTCGTAAAGCCGGTCGACGCGCGTGGCGAAACACGCCTTGCCCCGGAGCCTTCGTCCGACGGCCGCGACCTCCATGTGTTCGGGATCTTCGACGCGAAGCACGTCGACGCCGATATCGACGAGATCGTTAAAGAACTCGTAGCAGTTTTGCGTTACGCTGAACCAGACGTGCAGACCGAGCTCTTTGGCGTGCTGTATTTGCGCCATGTAATGCTTGCGAAAGAGCACGTTCCACAGCGAGAGCGTAATGCGCGAGGTCGCGCGCGGACCCCAGTCGTCGCAAAATTCGACGCCGTGGAATCCCTTTCGCGCGATTGTGTCGAACATGGACGTTTCAAATTCGATAATCTTTTCAAAGAATTCGGTGAAACGGTCGAAATCGCGCAGGCAGTCGTCGTAGCACAGATTGGCGCCGCGGATCGCGGAGTAGATCGAGTAGCCGCTGAGCCCGAAACTTGCGAGCCGATAGCGGTCGCCCCCGACTTTCGCGGCGGCGAGAATACTCTTGAAACGGCGATGGAAGTCGTGTTCCGGGAGGCGGAAGGCGTCGACTTGATCCCACGCCGTCAGCGTTCCCTCTTTGGGCACGATCCAGTTGCCGTCGGCGGCGCGCGCGCGTTTGAATCCCCATTCGCTCGTCCTAGGGTCGTTCGGATCGGAAAGGGAAAGGTCGTAAGTCAGAACGTCGCTCGGGCCGATGTTCGGACCGTCGACCCAAATGGGAACGCGTTCTTCGTTTTTAAAGGTGATCGCTTTGTCAACGATTGCTTTTCTCGTAAGCATTTCGGTTTCCTTTTCGAACATGGTCTGCGGCTGTCCGCAGGTCGTACATTCGGGACGGCGCGGCGCCGCGCGCTTGGCCCCTTCGCGTCGGCTGAAAAACAGTCGGCGCCCCTTTCTTCTTTAATTGTATTTTTACGCTCTCGGAAAAACAAGACCTAAGAGCGAATTTCTGCAAAATAGGTCTCTTTTTTTACACTTTTTTAAAAAATTTTTTTTAAAAACTCGGAAATTAGGGCTTTCACAGTAACGGAGTCTCTTGATAAACTGTTAAAAATTTATAAAATATCCGCTCGTTTTAACACAGTTCGACTGGAATCTCGATTTAGCCGCCCATGAAAATCGGGACTTTCCCGCGCGTTTTTAGAGCGGAGGGCGTTATGGCAAGCAAACGGGGAAACAAATCTTCTGCCGATAAGCCTCCTCGGCGTTCTCAGTCGCGCCGATCGCCTAAGTTAAGCCGTTTTCTGCGGCAATCGGGGCTTGGTTCCGCGTGGAGCGATTCCGAATCCCTTTCGGAACTCGACGCCGGCGGTATTTCCCGGCCTTTTGACGACGTTGAAGACACGCCGTTGAAATCGGCGCTTGGAACTCTTCGCCGCAACGGCGCGCGTATGAAAAACGCCGAGCGCTATTTCTTCGTTCTCGTTCGCCAGCTCTTTTTTTCCGCGCTCATTGGCATAACGGCGGGGTTCGTCGGGGTCGCGTTTCAGTTTGCGATGCGCTGGGCGAGCTCTTTTTTTCTCGCGAACGAGGCGGCGGGCGCGTCAGACGGTTCGTTTCGCGCGCTCTTTCTCCTGCCTTTCGGCGGCTTGGCGATCGTCGCGCTATATAAATCGACAAAACTTTCTGTCGACGCGGGCACGAATCAGGTCGTCGAATCCCTTACGGCGGACGAAAAACCGTCTCTTTGGCTTGTTCCGTCGATCTTTATCGGATCGGTCATAACGCAATTGTTCGGCGGCTCGGCCGGCCGCGAGGGCGCGGCTCTTCAGTTGGGGGGCGGAGTCGGGCTTGGCGCGGGCCGACTCTTTCGGCTGAAAGGGAATTCGCTGCACATTGCGATTTTGTGCGGTATGAGCGGCGGATTTGCCGCCGTTTTCGGCACGCCGGTTACCGCCGCCGTTTTGGCTTTGGAGATAGCGTGCGTCGGGGTCGTTTACTATCCCGCGTTTTTACCGTCTCTTATTTCCGCTTCGATCGGCGCAGCGCTTACGTCGTCGATGGGCTTTCCACCGTTCAGTTATAATCTGCCCCCTTTCGCGAACGTTTCGATAGGCCTGTTTTTACGCGCTATTGCGTTAGGGCTGTGCAGCGGCTTGGTCTGCATTCTCTTCTGTTCGGCGATCCGCCGTACGACGCAGTCGTTCATAAGACGTTTCCCAAACGATTACTGGCGCGTGTTTTTCGGCGGTTCGTGCGTCGTCGTCGCCACGGTTATTCTTGGCTCCAACGCCTATAACGGAACAGGTCTGGCCAATATTCAGTCGGCGCTCGCCGGAAAAGCGCTCCCTTGGGATTTCGCGCTGAAAATACTCTTTACGGCAGTAACGCTTGGCGCGGGGTTTAAGGGGGGCGAAATTGTGCCGGCGCTCGCCGTCGGCGCGACGTTTGGCTGCTCGTTTGGCCCTTATCTTGGTTTGGCGGCTTCACAGGGGGCTGCGCTGGGAATGATTGCCGTTTTTTGCGGGTCGACGAATTGCCCTCTTACCGCTCTTGTGCTGAGTATAGAACTTTTTGGCGCGGAAAACACGCTTGTTTTTGCGATTGTGTGCGGCGTAAGCTATATGACGTCGGGGAGATCGGGGCTTTATCGAAGTCAGAAGATGCTCTTCTCAAAATTGACGGCCAATCCGTTTGACGTGCGGCTGCGGAAAACGCTGCAGAAAGATCTGGAGGCGCTCGAAGCGAAGAGCGCGTCTGACAGGGGGCGCCTGGAACGGTAGACGGAGGGGGGTAAAACCCCACAGTATTGCTTGGGGGTGTAAACTGTATCTACTTTTTGCGCTCTGTAAAGGGGGTTGAAAGTCGTAAATGACGGTTTTAACAAAAAAAATCTTAATTTTTTCAAAAAAATCTATGGATTGTCGATAACTTTCTTGACTCTCGGACGTCTCACTTTTATAATTTTTGAACTCACTCGGCGTTTTGGACGTTCAAGCCCTTTGAGAGCGTTCGACGTTCGCGGAACCGTTTGGGTTCCGATTCGCCGTCTGAGCCGTTAGCGTTTTTACCGACCGTGCCTTTGACATGATCGGCGCCCGGCGCGGAGTTGAGTTTTAACCGACGAAACGAAGCGCGCAGTGTTTTCCTCGCCTTTACGGTAGAAAGGAGTATGAAATGGAAGAGAAAAGGAATGAGGGGTTCGGAGCTGAAATCTCCGAACCGAAGTATCACAACGTTTTTGACGAGATTATGGAAACTGGGCACGACGAAGAGTTTGTTCCCAGCGTCACCGATGAATTCTGTCCGACCGACGCGCCCGCTGGTTCCCCCGCGAAGGTGCAAGTCTTGGCTGAACGCGTCCGTAAGGGTCTGCCCCTGTGGCATCCTGAAGACCGCGTCTCTTACGTAGGTATGAACGGATCTTCTTTCCGTCCTCGCGACTGAGCTTCCAAGCGAGTTGAGCGCTTCCTGCGTTCAACGTTCTGTTTGATTAACCCCAAAAGAACGCCGACGCGTTTTTGCGCGAAGGCGTTTTTTTTACTGAAGCGGAACACACAATGTTTAAGCGAATTTTATCGAAGTACCTGCTTCTTTGGCTCGTCTTAGTTTGCGCGTTGGCGTTCTACTGGGAACAGCTTTTTGGGGCTGACGTATTCAATCCGTTTTTTATTAAAGACAAAGATCTTCGCGGCGACGTAATGAGCGGCATGATCGCCGTTACGATGCTCGCGGTCGGATCCCTTTTGCCGTACGAAGAAGTCAAGGCGGTCGCGAAACGCTGGTATACGACGCTTGAAGGAACGGCGATTCAATATATTTCAATGCCTCTGTTGGCGTATTGCGTGGCGTCGGCGCTGCGTTTGGAAGGCGCGGCTTTTGCGGGCGTAATGCTGGCGGGCTGCGTGCCCGGGGCAATGGCGTCGAACGTCTTAACGCTGACCGCGCGCGGAAACGTGAGTTATTCCGTAGGCCTGACGACGTCGGCGACGCTCCTTTCGCCAATCGTCGTACCGATAACGCTCTATCTCTTTCTCGGCCGTCAGTCGTCGCTTCCTGTCGCCGATATCATGCTGAACCTCTTGGAGACGGTCGTCGCGCCGACCGTTATAGGCTTCGTTCTTTCGCGTAAATTCCTCTTTTGGGAGAAAGTCTCGCAGCGGTTTGCGGAGATCGTCGCGAATATCGTTATAATTTGGATTATTTCTTCTGTAGTCGCGGCTAACGCGGACAAGGTTTCGCAGCTTACGCCGCGCATGATAGGCGCCATGATAGCGCTCAATCTTCTCGGATACTGCGCGGGCTATTTCGGGGGCAAAGCGATCGGTCTTGATTCCGGCATGCGGCGCGCGCTGACGATCGAGGTCGGCATGCAGAACGCGGGCTTGGGAACCGCGCTCGCGATGAAATTCTTTCAGAATCAGCCGGAGGCGGCGCTGTTCTGCGCGTCGTATACGTTCGGGTGTATGTTTACTGGGATTATTCTCGCGCAGCTGTTCCGCCTAAGCTCTTATCGCCGGGAGGTCGCGGAGAGCGCCGCCGCGTCGGCCGCGGCAGATGAAAAATAGCCGCGCGTTTGGCGCCGAAGGCGATTGACTTTCTGACAGATTGCAGGAACGTATGAGTGAGAAAACGCCCGCGTCGGTTGGCTGACCGACGCGGGCGTCTTTTTTCAGTCGACGTTATAAACGTCGGAGCACGTCATTCCCACTTAATCGAATACAGGTCGGCTTCGACGAGCGAGAACCGGAGCCTAATCGGCTTGCCCTGAAGTTTCGACATGTCGGCAGACCCTTTCCACGTAACGCGGCGGTCGAGCGAATCGCCGTAGATCGGATCGCATTCGAGTTTCGAGAAGCCCGGAACCACATAGCCGTTTTCGTCAAGAACTTCGACGAAAACAAGCCCGTTCGAAGAGGTCGCGAAGTTAATCGAGAGTTCCTTGCCCTCAAACGTCAGCGGCTTCGTCGTCATATAACCTTGCTTCGCTTTTGCGTGTATCGAGGCAAATCCGTCGATACGCAGCGCGTAACGGCGAATACGCGTGCCGCCGTTTCCATCGGCCGCTTCGATATTGTAGAAAGAGAGTTCGTTCGGCGAGTCGTCTTCCGGAGAAAGCGTTTCTATTACGTTCCACGCGAGATAATTATCGCCGTAGAACCAGTTTTTGGACGTGTGCAGACCGGGGGTAATAAAGGGCTCGTCCGATCGGGTAAAATGGACTCCGTCGCGGCTGGAAATGAAGAGAACGTCGGTCGTCGCCGTACCGAGCCGCTCGCCCCCTTTAAAGAGCTTCATGCGCTCTTGGCGCAGATCCCAGTCGGGCAGGAGGGGCGTCGACGCGGTCATACCGTTGTCGACGTAACGCGTCGGCAAGCCGACATAGATATGAGGCGCGCGATAGTACGGCTGAATCTGATTCGTATAGAACTGCTCGCGCAGGCTTGGCCCTTGCCCCGGCGGGAACTGAATCTGACCTTCGTTTGTCCAGTGGACGAAGTCGTCTGAAACGGCGCGCATAACGACGCGCACGTCGTTGACGAACTCGCGGTAGTACAGGACGTATTTCTGTTCTTTTGCCGACCAGAACGCGATATTCTGCGTGTCAAACTTTCCGTCGGTATAGACGGGATCGTTCTGAATGAGCGTCCAGTGGATCGCGTCGGGCGATTTCCACGCGTAAAGCCCATGCTCGCCTTTGCCGCCGTCGTGATACCATCCGAATCCGATAGCCTTGTATTTTTCGTCTGCGGGTACGCCCGGCTTCAGATCAAGGAACGGGGTAAAGTCGTGCGTCCCCAGTTTGGAACCGGGCACGACTTCGTCCAGAATGATATTGTTGCGCTTATCGCCGCCGTATTCGCAAATCCCGAGTTCCGGGCGCGTCCATTCGACGCCGTTTTCACTTTCGAGAACGGCGAAATACATGGGCGTACCGGGCGCGACGCCCCACGCGCGGTAGAACATGAGGTATTTAGAATCGATCTTCAGGAGCGTCGCGTATCCTTCGCCGTCTTTTTCCCACGGTTTATCGAACGTTACGACGACATTTTTACGTTCAGGCCGGTGCATGAGTATTTCGGCCGAATCAAGCGAATCGACGAGATAGCCGTCGATAAAGAGTTCGCGCTGCGAGCCGATATTGACAGTTTCCGGTTCGGCCGCGGTCGCGAAATTGGCGAAAAAGGCGCATAGCGCTGCGGCGGACGCTGAAATTAAACAGGGTAGAAGTCGCATAAACCTTTCTCCAAAAGTGTAAACAGACATAACGCGCGGATCAGGCGAGCCACTGCGCGACGTCTTTTGCCCAATAGGTGATAATGATCGTAGCGCCGGCGCGTTGAATAGAAGTAAGCGTTTCGAGAACGACGCGTTTTTCGTCGATCCAGCCGTTCATGGCCGCCGCTTTGGTCATACTGTATTCGCCGGAAACGTTATATGCGGCAAGCGGCAGGCCGGGGAACTGATCCTTCGCCATGCGAACGACGTCCAGATAGGGGAGCGCCGGCTTGACCATAATGATATCGGCGCCTTCTTCGACGTCGAGCGCGATCTCGCGCATCGCCTGGCCAGGCGCGGAGTCGGGCGCCATCTGATAGGATCTTCGGTCGCCGTATTTCGGGGCGCTTTCTGCGGCTTCGCGGAACGGGCCGTAGAAAGCGCTTGCGTATTTCGCGGAATAACTCATAATGGGCAGACGCTCGAAACCGTTTTCGTCGAATCCTTTGCGAATTGCGGCGATCATGCCGTCCATCATGCCGCTTGGCGCGACCATATCGACGCCGGCGCGCGCCTGGACGAGCGTCTGCTTCATGAGATTCGCGAGCGTCGCGTCGTTGTCGACGTCCCATGCGTCGTCCGCTTTTCCGCACTTCTTCATAACGCCGCAATGGCCGTGGTCGGTGTACTCGCAGAAACAGACGTCGGAAATAACGAGAAATTCCGGCCCGACGACGTCTTTAATGGCGCGAATCGCCTGCGCGATAATTCCGTCGTCGCTCATCGCGTCGCTTCCGACGGCGTCTTTGACTTCCGGAATTCCAAAGAGCATAACGCCGCCGACGCCGAGCTTTTCGATCTCTTTAACTTCTTTAACGAGCTCGTCGAGCGAGAGTTGGAATTGGCCGGGCATCGCCTCGATGGGCGTTCGTATCCCTTTGCCGGGCCTGACGAAGAGCGGAATAATAAACCGGTCGGGCGAAAGGATCGTGTCGCGCGTCAGCCGGCGAACGCCGGGATGATAGCGGAGGCGACGGAGACGGGTAACGGGAAAAACGCCTGAATTCTGAGATTCGAAAGTCATCGAAAGAGTTCCTAAGTCCATTGCGCGCCGGCGCGTTGGAGCGCGGCTTGCGTATTTTACGCGAAAACGATCGGAAGAAAAGAAAATTCCGCCGATCGTCTTCGCTTGTATTAAACTGTAGCCGCGTTGGAAAAAGCGGCGATTGATTCAATCATTGGTATTGGCCGGAAGAGAGGTTCAAGGTTCGGAACATCTCGCTCACGGACTCGTTCATGTGAATTCGTTTGATCGTCTCGCCGAGGATCGGAGCGACGGACAGCACGCGTATCTTTGACAGGTTGTGCTGGGGCAGAAGCGGAATCGTGTCGGAGAGAACGACCTCTTCAATCGGGGATTCCTCGAGCAGCTTAATCGCGTCGCCGCAGAGAATGCCGTGCGAGGCGGCGACGTAGACTTTCCGCGCGCCCATTTCCTTAACGACTTTCGCGGCGCCGCAGATCGACCCGCCCGTACTGATCATGTCGTCGAAGAGGAACGCCACGCGCCCTTCGATCGGGCCGCCGATAAGGTGCGCCTGCTCGACTTCGGAACCGCTCTTGCGGCGCTTGTCGATAATCGCCAAGCTGCCGCCGAGCGCGGCGACGTGCTTAGTCGCGCGTTTAATACTTCCGGCGTCGGGACTTACAACGACGACTTCGGACGGGTCGTATCCGAGCGAATTAATGTATTCGTCGAGCACGGGCGAGGCGGAAAGATGGTCGAGCGGAATGTCGAAGAAGCCTTGAATCTGCGCGGAGTGCAGGTCGAGCGCGATAACGCGGCTCGCTCCGGCGCATTCGAGAAGATTCGCGGCGAGCTTCGCGGAGATCGGGACGCGCCCTTCGTCTTTGCGGTCTTGACGCGCGTATCCGAAGTAGGGCACGACGGCGGTAATTCTCGCGGCGCTCGCGCGGCGGATCGCGTCGATCATGACGAGGAGTTCCATGAGCGTGTCGTTTACCGGTCGGCAAGTCGGCTGAACGACGTATACGTCTTTACCGCGCACGTCCTCTTCAATTCGGCAGAAAGATTCGCCATCGGGGAACTTCTCAACGGTCATTTGCCCCATGGGGTGATCAAGGTAGTTGCAAATCTTTTCGAAGAGGGGGCGATTTGCGGTGCCGGAAAAAATCTTCATCTGACTCGAAAACATCAAAACGATCCAATATCTCTCCAAGCGTTCGTGTATCCCGGCGGCAAAACTGGCGCCGCCGAGTTCGCGCCGCGCTTGCGCCGTCGGCAAACGCGGACTGCTTTTCTCATTATAACCCTTTTCCTTAAAATTTCGACAGGGGCGCGCTAATTTTAGTTCTTTTTGCGGAAACGCCGCCCGGGGACGGCCGGGAATCTGGGAAAGCGCGGTCGCCGGGCGCGGCTCTTCGGGAACGCCGTCTCCGGACGACGGCCGGAAAAGAGGCGTCTTTGCCGCGGCGGACTAGCGCACAAAAGGCTTTTTGAGCGCGGCTATCATAATCTCTTGGCGGTTGAACTGCAGCTGGCGCGCTTTGACGTGATTAAAGCCCCAGCTTTTAATCCGGCTGATATATTCCGGAATATTGTCCGCAAGGTTCCATTCGAAAAACTTAAGCGTAAAGAGGAGCCCTCTTGCCGCGATATCGTCGCGCGCGACGAGTTCTTCGAGCGCGTCGAGCGTGTACTTCGGCGCGACGTTCATGTCGGTGATGAACCAGCGCGATTTCCGAAAGAGTTTGCGCTTGAGCTGACTGACTTTGCCGCGCAGATGCGTAAAGTTCGGATTGGCGAGGACTCTCGGATCCATCTCCGCGGGATCGACGCCGAGCACTTCGGCGCCGCGCGCCAGGAGCGCCTGCGACCCGCCGCCGGGCGCGGACCCGACGTCGACGCACCGGGATCCGACCCCGATCGGGAAATCCGCCCACCGAAGTCCTTCCTCAAATTTCAGAAACGCGCGCGACGCCGCGTCGGTCGGAAGTTCGAGCGGAAACAGCCCGCCGGGATAGCGCGAATGAACGTCGGAAACGCGATGCATGCCGACGCGCCACTCGTCCTCTTCGACGACGGCGACGTCGAGACAGATTTCGCCGGGCTCGCCGGGCGCGTCGAGCCGATCGGCGTTCGGCCCGAACTGGGCGCGAAATTCTTCCGGCGCGGCCTCATAGATTGCGCGGTGAACGGCGTAGGCCGCGGGCGTAAGACCGGGCTCGAATCCCCGAACGCCGACGTTAAATTTATCGCGTTCAAAGACGTGAATTCTCGCGATCTTTTCAGGGGTCCGTCCGGCGCGCCGCGCTTCCCGCGCGCTTTGGGAGTCGGGCCCGAATTCCGTTTGCGCGAGACGCCATACGCGCTCCGCCGCGAGCCGCGCGTCGAAAACGCCTTCCGGCGCGAGCGCGTCTTTCTTCAGAACGGAACCGAGCGAATGAACGCAACTTCTGGCGAATACGAGCCTTAAAGAGCCCGTATTAATCGCGAGCCGTTTTTCGAGCGATTCGTTTTCCGGGAGCTTAAAGGTAACAAATCCGCCCCGGGAATAGGACAGTCGGTAATTTGGGCGGCGTTTTGCGAGCTCCTTTTTCATTGCGGGTTCCGCGCCGCGCTGGCAGGTCAGGTAGATAAACTGGGAAGGGGAACTTGGAGACGCTTGCGGAGAAGTTGGCACGAGAAAACCTTTCGCGGAACATGCGGCGTAAAGAGACGATTTTTTCATGGAAAACGCGAATTTTTTAAAAGGTTCCCATATCGTCTATGTGCGACTTTTTGTTATAATAACCGACGCGGCTGCGCCGTTCGCTTATGATGATACCTTAGAAATCGCTAGGGTCAAGAAGTCGAGCGATCGCCTTCTTGTTAATTTTCACAGGAGCGCTTCGTTTTAACTCGGCGTCCTCCTTATTGCCAAGGGAACAGACTCCGGACGGGGCGAGAGATAAGGAATTTCAATGGATTCAGTTAAAGTAGGGCTGCTCGGTTTTGGAACGATTGGGGGCGGCGTTGCGGATATTCTCATCAATAAAGCCGACCAAATAGCCGCGGCGACCGGCAAACGGATCGAGCTTGTAAAGATCTGCGATAAAGACTTGACGTCCGATCGCGGCGTCGCCGTTCCCGACGGCGTTTTGACCGACGATTTGTCGCAGATTATGGATAATCCTGAGATCTCGATCGTCGTCGAGCTTATCGGCGGAATCGAGCCCGCGCGCTCTTTTGTGCTGCGCGCCCTACAGGCCGGGAAAGATATTGTGACCGCCAATAAGGCGCTCATTGCCAACTGCGGTCCCGAGCTCTTTGATAAAGCGCGCGAATTGGGCCGTACGATCGCTTTTGAAGCGTCCGTATGCGGCGGTATTCCGCTCCTTTCGTCGATTCAGACGTCCCTTCAGGCGAATACGATAAACTCAATTAAAGCGATCGTAAACGGAACGTGCAACTTTATTCTCTCGAAGATGGAAGAAGACGGTTCCGCGTATGCCGACGTGCTTAAAGAAGCTCAGAAACGCGGATACGCCGAAGCGGATCCGACGCTCGACGTCAACGGTTCGGATTCCACGCAGAAATTAGCCATTCTCGCGCAGCTTGCGTTTGGGGCGAAGGTCGACTGGAAGCAGATTTCGCGCGTTGGGGTCGACGTCGTCGACGCCGTCGACGTGAAGTTCGCCAAAGAGCTTGGCCGGCGCATTCGTCTGCTTGCGATCGCGGAGCGGTCGAGCGAAGGGCTCGTACTGCAAGTCTGTCCGACGCTCATTCCAGAAACGAGCGCGCTCGCGAAGGTAACCGACGCGGTCAACGGCGCGGAGGTCGTCGGCGACTTTGTCGATTCCGTATTTTATCAAGGCTGGGGCGCTGGCCGCCGTCCGACCGCGTCCGCCGTGTGCAGCGACGTGATCGACACGGCGCTCGGTCGCACGCGAATCACGTTTGATTCGCTGCGTCTTTGGAGCGCCGAACGCCCCGGCGTCGACGTTATGGACGCCAAAAAAATCTGCGGACGCGCATATTTGCGCATGACGATCGAAGATCGCGTCGGCGTTATGGCGAAGGTTGCGGCCGCGCTCGCCGCGCACAGCATCTCGATTGAATCGATGCTGCAGCCGACAAAGCCGTCGTCTAACGACGACTGCACGTCGCTCATTATTCTGACGCACGAAGCGTCCAGCGAAGCTCTTGACGCGGCGGTCGCTGAACTTGATTCCGCGTCGTTCGTTCGCGGCAAAACGATTCGGCTTGCCGTGCGCGACTGAGCGTTCGCTCTTCGTTTGGTTCTAAGCGCGCCGCCCTGACCGTCGGCGCGTCTGTTGTGAATTGGGGTTTTTCGCGGCGCGCGCCGTCGTCGGCGCCGCCTGCACTTTTTCCTTCTGAGGTCGAGGTTTTCTATGGACGTTTCTTTTTACGCGAATCGGAAGCGTTTAAGCAAGCGCTTGGTAAATCGTGGATTAGCGCTTGTCCTTATCGCGTTATGCGCTTTTTCTTTCGACGGTCCGGCGTTCGGTCAGCCCCCTGGGGGACGCCGTCCGGGCATGCAGGATAACCGCCCCGGCGGAAACCGTTCCGGCGGCGACCGCGGCTCGAATCGCGACGCGCGCGGCGGGCAAGACCGCCGAAACGCGCCCAACGCGCAATCGGAGCGCCAGTCTCGAGAAGGGGACGCGGCGAACGGAAGAGGCGGCGAGCGAGGCGGAAATAGAGGCGAAGGGCGAACCGTCAGTTTCGACGACGCGATTAAGGCCGCGTCGCCGACGACCCCGATCCAACTCAATCAGCGTGATTTCGTTATGAACGGAATCGGCGGCGTCTACTATAAGGGCAGAGCGAACGAATCGACTCCGGTCGTCGTCCTCCTCAACGACCTCAATGGCAAACCGGAAGATTTCAACGCGTTGGCGCAGCAGCTCGCTTCGCAGGGATTCGGCGTGCTCATTCCGAATCTTCGCGGCCCGGCGTTCCCCGCGCAGAACGGCGGCGACCAAAACGCGCAGCGTCAAGACGGTCAGAATCCTCAGCAGCCCGCGCCGAATCAGGAACAGCCCAACTTGGAGAATCAGGATCCGAACGCCATGCCGAATCAGGGCGGTCAGGAAGGGATGGTCGATCCGGGAAATATGGGCTTTTTCGACGTCAGTTCGAGCGTCGTCGCGCAGTTTCCTCAGGGCGGCTT
>CAMNJU010000004.1 GCA_946541595.1 uncultured Planctomycetales bacterium
GCGCCGCAGGCTCAGGCTCCGACGTTCGACGAATCGCTGCGCGACGTCCCGGAAGGGAAAGATCTTGGCTTCTATAAGGAACGCATGCAGCAGATTCAAACTGGCGTCCGCGCGTTTGCCCAGTCGAATCCCTCCGAAGAAGACTTAGCGCGCGTTAAGGAAAAAATTGTCGACGCGTTCCTCGTTATCTTCCCAGCGCTGATTGCGGACGAAGAACTCGATGAAGAGCGTCGGGGCGGCATGGTCGTTCATTATGCGGCGTTCCTTAGCCACAAGGGCGAGCTCGACAAACTTCAGGCGTGCATCGACTCCGAAACGGCGAAAGAAGAACCGGACGCGCGTCTCGTCGCAAATCTGAAATCTTTTTTGGTTATCCCGAAGATTCGTCAGGCGGGCCAAGCAAAAGACTCGGCGGGGCTTCAAGCGGCGGTCGACGAGTATATAGACATAGTCATGACGGCCGACTCGACCGTCGGCAGCGCCAAGGCGGTTGTCGACGCCGTTAAGGAGTACGACGCGGAACTCGCCAAGTCTGCTCTGACGAAGATGATTGCCGCGTTCAAGACGTCCGACGGCGGTCTTCGCAAACGGTTTGCCGAAGTTCTCGAAGAAGAGCAGCGGTTCAATAACCTCGTCGGAAACGAAATGCTCGTCGAGGGGCTTTTCTTAGACGGTTCCGAGATCAAGTGGGACGAATACCGCGGCAAGGTCGTTCTCGTCGACTTCTTCGCGACGTGGTGTGGGCCCTGCATGCAGGAGATCCCGAACGTTAAGTCGCTCTACGATAAATATCACGACGCCGGATTCGAGGTTCTCAGCTACAGCGTCGATACCGATCTCGACGCGCTCAAGAAGTTCGAGGAAGAGGCTCAGATTCCGTGGAAGACTGCGTCGAGCGAGCTTTCCGCCCAGAAGAAGAACGACAAAGGCGAACCGGTCTATAAGGATCTGAGCGCCTACTACGGAATCAGTACGATTCCGCGCATGATCCTCGTCGGGAAAGACGGCAAAGTCATTGCCACGGACGCGCGCGGTCCGCGTCTCGCCGAACTTCTCCAGCGGCAGTTCCCGAACGTTAAGTGATTTAACGCGCTTCGATTAAGATTTGTTAACATATCCCGCCGAATCGGCTTGCGGCGCTGAGCGCCGGCTCCGGTTCGGCGGTTTTTTATTTTGGCGCGTTTGCGCGCGGCCCGAGTCTTGCCGAGTCTTTTGAGCGGCGGTTTTCCGTCGTTAAGCGCTTTAACTTGACAAGGTTAAGCTCCGTTAAAGAGCGTTTCCGCCGAATCGGCGCCGCGGCGCGAAACGCCGCGCGCGGTTCGGCGGTTCTTGTATTCCGGCGGCGTCGGGCCGGGCGCAAAAAAAGACGCCGAAATCGCACGGGCGGTTTCGGCGTCTTTTCGTTTACTGAAGTTCGGGCGAAAACTTCCGCTTTCGCGTCGGCGTCAGATGGTCGAGAGGTCGACGTTGAACGTATTGTTGCGGATCGTCTTGCTGCGCGGATCGAAGACGCGGATCTCGATCTGCAGGCTCTTAATCCGCGTATTGTACGGCGGCGGATAATCCTGCAGCTGCGCCGCGCTGATTTCGCCGTCGCTGTTGACGTCGGCGAGCGCGCCGCTCGCGTTCGTTTCTTTGCGGTTGTCGTCAAAGACGAACAGGTCGCGCTGATACTGTTCCGACCACGTGTCGTAGACGCACGGGAGCCACGGATTCTTATCGAACGTGGCGATTGGGTGATCAGGATCAGGATCGTCGTCCGCGGTCTCGAGGACTGTGCCCAAATTCGGATTCCCGTAGTATCCGAAGGAGCTCAGCTCGTTGGAGTTGTAGATATTAGGCGAAGTGGAGTTGTCGGGAAAATGAAGCTGTCCGTCGTTCTGGACTCCCGAACCGAGGTCGATATAGGCGTTCCATGTCGGATCCCAGACTTTGACGTTAAAGCTCACGACGTTCGTGAGGACGACGTCCTGATTGAACGCCTTGTCGGGATTATTGGAGTTCTGCGCGAAGTCGGTCGCCGTCGAAACGAGATCGCCCGTCTCGTAGTTGACCTCCTCCCAGACGTTCGGCGCCTTCCAGAAGTCGATAAAGGGGCTTCCCGGTCTCGGGAGATCTTTGCCGCTGTACGTGCCGGCGGCAAGGTTCGGAAGCGGATCGTTAACGCGGAAGACGAGCCCCTGAGTGAGCCCCATCCAGTAGTTGACAATCGGATCGCCCGTTACGCTGTTGGACGCGCCGTAGATTGTGCGCGCGAATCCGCCGTACGTTCCGTTGTTGCGCGCGAGAATCGAGTCGCGCGCGAAATAATCCTGACCGTAAGGGGCGCCGGCGCGGAAGTTCGGCGCGGCGCTCTCCTGCAGGGTGGCCATGCGGAGCCAGTACCAGGCGTCGTTCAGGCCGTGGAACTGGGCCGGTTTAATCGGATTGAGCGCCGACGCGTCCGGATGGAGGTGCAGGCCGCAGGAATTCCAGTAGAAGTATCTGTTTTCGCGGTTCGTCAGGTCGCCGAGCGAGTTCGCGACAAGCCGTCCGTTGGAGCCAAGGTGAACGGAGACGTCGTAGAAGAAGTAGAACCCGTAGCCCATCGCGATATTGTCGTAGGCGACGTTGTCGAGGTCGGCGTCAGCGGGGTCGCTGCCGTCCGTCGGGTTAGTCGTGGCGGCACATTCAAGCGCTTTGAAGCTCTCTTGGAGCATGTCGTTCGACATAATGGGCAGAACGCGCCGGTAGAGCGTCGTGCCGCGGACGAACCAGACGATTTCCGCGTACTGAGACTCGAACGTCGACTTTTCCGCGTCGACAATGTACGTTACGGTATTCCCGCTTCCGTCGACCTGCGTGTCGTAGATCGGCTTAATGTAACGGCCGCGGAACGGCTGCCCGTCGGGAGCCTTGGCGGTGAAGGAGAGAATGTCGTCGAGGTCGCCGACCGTATTGTCGGCGTTGTAGTCGGTGGGATCAGACGCGGACGCGTTGTTGTAGTTCGCCTCGTAACGTTCGGTATCGAGCGCGATATCGGCCGTGGAGAACGGCATGCCGCTGTTGCCGGCGACGACGCGGTCAAACGGCCCGCCCATTCCTTCGACGTAGCAGAGGTACCCTTCGTTCATGCGCGAATTTCTGGGCGGCGCGGGCGTAACGGAGAGCGCTTCCAGGTCGGCGGTGAGACGGTTCTTGGCGTTTCGCAGGGAGTTGTTCATCTCCATCGTGCTCATCGTCTCGTTCATGGCGCCCCCGACGCGGCTGAAGATCTTCGCGACGGAGTACATGAGCATGAGCGCGAGCGTAACGGACGTCATAATCTCGAGCAGGGTATACCCGAGGCGTCGCCGCGCCGCGGCGTTCCGGCGGCGGTTGCCTGTGCTGTGGTTCATGGTGTTCTGGCTCCTTCTCCGAATCTCCGCGTTCGGCTCCCGGTATGACGCCAAGTCGCGGAAATTTCGGGATAAAAACGATTCGACGTTTTGCCCAGCGCGCCCGTCGGCGCCGTCGAATAGTTAAAAAAGGCTCGCTTCTTTGACGCTCGAGAGGCGCGTTTCGTTCCAAAGTCGGCCGACTGACGAAACGCGGACCAAGCGTCAAAAAATCGTTTTCCACTCTTATTCTAACATTATTAGCCCTTCGCGTCTACCTTCTTTTGACTCCCGGCCCGAAATTTTTCGCCTTTTCTCGCCCCTCGGGGGGTTTCGTCCGCGCCCGCGTTCACGGCCCGGTTCCGCGAAAAGAGACGCGTGTTTTTACGGTTTTTTGTTGACGCCGGTCCCTCCGCCTGCTATCCTGAAGGGACGCGCGGTCTGACCGCCGCGGTTCTTTTTTATGCATTTTATGTATTTTGCGTATTTTAACGCCTGTTTTGGCGAAAAATCGCATTTTACTTTACGAAAGGGCAACTATGAAACGATTCTCGATCTTCTCGGCGGCGCTTCTCGCCGTCGCGGCGTTCGTCTCGGCGTCGTTCGCGTTCGAGCCGGGCGTCTCGCTTAACTATGAGGGGAAATACCTCGGAACCGACGCGCTGACCGTCGAGCAGACGGACGCCGGGAACGGCGCCGTCGATTGGACGTTCGTTACCCCGGACAAAAAAGTCGCGATTTGCGTCTCCGCGCAGGCGGAGGAGGGCTATCCGGCGACGCGCATGACCGCGCGCATACGCAATCTCTCCGATTCCGAAGAGACCGGCCTTGTCTCCGAGCTGCGGATCTTCGCCAAGAAGTTCGAGCTTCCGAATAAAGACGCCGACGTAACGGTCAACGCGCTTGTCGGCACGTCGTGCAATCCGCACGACTTCGAGCCGAACGAAACGGTTCTTCACCCCTACGACGAGAAGATTTTCGAGGCGCCGTCCGGGCGCTGCGCGAACGAGTGGGCTCCCTATCTTGAAGCGAGCGTCGGCGAACGCGACGGCTGGCTCTTCTGTATCGGCTGGACCGGCTGCTGGCGCGCGCGGTTCGTCAATAACGGGGATTCGCTCGGCGTGCAGCTCGGCATGCTGCGAACCGGATTCAAGCTCCGGCCTGGCGAATCGCTCCTTCAGCCGACCGTTCTCTTCTTCGAGCGCTCCAATATGACGCGCGCGGAATTCAAGACGCTCGTTCATCGCTATATGGTCGAGAAGAATTCGCCGCGCGACGCCGACGGCGCGCTCTGGAAACCGATTGTCGCGCTGACCGCGGGCGGGGGCAATAAAACGCCGCAGATGATGCTCGACGTTCTCAACTACGGGCTCAAGAACGACCTTCCGTTCGACGTCTTCTGGGTCGACGCGGGCTGGTACGGTCCTCCGCATGAGGACGAGCATTATTCGAACTGCGGGCCGAACTGGTACCGCTACGTCGGCGACTGGATTGTCAATACGACGACGCACCCGACGGGCGACCTGCTCCCGATCGCGAACGCGGTTCACGCGGCCGACAAGCGGTTTTTGCTCTGGTTTGAGCCCGAACGCGTTCATCCGGAAACGGAACTCGCCAAAAAGGCGCCTTTCGATAAGCAGCACGGCATGTGCTGGTACGGGAATCCCGAATCGCTCGACTACATGGAGAAGACGATCTTCGGGATTATCGAGAAGCATCACATCGACGTCTACCGCCAGGATTTCAATATGCATCCGACCGCCTCGTGGGCCGCGATCGAAGAGGACGAAGGGCCGGACCGCGTCGGCGTCGCCGAAGCTAAGCATATCGAAGGACTTTATAAATTCCTCGACGATATGCGCGCGAAGTTCCCTTGGATTATGCAGGAGAACTGCGCCGGCGGCGGAACGCGCGTCGATATCGAGATGGTCAAACGCGCCCATTCCTACTGCCGAAGCGATTATTTCATCGGTCCGAAAGAAGGGGACACGGCGTTCAATCTCGGGCAGAACATGACGCTCAATCTTTCGCCGTATCTCCCGTTCCAAGGGGGCGAAACGAACTGCGTTCCGAATTTCGACGACTACGGTTTTATGAGCGTCGCGTCGTCCGGGACCGTCTTTACGCCGACCGACCTCGACGGCGGGATCGTCAAGCGGGAATTTTCCGCCGAGGAGACCGCGTGGTTCAAGAAAATGCTCGGTTGGGCGCGGCGGCTCCAGCCGTACTACATGGGCGATTTCTATCAGCTTACGCCCGAAACCGGCGCGACAGACGACTGCTGGTGCGCATGGTCCTGCAATCTCCCGGAGACGAACGAAGGCTTTGTGATCGCGTTCCGGCGCGCTAAGGCGGAGGAGGCGTCGAAGACGTTCGCGCTCCCGGCGATCGATCCGAACGCGAAGTATTCCGTAGAATACTACGACGGAACGAAAGTTGAGACGGACGGCAAAACGCTCAAAGAACTTGCCGTAACCCTCGACGCGCCGCGGTCGTTCACGATCCTGATTTATAAGAAGCTCTGAGTTGCGAAAGGCGCTGGACGCCGCCGCGGACGTCTTGCGCGAGCGGCGGCTGACTGACGGAGAACTCCGAATGAAAATCTATTTTAGCGCCGCGCAAATTGCCGACGCGGTTGCGCGGATCGCGCGCGAGATCAACGCGTATTACGCCGAAGTCGGCCCGGAAGAGCGCGTTACGGTCGTCGCCTCGCTCAAAGGGGCGGCGATCTTCTTTGCCGATCTTGTCCGCAAACTCAATTTCCCGCTGGAGATCGATTTCGTTCGCGCGGCCAGTTACGGAAACGCGCGCGAGTCGAGCGGCGACGTGCGTTTAACCAAAGACGTCGAGACGCCCCTGAAGGGTAAGCGCGTGTTAATCGTCGAGGATCTCGTCGATTCCGGGCGCACGCTCGCGGCGCTGCGCCGGCATTTTATCGCGCTGGGCGCTTCGGAAGTCAAGTCGGCCGTTCTCATTAAGAAGCTCGCGCCGCGCGTCGAAGACGCGCCCGTCGATTTCTACGCGCTGGAGGCCGAGAATCTGTATCTGGTCGGATACGGGTTGGACGACGCCGAAAACGGACGCCAGCTGCCCGATATTTGGGTCGTCGAGGAGCCCGCGGAATAGCGACCAAGCCGCGCGTTAGGAGAATAAGATGAAACGGTTAGCGCTCTTATTGTTTTTTCTCACGGCGGCAGCCTGCGTTCGGGCGGCGGAGCCGAACGTCTATTTCGCGTACCGGTCCTTCTGGCCGGAACATGAGACGATGAAACGGTTTGCCGCGGTCGGAGTTCACACCTTCTGCGTCTTTCCGTCGAATACGGAGAATTCGCTCGGCGAGCCTTATTCGAAGTATCCGCGCATATGGCGCTATCCCGATACGTACGACTGGGATTCGCTCTATCGGCAGTTCGACGAAATTATCGCGTTCGATCCGGACGCGGAATTTCTCTGCATGGTCGATCTCAATTCCCCGATTTGGCTTGCGCGCATGCTCGGTATGAACGGAGACGGATCGTTCGATTCCTTTATCGATCTGTCGAGCTGTCTTTCGAGCCCCGAATGGCGCAAGCAGACGGAGAAATATCTCGTCGATTTCCTCGCGCAAACGGAAGAGCGGTACGGAGATCGAATTAAGGCGTATATTCTCGCGTGCGGCCAGACGGACGAATGGATGGATTACAGCGCCGAACGGACGAGCCGCGCGAAGACCGCCGCATACAAACGCTGGACCGAAGCGAACGGGCTCGAACCTCTGGCGTGGCCCGACTTCGCCGCGTTCGATTCCGCCGCCTTTGAAAACCGCGTGCGCGATCCTCAGAAAGAGAAGCCCGTCCTGCAGGCGACTCAGTTTGAGCAGGAGCTCATCGCCGACTCGATTCTCTCTTTTGCGAAACTCGCCAAAGAGAAGACGGGCCGCGCGAAAGAGATCGGGGTCTTTTTCGGCTATATTCTCGAGCTGACTCACTGGCGCGCCAACGGGTGCGGGCATCTCGCGTACGAGAAGGTCGCCGCGTCGGACGACGTCGATTTCTTTATTTCGCCCGGAACGTACGCCGAACGTTTAATCGGGGGCGGGAGCGGGTCTATGGCGCCCAACGAGACGCTCCTGCTCGCGAATAAGCGCCGTCTTCACGAGACGGACCACCGCACGACCGGCTATAACTGCGCGCTCAACGAGTTCGTCTCGATCGCGCCGATCAGCCGCTGGCAGAGCGAGGCGGAAGACGTCGCCGGCCTGCGCCGCGAGCTGTGCTTCGCGCTGACCGACCGCGCGTCGATCTGGTTCTTCGATATGTGGGGCGGCTCCTTTACGACGGACGCCGCGATCGAGAACGTCGCCGTCATGAAGCGCGTATGGGACGCCAACGTCGGCAGGCAGGGAAAGAGCGCCGCGGAAGTTCTGCTCGTCGCCGATCCGCAGACGGCCGCGCGCGTGAACGGCCGCGAGCCGAAGTCGGCGCTCGTCTATACCGCGATTCGCAACCGGCTCGACCATATCGGCGCGCCCTTTGCCGTATGCTCCTTTAACGACCTGCCGAAAATGGACTTGTCGAACGTAAAGCTCGCGATTCTGCCCGGCTCGTTCTATCTCCCGCCGGAACGCGCCGCCATGCTGCGCGAGACGCTTCTAAACGGCGAAAGAACCGTCCTTTGGGTCGGGCCGGCCGGAATTGACGACGGGAACGCGCTCGATCTGGCCCGCGTGCGCGAGACGACTGGCGTCGAATACGGCGCCGACGCGCTCGAGCCCGTCGCGCGCGTCGGATTCTTTGGCGAAGGGGACGGCCGTTGGCGGTCCGCCGCGATCGCCGACCACGCGAAGGTCGACGCGCCCGCGATCCGCAAGATTGCGCGAGCGGCCGGCGTTACGGAATACGTCGCCGACGAATCGCCCGTCTACGCGACGGAACGCCTTGTCGCGGTCCACGTTAAGACGGGCGGCCCGCGAAAGATTACGCTCCCGAAACAGGCCAAACGCGTTACGGAAGCCTTTTCCGGAAAGGTCGTCGCGGAGAACGCGAAAGAGTTTGAATACGAATTCGCGGAACCGGAAACCGCGCTCTTTGTTCTGGAATGAGCGCAGGTTCTTGCAAAGAGAGAATTTAAAACGTGAAAACGCGCGTCCTCCCCATACGGGAAGACGCGCGTTTGACTTTGGATCGGCGCTTGAAAGTTAAGCGCGAAGTCAGGCTTCTTTTTGCCCTTTGCCTTTTTCCTCTTCGATCTGCTCGGCGATCTGTTTCGGATTCGGATTAGGCGCGAAGACCGCGTAGATTCCAATGAGAATCGCGCCGCAGACGAGGCACGAGTCGGCGATATTGAAATTCGGCCACGGATAGTCGCCGATCATCACGAGAATCCAGTCTCTCACGGCGTGGATCGGCTGTCCGACGGCTTCTTTCGAGCAGCTCCAGACGTCGGCGTCGAACTGCGTCCACGTCATGTGATGCAGGCCGACTCGGTCCCACAGGTTCCCGAGAATTCCCGCGACGACCAAGCCCAGCGTCGTCGAAAGATAGACGCTGCGCGAAACGTCGGACCAGACCCACCACGCGATTCCCGCGAGCGCGACGAACGAGAGCGCGACAAAGAGCGTGATCTGACCTTGCCCGATCCCGAAGAGCGCGCCCTGATTCAGCGACGTCTGAAAGCCGAAGACGCCGTCGATTATCCAGCGGGGAGGCTGCATGCCCGGCCGGCCGAGCTCTTCGAAGATTAGATGTTTTGAAGCAAGGTCGGCGACGAGCCCTATTGCGGCGACGAGTAGGAAGAGCGTCATACGAAAGGCTCTCGTTTGCGCGGTTTTCATCTTTGCCTGTCCCAAGCGGTTAAATGTAAAAACGGGTTAATTCGGTAAAGCGCGGCGTCTGGCCGAATTTGGATAACTGAGTGAAATTCGGGGTTCCGCGACGGAATTCTAAGGTTTTTATTTTGCGGCGTCAAACTCAAAATAGGCGCGGACGGTTGACTTTTGTCGTTAAAATCGGTAGAGTCTCTCCGCCGGGGTATTTTAAAAAGGCTCTTTTAAGGTAAAATTCACGGCGACGCCGACGCTGTTTACGTTCGTTCGATTCTGCGAGAATTGCGGCGCCTGACGGCGTACCCGCGCCCTGCCGGCGCGGCCTGAAAAGATTTCTTTAGGAGACTATGTGTTATGAACGCGTTTCAACGCTGTATCAATCCCCAATGCGACGCGACCTTTGACGTGAGCGAGGTCCTGCATCGCTGTCCAAAGTGCGGCGCGCTGCTCGACGTCGATTACGAATGGGACAAACTGCCCGTCCCGAATTCGCTCGCGCATTTTGAAAAATATTGGGGCGATCGTGCGAATCCGCATCGGTTCAGCGGCGTGTGGCGCTTTCATGAACTGCTCCCGTTCGCGCCGCTGGAGCAGTGCGTTACGGTCGGCGAAGGCCAGACGGTCCTCCAGCGCAATAACGGCGTCGCCGAATACGTCGGCAAGAGCGCGGACTCGCTCTTTCTGCAGTACGAAGGTCTGAATCCGTCCGGGTCGTTCAAAGACAACGGCATGGCGGCTGGTACGACGCACGGCCGGCTCGTGGGCGCTAAGACGGCCGCGTGCGCGTCGACGGGGAATACGAGCGCGTCGCTCGCGGTCTACTGCGGCGTAACGAAGCTCATGAAGGCGGTCGTCTTTATCGGATCGGGCAAGATCGCGTACGGGAAGCTCTCTCAGGCGCTCGACTACGGCGCGCGCACCGTTCAGATTAAAGGCGATTTCGACGACGCCATGGCGCGCGTTCAGGAAGTCTCGAAGAAGCTCGGAATCTATCTCCTCAACAGTCTCAATCCTTTCCGGCTCGAAGGTCAGAAGACGATTATGTTCCGCGTTCTGGAAGCGCTCCGCTGGGACGTTCCCGACTGGATCGTCGTTCCGGGCGGCAATCTTGGCAACTCGAGCTCGTTCGGCAAAGCGTTTATCGAGCTGCATAAGCTCGGGCTTATTAAGAAAGTTCCGCGTCTTGCGGTCATTAACGCCGCGGGCGCCGATTCCCTCTACCGCCTCTACAACGACGAAAAGCTCCGCTGGAACGGCGGCAATATCGACCAGTCGAAAATCGACGCGTTCTACGCCCAGATGGATAAAGAGAACCGCCGCGCCAATACGATCGCGAGCGCCATTGAGATCAACCGGCCCGTCAACTTAACGAAATGCCTGCGCGCGCTCGACTTCTGCGACGGCGTCGTGCGCAAGGTAACCGAGCAGGAGATCCTCGACGCGAAAGCGCAGGTCGGCGCGCACGGGTTCGGATGCGAGCCCGCCTCCGCGGCGAGCGTCGCCGGGACGAAACAGCTTGTCGAAGAAGGGATTATCGGCAAAGACGAACGCGTCGTCTGCATCTTGACCGGCTATCAGCTCAAGGACCCGAACGCGACCGTCGCGTATCACGGAACCGACCGCGAGTTCTACGAGCAAGTCCTCGGCAGGCGCGGCGTTGCGGAAACGCCCTACGCGAACAGCCCGGTCGTCGTCGACAACGATATCGACCGCATACTCGATATTTTGAAGTAATCGCGCGCAATGTCGGTCCGTTCGCATCGGGAGCCAGCCAGAAAAAGAGCGCTCGCCGTCGCGTGCGCCGCGGGCATGCTCGCGTGTCTTGGCGCCCTGACGACCGCGTTCCTGTGGCGCAATCCCGACGTGTGGGACGGCGCCGCGCGCGGCGAGGTCGTCTTTCGCGTCCAGAGCAGGTCGATGGAGCCCGAATACAGGGGGCCTCAGTTCTGGCAGACGTGCCCGAACTGCAGGGCGTCGTTCGCCGTCGCGTTCGACGCGCCGCCGACCGTCGCCGCGAATTCCGAGCTCGTCGAGACCGACGGGATTTCCGGCGCGACCGAAGGCGTCGATCCGCAGACGAGCCGCGCCGCTCAGGAAGCCGCGCGCATCGTCGAAAAGACGCGCGCGCTAACGTGCCCCCATTGCGGATACGACCGCGCGCCCGTCGCCGGAATGCGCTTTGAGAACGGCGCGACGGTAACCGCGGCGCGGTCCGGCGCCGAAACGGGGCCCGACAGTTTTTGGCGGCGCGTTCAACGCGCGCTGCGCCGCGAGACGGACCCTGAATTTCGAGCCAGAGAAGCGGCGGAGTCGGCGGCGCGCCCGGAACGCTGGGACGTCGTCGTCTTTCGGGACGCGCTCGGCCGGCTCACGCTCAAGCGGGTCGTCGGGCTGCCCGGAGAGCGCGTCGCGATCTGCAACGGCGATCTGGTCGTCGACGGCCGGACGCCGTACCGGTCCCTCAAGGGGGCGCTCGGTATGGCCGCGCCGATTCCGAACGTGGAATTTCGCCGCTCGGACAGGCGCGTCGACGCGGTCGGCGTCGTGCGCGTCTGGCAGGACGGAGCGTCGAAAACCCTGACAAACGCGGTCTCTAACGAATCGTCGACGCCCTGCCTCAACGGGACGAACGTCGCGCCCGTCGAGCTTGTTCGCGACTTCATACTGAATTTCAACTGGTACGCCGACGACGGCGCGACGACAAAATTCGCGGCGCTCGCCCGGCGGCCGGAAAGCGCGTGCCTGCTTGAATTTAACGAGGCGGACCGGTCGGTTGTTCTGCGCGTTAAGCCGCTCTTTAACGGCGCGGCAAGTTCCGGCAAGCCGTTCGCGAGCCTTGACGAGACCGACTTCGCCAACGAGCCGGGCAGACGCGTCGAGCTCGACGGCGAGCTCCCCCAAAACGCGCGTTTTTCCGTCGCGACGCTCGACGGAAGTATCCGGTTTGCGATTAACGGGGAAGAGCGCGCGCGGTTTGAGCTCGACGACTGGAACTCGACCGCGGCCGCGGCGATCGACGAGCCGTTCGCGCTCCTCGGCGACGTCGCGCGCGCGGCCAATCTCGCGCTCTTTCGCGATTTACACTATTCGAACGCGTCCGAACCGCTCACGGCCGAATCGGCGCGCGAGCGAACGGAAACGCTCGCCGGACGCGAGACGCAAATTCCGCCGGGCCGGTATTTTATGCTCGGCGACAATTCGCCCGCCTCGGTCGACAGCCGGTTCGACGCGATCGGAACGGTCGACGGGGCGGATATCTTATTTGTTCTTCCGCAGCGATGACGCGCGCGGAAGGTTGGAAACGGATCTGACGCGCCTTGAAGAGGCGCTTTTATTGGCATGACGCCGGAGGTAAACTATGGGAACGCGAATTCCGCTCGATCCGGAAGAAATCAAACGACGGCAGCTTCAAGAGAAACTCAAGTTAAGCTGCGCGGAAATCGGACTTTCCGTCCGCACGACGAACTGTTTGGACGAACAGGGAATAACGACGGTCGCCGACTTACTGCAGCGCAAACGCGCCGACCTGCTCAGTATTCCGAATTTCGGCGAGAAGACGCTCGAAGAGGTGCTCGGCGCGCTCGAACGGCTCGGGTTTGTACGGATCGAACGCCGCAAGAGCAAGTGCGGATACGCGCCCGAAGAGGCCGCCGCGCTCGCGGAAAAGGCCAAGAAGAACTAACCGCGGCGCGCGGCGGCGCGGATACCTGACGAAGACGAAAGGCGAAAGAAAATGACCGAACCGGCGAGAAGATCGACGAGTCTGTGGCGGCGTTTCATTGCGTTTCACAATCTTCGTCTCTCGGAGTCGATTCTCCTGTCGGGCGTCTTTCTCATAGGGCTCCTCATTCTGGCGATTCACCTTGCGACCTGGGGCCGCGAGGTCCGACGCGACTCGAAAAAGCTCATGGAGACGGTCTGCGTCGTACAGGGGCTGGTCGTGCGCGCGCGCGCCGACGATTCCGGACATACCCGGTATCGGCCGGAACTCAAGATCCACTACGACTATGCGGGCGAATCCTACGACGCGTGGGCGTTCGACCGAACGACCCTCACGGAAGATCAGGGCTTTTTCTACAGTCTGGAAGAAGCGAAGTCGATCGCCGAGTCGTACAAAAAGGGCGGAACGTACCGCTGCTGGATACGCGTCGACGAACCGAGTCAGGCGATTCTCGTTAAGAATAAGACGCTCTGGGGCTGGATCTTTCTCATTATACCCGCGTCCCTCATCCTGTTTGCCGGAGCGCTGCTCGTCGCGCGAGCGCGCGAAAAAGCGCGGTCTAAAGAGGAGCGGGCAAGCCGAAAGCGGCAGGAGACGCTCTATCCGAACGTGCCCGCGTTCGACGGAGAGACCGGCGAAGTTCTCGCCAAGCGGCTCCGCCCGGACGTGAAGTCTTCGTGGTCCTTTGCGTGTTCCGCGTTCGGCGCGCTCGCGTGGAACGTCGCCTCGTGGATCGCGTTCCTCTATGTGATCGTTACGTCGAAAACGGCCGCGGACTACTGGTACGCGGCGCTCTTCGGCGCGCTCTTCTGCGGGGTAGGAGTCCTCTTTACCTGCCGGCTCTGGGGGCTCTATCGGATCGAACGCGTCGTCGGAGCGACCGTCTTGGAAATTTCAACGTCTCCCATCGTGCCGGGCAGAAAAGTCAAAGCGTGTCTCTTTCTGCGGGGCCGCGTCGAAGCGAAACGGCTCGACGTGTTCGTTAAGTGCGACGAAATCGCGCGGTACGTGCAGGGTACGAACTCCATTTGCCATCGGCACGAGATCTTTTCGCGCCCCGTCTATACGCAGTACGCGCTCGACGTGCCCGCAAAGTCGGAAGAGCAGGCGCGGTTTACCTTTGCGCTCCCGATCGGCGTCGCGCATTCGTTCGTCGCGGAGCACAACGAGATCGAATGGAAGATCGTCGTCCAGATGGAATTTGCCGACGGAGGCGTCTTTACCCGCGATTTCGCGATCGTCGTTCACCCGTTCTTAGGGGAACGCGATTCCGGACGGTAGTTTGCGGCGGGTCAAAAAGAAGAATGGCGTCGCGGTTGAACGCGGGGCTGCTGGTTTGACAAAGGCGCGACGTTTGCCCTGCTGCGTCACGCCTTAGCGTCCGTCCAGACGTGTAGAAAAGAAGGCGGTTTATTTCAACGCCTCCGTTTTTATCTACGATTTGAACGGGACGGTCTTTTCAAAAATCGTAACTAATATCGTTCTGAATCTCGTATTTCCCATTATTCTTTTCAATAATGTACGCGACCGCTTTATCAATGAGATCTTTGAGACGCTTTCTGGTTTCTTCGTCAGGACAGCCGATATAGCGAAACTCATGCGGAGTATCGATGAAGAACGTATCGTATAAATCGCTGACCGCCATAAAAGCGTCTGTTAGTTCCTGGTCGTCGTCCCATTCGGGCGGATTGTCTGTGTCGATAACGCCGCCGTCTTCGGCATAAAGCCAGATGGGATAGGTTTTGTATTCTAAAAGAAGTCTTATTTTCTTAATCATCTTGCTTTCACAGCGCTTATGCCTTTTGTGTCGGCGAGGGCGTCTTATCAATGTTTACGCGTTTAATCTTAGGGATTTATCTCGCGCCACAAATGTTGAAAACGCTCGTCGTCGCGGAGATAAAACGCGCGGCCGGCTTCGCCTTTATCCTTGGCTTCGGGCGTCTTGGATTGCCGAACGGAGCCTGACGTTTCCGCCGACTCCGCGTCCCGTAAAAATTGAACGGCGCGTTCGTACTTTTCCGGCTCTTCCGTCTGTTCATACTGACGGTTGAGCCAGTCTAAAAAGGAGCCGTAACCGTTAAAAACGGGCGAGTTCTGATCTTCGTTAAAAAAGAGAACGCGCCGTTTTATCAGTCCGCGACAGGCGGCCTTTGCCTGCTCGGGCGTAACTGAATACAGTTTAACGGCGTTCTCATACTGGCAGATCGCGAGTTCGGCAAGCTGGCAGTAGGCGTTAAACGCGTCCGCGTATCTTTCCTGTTTATAGTATACGCGGGCGCAAAACGAATACGCGCCGACGTCGATAATCTGATATTGCCTGAGACTTTTTTCGTATTCGCCGTTAAGTTCGTAAGCGATTCCAAGACAGATATATTTTGAGCTCGGATTATAGGGAACGCCTTTAAAGCCCCCGATTCCGTTGGCGAGAGAAAGAGCCTTGGCTTTATCGCGGTTTTGAACGGCTTGCGCGAATTTCACATACTGACGTTCTGTAAGGTAAGAATTCACATTCTTTTGTATGACTATGACCGGGAATATCGAAAACGCCGAACAGGCTAAAAAAAGACAAAGCGGCGCTAAATATAACCGTCTGGAAACCCAGTATTTAACAGAAATTAGAAGCACAAGCGCGGCAAGCGGCGGCGCATAGAATCCGAAATAGCCGAACGCCGCCGCCGTCTTTAGATAAAAAGGCATTTGGCTAAACGGTTGCTGCGACATGGCCATGCCAAAGAGAATAAATATCGACAGCGGATGAATAAGAAGCGCCAGACTCGGAATAAGCCAAAGCAAGTCGCTCTTCCGGGAATCGGATTCAGAACAAACGCCCTTGCCGTCGGCGTTTGTATGGCTTGCGCCGCTTTTAGCGTCAGTCGTCATGAGATTCCCTTTCTTCTTTTTTTACGCGCGGCGGCGTTGACCGTATTTTTTTAAGACGCCGCAACTATACTTATATACGGCGCTTAACGGCGGCGTCAAAATCAAGCGCCGAGGGGCGGCGCGGCATAATTTTGCGGCGTGGAGAGGTAAAGAAAAGGGCGCCGCGCTTGAACGCGGCGCCTGCGCTATTCGCGGCTGGCGACGACGCGGCTGTCAGGAATCGAGCCATTTCTGATACTCGGGGTCGAGCCACGAGACGTCGGCGAGCGCTTCGCCGAGCGGGTCGTAATCTTCGCCTGAGAAGCCGAGACTGTTGTGCCGTCGCCATCCTTCGGCGTATTCGTATTTTCCGGAGAGTTTTCCGGTGAGCGCGGCGGCTTCCTGCATGGAGTCGAGATAGGAGTCGTAGCCCTGCGAGACGTCGAGCCATTCCTTCTGGCTCTTGTGGCACGCGAGCGCGGCGCGTTTGCGCGGTATGACGCTCGAGACGTCGACGTACCGTTCGGACCGCACGAGCTTGCGCATCGCGTCCCGATTTCCGTGCGGCGCGGCGTGATAGACCGCGACGTCCTGAAAGGTCGCGGGCATGGGCGGTTCGGTCGGCGCGTTGGTCATGCCGCGGCAGAACGCGGCGGTTACGGCGAGCCGAACGGCGTTCTGATGATCTTCCATGTAGTCGGACGGGGACTGGCAGAGGACGACGTCCGGCTTGACTTCGCGCATCGTCGCAATGAGCTGCAGAAGCGTGCGGCGGTCGTAGAAGATCTCCAGATCGTCGACGAGCGATTCGTGATAGGTCGCGCCGAGATATTCCGCGGCCGCGATCGACTCGGCGCGCCGCGCGCGGATGATCTGCTCGCGCGTCATGGTCGCGGTTCCCCACGACCCGTTGGAGACCGTCATGTAGTGAAGGTCCCAGCCGCGGTCTTTCAGGAGCAGCATCGTCCCCGCCATAGTGAATTCAATATCGTCGGGATGCGCGGAAACGGCGAACACGGTCTTTTTCTCTTTTGGTTCCATTTTAGCTATATCCTCATATGTCAACAAAGAGGCGCGGGCGCGGCCGGCGCGAATCGCTGCGGCCCGCAGGGCGCGTCCGCTATTATACCGCGCCGCGCGCGGAAAGTCAAAACGGGGAATTCTGAGCGCCGGAGTCTGTCTTTTTGATAAAAAGTAGCGGTTTTGCAGATTTTTCTAATTGTATCGCCATCTGCGGACGATAAGAACGGTAAGCGGCGCCGCGTCCGTTGAGCGCGCCGCGTTTACCTATTTGAATTTAACCGTTCCGAAAGGACTTTTCACAATGTCTCATAGCCGACGCCTTCTCTTTACGCTAGCGTTAACGACGCTCATGTCGCTGTCGTTTTTTGCCGCGTCCGGTTGCGCCGGAGCGCTCATGATGCCCTATTACCTTATCTACGGAACCGACGCGCCCGCTAAGTACAAGAAGGTCGTTAAGGATATTCCGAAAGGGTCGACGATCGTCGTCATATGCCGTTCGAACTTGAATCTGTACGGTTCGTCGAGTCCGGACGCCGATCTGTCTCAGGCGCTCACCTACGTCCTTTCGACTCAAATGACCGACGTGAAAAAGAAGAAGTTCGTCTGGATTTCCTACGACGAAGTCGAATCGAAGTTCGAAGAGGACGAGCTCACGTCGCAGAGCTTTGAGAAGCTCGGAAACGCCCTCAAGGCCGACTACGTCGTCGGGGTCGAGATCGACGATTTCGACGTCCACCATTCGACGCAGTTCTATCAGGGCAAGGCCAAGGTTCTCGTGCGCCTTGTCGACGTGAAACACGCCGAAACGGTTACGAAAGATTCGATGCCCACGTACGTCTATCCTCCGACCCCGATTCCGAGTTCCGATTACGACGAGCTGGAATTCCAAAAGACCTTTATTACGCGTCTTGCCAAGCACATCGGGACGCTCTTCTGCCCTCACGATCCGCACGAAGAGTACGCCGCCGACTCCGATTTTCCCGATCGCTGATCCGTCCTGACGTCGGCGCCGTTGAACCCCCAGTCGGCGCCTGCATTACGGGCCCCGCCGCGCGCGCCGTTCCGGCCGCCGCGACGGGGTTTGGACTTTAGCTCTTGCGCGCCGCTTCGGCCGCCTTTTGGGATAAAAAAAGAACCGCGCCTTTTTCAAGACGCGGTCTTCTTTTTTTCTACGCTGCGGCGAACGCCTCAGGCTTTTTCTTCTTCGCTTTCCCTGTCGCTGTTGACGAAGAGTGAGTGCGCGGCGGGCTCGTTCGGATCGAACGGCTGGCAGTCGCTCCGGTTATGGCTTCCCCGCGTTTCGTTTCTCGCGAGCGCGCCTTCCACAATGAGCCGGGAGACGACGAGCATATTCTGCGTTTCCCACGCTTCGACCGTCGTGAACTGTTTATTGAAGAGCACCTTAGACCAATTCCGAATATTCTGAAGCGCCTCTTTGAGCCCGACTTCCGACCGAACGACGCCGCACAGGCGCTGCATCGTCGCTTTGAGCGAATTGCGCACGTCGGCGACGTCGAGCGCGTCGGTCGTTCCGTTCGGATGCGGCTTATTCTCCAAGGGGAGCGCGTGATATTCGTCGCTCGTCTGAACGGCGATTTCGCCCGCGAGACGGCCGGTCTGTTCTCCGTAAACAAGCGCCTCGAGCAGACTGTTCGACGCGAGCCGGTTCGCGCCGTGCAGGCCCGTGCTGCTCGCCTCGCCCGCCGCCCAAAGCCCTTTGAGCGTCGTGCGTCCGTGAACGTCGACGAGAACGCCGCCCATGGAGTAGTGCGCGCCCGGCCGGACCGGAATCCGGTCTTTCGTAATATCGACGCCGAACTCGGCGCAGATCGCGGCGATGCCGGGGAACCGGTGGAGAATCCAGTCGTGATCCTTGTGCGTGAGATCGAGATAGACGTTCGGGGAATTCGTCTTCTCCATCTGCTTGACGATCGAACGGCTCACGACGTCGCGCGGCGCGAGCTCCATGCGTTCGTCGTAGTCGCCCATAAAGCGGTAGCCGTTCTTATCGACCAAGAGGGCGCCCTCGCCGCGCATCGCCTCGGTAATCAGGCTGCGGCTCCCGCCCGCAATATAGAGGACGGTCGGGTGAAACTGAACGAATTCCAGATCGCGGCACACCGCGCCGGCGCGGAACGCCATGGCGACGCCGTCCCCGCACGCGACGTTCGGGTTCGTCGTCTCGCGATAGATCTGGCCGAGCCCTCCGGACGCGAGAATCGTCTGCTTGGCCCAGATGAGCTCCGTCTCGTCCTCTTTTTCCCAGTAGACGACCGCGCCGCGGCAGAATCCGCCGTACGTTAGGAAGTCGAGCGCGAACGTGTCTTCCCAGACGCGGATATTCGGCCGCCGCTTGACCTCTTCGACGGTCGCGCGCATGATTTCTTCGCCGGTCGAATCGCCGTTCGCGTGCAGAACGCGGAAGTGATCGTGGCCCCCTTCGCGCCCGAGCAGAATATCGCCCTTGTCGTCAAGGTCGAACTTGGTTCCGTACGAGATGATCTTTTTGACTTCGTCCGGCCCTCGCCGAACGATATGCTCGACGACTTCCTTTTCACAGAGCGCGCCGCCGGCGACAAGCGTGTCTTTTACGTGGTTCTCGAACTTGTCGTCCGGCACGTCCCACACGCACGCGACGCCCCCTTGCGCCTTAACGCTGTTCGACTGGCGCAGGCCCGCCTTGCACACGACGAGCACCTTCTGGGACGGATCGACCGCAAGCGCCGCGCTTAAGCCCGCAAGCCCGCCCCCTATGACAAGCACGTCCGTAAAGAAGTGCGGGTGAAGCTTCGCGTGAAACGACGCCAGATAGCGCGGATATCCGCCAACGGAAATTTTACGGTTTATATTAGGCGCGTTCGTCATTTTATCGTCCTCGGTAACAGCGGCGTATCAGATCGGAAAAGGGCCGTTTCGGCGCCGAACCTGCGCGGCCGGCGCGGTCAGTCTTTCAGGGAGTGGTCCGGGGTCTTTTCCGGATGGCATTCTCGGCACGTCATTTTGCCGATCGTATTGGAGGTCGTCCCGCCCTTATTGTGGCACTTAATGCACGTCGCGGCGGGCTCCGGACGCTTGAGCGCGACGATCGGCGCGATTTCTTCTACGTTGAGCGCTTTAATATTCAAATTGAGGAGCTCGGCCGTTTTTTTCGCCATATCGGCGGAGAGCCGCGAGCAGCGGTCGGTGCGTTCGGGCGAGTCGGTTCGGTATTTCGAGACCTGCGCCCACTTGCCGACGGAAACGTGGCAGAGCACGGAGCCGGAAATCGACTGCGGGAGCGGGTCGGCGTCGTCGGGCATGAAGTTCGGGAACATAGTCCGTTCGTAGTAGTTCCCAAGCTCGTCGCAGATCGCTTTGAGCGTCTTTTCGTTCGCGCAGAAGAGATTGACCGCCGCCATCGCGCCGTTGAGCGAACCGCAGAGCGTGCCCCAGCCGTTCGCGCCCGACGCCCCGTAATGGAGCATGTGGAACGGGAAATTGAGCATCGCGGCGCTCGCGAGAGGATCCGTCTTTTCAAGCGCCGAGGCGACGTTCGTGACAATCGACGTAAACGTCGTGTGCATGCAGTGACCGACGTGGTACCCGTAGTACGCGTCGCGCGCGACTTTTTCAGGGTCGATGATTGCGTACTTCCACGCTTCCGTTCCTTCGACGAGCGCGGGATTCGTTTGCGGGAGGGGCGACGCCGACGCGGATTGCGCCGCGCCGCACGCGAACAGCGAGCCAAGGCCGACGCCGGCAAATCGCATGGCGTCTCGGCGGTTCATTTTTGTCATGGGTATCTCTCCTTCTTGCGGAAACGCGGGTCTTAACCGACGCGGCAAACCTATCGTTCTGCGGCGCGCTCTCGCCGCGTTTAAAGCGCAATTATAGCGCTTTTTATCGGCTCAAGAAGGGAGTGAATCCAATCGAACCGTCCGATTTGCCGATATATCCGCGTGCGGAGAGCGCGCCGCGGCGGATTTCAGACCGCGCTTTATTTTCGCGCGCCGGACGTCGGGCGGAAATGGGGCTAGAATGAGTAAAAATTATAATCTTATTGTCTTGTACAACGAAAAAATAATGTTAATATATACCTAACTTTGAGGGCGCGCGTTGTTATTAGGGGGCTGTTTCCGGCGCGTCTGTTATTCGTTCCACGAAGCCAGAGTCATATTTGGAGATTCGCTCGGAGATTAGTATGAACACGGAGACGTTCAGGATTTTTTGCGACGTCGTTCACTATCAGAGTTTTTCTCGCGGCGCAGAAGTCAACAATATCAGTCAGTCGGCGGCCACGCAGTCGATTCACCGACTCGAAAAGCAATTGGGCGTTCAACTTATCGACCGTTCGAAACGTCCGTTCGTTCTTACCCCGGAAGGGAAGATTTGTTACGACGGATTTCATGAAATATTAGAGACTTACGATTCCGTCGTTTCGCGCGTTCAGGCGTCGAAGTCTCAGACGGGCGGCGTCATTCGCGTCGCGGCGATCTACTCCATCGGGCTTCACGACATGAGCAAGTGCATGCGCGAGTTCATGAAGCAGGAGCCGAAGACGAAAATCCGGCTTGAATTCCTGCATCCGGACAAAGTCTATGAGGCGGTCATTAACTCTGAAGCGGATCTTGGCGTTATCTCGTACCCGACGGCGACGTCGGAGCTCAACGTGATTCCTCTGCGGTCCGAAGAAATGGTCGTCGTTATGCCGCCTGACCATCCGCTCGCCAAGTCGAGGTCGATTCCGATCGAACGGCTCGAAGGGCTCGACTACGTCGCGTTTGACCACGATCTCCCGATTCGCCGCGAGACCGACCGGCACATGCGCGCGCATGGCGTCCGCGTCAATATCGTTACGGAATTCGACAATATCGAAACGATTAAGCAGGCGATCGAAGTCGGCATGGGCGTCTCGCTGCTCCCCGCGCCGTCGGTGCTCGACGACTTGGAAGCGCGCCGGCTTGCCGCCATTTCCCTTGAGGCGCCGAAAATCTCGCGCCCGATCGGCGTTATCTATCGCCGGCGCAAGATATTCTCCGCGCAGACGACTCAGTTTATCGAGATGCTCGGCGGCGCGCTCGTTAAGTCGAACGCGATCAGTTCGAACTCTTCCGAAAGCGGATTCCAGGTTCCGTCCGGCGAACAGCTCTATAAGATCGAGCCGCGCGGATAAGCGGCCCGGAGGACAAACCGCCTTACGTTAAAGACAAACGCGGTCTCCGCGCCCCCGGCCTCTATTGAGAACGCCGAGCGCGGTCCGCGCAGGAACACAGATATGATTAAAGTAGCGTTTTTTGGCGCGGCCGGTAAGATGGGCAAAATGCTCGTCGCGCACGCCGCGGGTAATCCCGATTTCCAAATTGTCGCGGCGCTCGACGCGCCCGCGTGCCCCGCGCTCGGAAAAGACGCGGGCGAAAACGCCGGCGTCGGCCCGATCGGCGTTCCGATTACGTCGGAGCTTCCCGCCGACGCGAAGCCGGACGTACTCGTCGATTTCTCGTCGGCGCGCGCGTTTGAGACGGTTCTCGCGCTGTGTACGTCGCGCAAGATCCCGCTCGTCTACGCGACGACGGGCCTGACCGACGCGCAGCTCGAACAGCTTGCCGAGGCCGCCAAGTCGATTCCTATTCTCCGGTCGCCGAGTATGAGTCCGGCGGTCAACTTAACAATGAAGCTCTCTCAGATCGCCGCGCGCGCGCTCAAGGACGCCGACGCCGACGTGGAAATCGTCGAACGGCATCATCGCTATAAGATCGACGCGCCGAGCGGAACCGCGCTCAAATTCGGCGACCTTATCGCCAAAGAGATGGGAATCGACCAATTCCGGAACGGCCGGGAAGGGAAAGTCGGCGCTCGACCGCACAACGAGATCGCGTACCACGCGCTGCGGACAGGCGACGATCCCGGCCAGCATACGGTTATTTTCGGCATGCTCGGCGAGACGCTCGAACTGACCGTGAAGTCGTCGAGCCGAGATTCATACGCGTCCGGCGCCCTTGAAGCGGCCAAGTTTCTCGTCGCTCAGAAGCCGGGCAGAGTCTACGACATGTACGACGTGCTCGACCTGTGATATGGGGAATTGACGGTAAAATCGGGTAATTTTCACCGATTCTTGCCGTGCGTCCCCGCGCGCCCCCTTTTCAGATAAAAAAACGGCGCTATAATGCCCCGATGATTGACGACTGGTCGCCCGACGTTGCGTCGTCGCGTCCTCATTATCCGTAAAACAACATACACCGAAGCCGTCGGCGTTCGTTCCTTATCGATCGCGCGGCGAGCACGAGGCTCCGAGCCGCGGTTGCGCGCAGGGAGCGGAGGCGCTCGGCGGCATGCCAAGAACAGAGACTGTACGATGAAAGAGAACATTCATCCGAAATACGTGGAGTGCAAGGTTACTTGCGGTTGCGGTAATTCTTTCGTTACCCGCGATACGAAGCCTGAGCTCAAAGTCGATATCTGCAACGCCTGCCATCCGTTCTATACGGGCCGCGTTAAGTTCGTCGACACCGCTGGGCGTATCGAAAAGTTCAAGAACAAGTTCGGCGGCAAATACGGCAAGAAGGCGTAGTTTCTTCTTGGCGCGTCGGGCGACGCAATTCGCAAGCGGGTCTTTGGAGCCTTTCCGGAGAGCCGCTTGTTGCGCTTTAGCTAAACGGAACTGAAGCGGCGCCCGAGCTTCTTTTTTACGGTTTGCTTCTCTCTCCTATCCGACTCCATAAAGGTATTCGATGCGCAAATTACTCGACGAGAAACTCGCCCGATTTGAAGAACTCGAACGTCAGATGAACGATCCGGACGTCCTCGCCGACTCCAGCCGTCTGGCGGCCGTCGCGCGCGAACACGGCTCGCTTGCGAAACTGTGCGGAAAATACCGGCGGTTTAAGAAGCTCAACGAGGAGATCGAAGAGGCCAAAGAGATGCTCGAAGGGGACGACCCCGAACTGCGTGAACTCGCGGAATCGGAACTGCCGGAACTGCGCGCCGAACGCGAAGTCCACTGGAACGAGCTCCTCGATATGACGATTGGGGGCGAAGACGCGAACCGGTCCCGCTGTATTATGGAGATCCACGCGGGGACGGGCGGCGACGAAGCGGCCCTTTTCGCGCGCGACCTCTATGAAATGTACCGCCATTTCTGCGAATCGAAGAAGTGGAAGATCGAGATCATGTCGATGAACGCGACCGAAATGGGCGGGTTCAAAGAAATTACGCTCGGAATCGACGGGGAAGGCTGCTTCCGGGAGCTCCAGTTTGAGAGCGGCGGACACCGCGTTCAGCGCGTTCCGGAGACGGAAGCGAAAGGGCGGATCCACACCTCGGCGGCGACCGTCGCCGTTATGGCGGAGCCGGAAGACGTGGAAATCGAGCTCAAAGAGAGCGACTACCGAGTCGACCGCTTCTGCGCGAGCGGGCCTGGCGGCCAGCACGTCAATAAGACGGCGTCGGCCATTCGGCTTACGCACTTCGAGACCGGATTGGTCGTGAGCTGCCAAGACGAAAAGAGCCAGATTAAGAATCTTGCCAAGGCGTTGCGCGTTCTCAAGACGCGCCTTTACGAACTCAAGCGTTCGCAAGAGCAGGCGAAACGTTCTCAGGAGCGCATGAGCAAGCTCGGGAGCGGCGACCGCAGCGAACGTATTCGGACCTATAATTTTCCTGAAAACCGCGTGACGGATCACCGAATCGGGTTGACTTTATACAAGCTTGACGTTATTCTTGCGGGCGACCTTTCCCCGGTAATCGACGCGTTGCTCGATTACGAACGTCAGGAATTGCGCAGCTCGTTCGGGACGATCGAGTAAAGGCGTCGGCGCGGGTCTTTGCGCGCGGCGCCCTCTCATGTCAGGAAGAATACAGATCATGTCGCAAGTAGAAAATTGGACGTTCCGGAATCTGCGCTCTTGGACGGCGTCCTTTCTTGAAAAAAAAGGCGCGGATTCGCCCCTTCTCGAGACGGAAATCTTACTGGCGCACGCGGCGCACACGACGCGCGTCGATCTCTTTATGCGGCTCGACGAGACGCCCGACGACGCCACCCGCGCGGCCTTTCGAGAGCTTGTCCGCCGGCGCGGCATGGGCGAGCCGGTCGCCTATCTGATCGGCAAAAAGGAATTCTACGCGCTTGATTTCGACGTCGATTCGAACGTGCTCGTGCCCCGTCCGGAGACCGAACAGCTCGCGCTCGAAGCCATCGAGTACATTAAGAAGCGCGCCAAGACGTTCGGCAAGAGCGCGAAAGCGATTGAGAACGGCTCGGAAGAGAGCGAGCCGGCCGACGGCGAGGGGGCGACCGCGCCCGAAACGTGGAATATCTGCGACGTCGGCGTCGGGAGCGGATGTATTTCCGTCGCGCTCGCCAAGCACGTGCCGAACGCGCGGATCGTCGCGATCGACGTGAGCGCGAGCGCGCTCGACGTCGCGAAGAAGAACGCGGAAAAACACGGGGTCGGCCAGAAGATCGAGTTCGTTCAGAGCGACCTGTTCGCGGCGTTTCGGCGGGACTTGCCAGAAGAGGCGCGATTTGATATGATAGTCTCGAATCCGCCGTACGTTTCCGAGACCGAATACGCGTCGCTTGAGCCGACCGTTAAGAATTTTGAGCCGGAGCTGGCGCTGGTGGGCGGTCCGACGGGCGCGGAGCTGCCGATTCGGCTGGTCGAGCAGGCCGCCGAGCAGATTAAATCGGGCGGACGGCTCTTTTTGGAACTCAGTCCGACGACGGTTCACGCGGTCGCCGAGCGGCTCGCCGCCGACGGACGCTGGCAGGACGTCGCGGTTAAAAAGGATTTTGGGAATCTCGAACGGTTCGTATTTGCCACGCGAAAATAAAAAGGATTAGTCGCTTTTCGCACGCTAACTCGGCGGACAAGAAGATCTCCGCCGAAGTTTTACAAAGTCAGGAATTGGTATTATGTCCGACAACAAAGCCGACATTTTTGGTCTCGACGGTATCCGGATGCTCCTCCAGCTCATGAAGGAGAACGACGTTTCCGAGCTCAGTTTCGAACAGGGCGACGGCCGCATAAAACTGCTCCGCGGAGGCGCCGTCCCGACGTCGGCTGCCCCTGTTCAGACCGCCGCGCCCGCGCAGGCGCCGGAAGCCGCGCACGCGAACGCCGCGCCCGCCAAGCCGGAAGTCGACGACTCCGCCTACATTAAGACGATCAATTCCCCGATGGTCGGCACGTTCTACGCGGCCGCGAATCCGGACAAGCCGCCGTTCGTCAAAGTCGGCGACGTCATAACGCCGGATAAGACGGTCTGCATTATCGAGGCGATGAAGGTTTTTAACGACATTCAGGCGGAAATTTCCGGCAAGATCGTCGAAGCGGTCGCCAAAGACGGTCAGGTCGTCGAGTACGGCGCCCCGCTCTTTAAAGTCGATATTCGAGGCTGACGCGCGTTCCGCGGCGACGCGGGGATCATAGGATTGGATCATACATGTTTAAACGAATTTTAATCGCCAACCGCGGTGAAATCGCGCTGCGCGTTATTCGCGCATGCCGCGAACTCGGCGTCGAGTCGGTAGTCGCGTTCAGCGAGGCGGACCGCGACGCGCGTTACGTCCAACTCGCCGACAGAGCCGTCTGCATTGGGCCCGCAAGGTCCGATCAGAGCTATCTCAAAGTCGACCGTATTATCAGCGCGGCCGAAGTCGCCGACGTCGACGCGATCCATCCGGGTTACGGTTTCCTTTCCGAAAACTCCCATTTCGCGGAAAAATGCCGCGATTCCGGCTACGAATTTATCGGGCCGACGGTCGAGGCGATGGAGCGGCTCGGCGATAAGAACGCCGCGCGCGCTATGGCGAAAGAGTGCGGCGTGCCGATCGTGCCCGGCAGCGACGGTCTGATCGAGTCCGAATCGCAGGCGCTTGCGTGCGCGCGTAAGATCGGGTATCCCGTCCTCGTTAAGGCGTCGGCCGGAGGCGGGGGCCGCGGCATCCGTCAGGCGAACGACGACCGTCAGCTTCGCCGCGCGCTGCAGGAGGCGTCTCGGGAAGCGGCGACCGCGTTTGGCGTTGCCGACGTATATATCGAGAAATTCATAGAGAATCCGCGCCACGTCGAGGCGCAGCTCCTGGCCGACAACTACGGGAACGCGATCCACCTTGGGGAGCGCGACTGCTCGATTCAGCGTCGGCGTCAGAAGCTCGTCGAACTCACGCCCGCGCCCGCGATGACGCTTGAAAAGCGAAAGGCGCTCTGCGAGTCCGCCGTCCGCATCGCGAAAGCGGCCGGATATACGAACGCGGGCACCGTCGAATTCATCGTCGATTCGAAGGGGGATTTCTACTTCATCGAGATGAACGCGCGTATTCAGGTCGAGCATCCGGTTACGGAAATGGCGACCGGAGTCGATCTCATTCAGCAGCAGATTCGAATCGCGTCGGGCGAGAAACTCGAAATCCGCCAAGAAGACGTCGTTCACCGCGGGTTCGCCATGGAATGCCGGATTAACGCCGAAGACGCCGAGCATAATTTCCGTCCTTCGCCGGGCAAAATCGAGCTCCTCGTTCCGCCCGGCGGGTTCGGCGTCCGGTTCGATTCCCACGCGTATTCGGGCTACTCGGTCAGTCCTTATTACGACTCCATGATCGGCAAGCTCATCGTCCAGCGCGCGACGCGCGAAGAGGGCGTCGCGACCATGATCCGCGCGCTTGAGGAATTGGAAGTCAAAGGCGTCAAGACGTCGGTTCCGCTCCTGCTCAAGATTCTCAAGAGCGAAGAATTCGCGAACGAAGTTCCCGACGTTGGGTTCCTCGAACGCTGCTTTATGAAATAACGGCCCTTTGCCGGCTTTTTTGCGCTTTTTGGCGCCGGTTTGTACAAACGCGGAAAACAAAGGAGTTACGTCTTATTGTTTTCCGCGTTTCGTCCTCTTGGGCGCCTAATTTATGACACGCTTCCCAAAATTTTTTGATTTTTTTGTTCTTTTTTTGAATTGGGGTTGTGTGAACTGCCGATTTTTCTCATAATCAGTAAGTGACCGTGCGTCAAACGAGGATTTGAAAATCGTAATAAAACAAAAATTGAGAATTTTCGGAAAAACGCTCAAGTTGAACAAACAAACGGTCGATAAAGTTAGCGAGGTACGCGCGCAGCAGAGCGCGGCTCCGAAGCCCAAGCGGTAAAAAACGAGTCAAGGACGCGTCGCGAGGGCGGGAACGGATTTCCTGCGTTGACTTTTCAACGTAAAACTAAAACAAAGAATTTCGTCGAGTCAGGCGCGGTTTTCGCAAGTGACGCGAACGTAACTTCTGGATCGAACTTTCAGGAGAATAAAGAATGACTATTCATGGCGTTAATGGTTTGAACGGCGTTTCCGCTGCCAATCAAGTTTCCAGCGTTAAGCGCAACGACGTTTCCGAGAACGCGTCGAAGCCGGTCGCGCGCGACGAGATGGAAATCTCGACCCAGAACCGCGCCGAGGCCGCCGCCAGCGTCTCCTTCGATTCCGAAGGTATCCGCGTCGATCTCGTCAACCGCGTTCGCGCCGAAATTGCGGCGGGCACGTACTACTCCGACGAGAAATTCGAAAAAGCGCTCGACCGTCTCTTCGCGTCGTTCGAGTCCTGAAATCGGCGGGAGCGATTCGATCTCCTGCCCGTCCGGGGGCTGCGGTTCTGCGGCTGCGTCGGCTTGAACAGGTAGTTCGCCGGCGTTTCGCGTAAGGCTGCGCCAATAGAAAGAGACGGGCAGCGAGCGGGATCGGCTTTCCTCTATAAGAACAGAGCGCGTTTTGCGAGCCGCTAAGCCGCGGCGTACGCAAAGCGCGCTTTTTTTATTTCTTTTCGGCCCGTTCTTTCGCGGCGTCCGACAGGTCGAACGCGACTTCTTTCGACGTCTTGTGCAGTTTTCGCCAGACGTTGAGTTTCTGCTGTTGATACGCGTAGATCGCTTTCTTTTCCTCCGGAGCGGTTCTTCTTCGGCTTACCCCGTCGTAGAGAATGCCGCCAAAAGAGTAGTTCTCAGGCGCGTCGAAACGGCCCCAGTAGACAACGCGGCCCTCTTTCGTCGAAATGAAGAAGGTCGGTTCCGTTTCGCCGAGCGTCTTGAACGCGTGAATCGTTTCGATTCCGAACTGCCTGACCGCGTCGAACGATTCGAGAAATTCGGCGAACGCGGCCGCTTTAACGGTAAAGTCGCCGTAGGGGCCGTAGGTTCTCACCGTGGGCAATCGATCCTGCTCCTTGGGGTTTTTGCGAAAATAGGCGTCGTCCATGCTCTCCCCTTCGCCGTCGAGGAGCGTCGGCTGAGGCGCGGCGGCGGCTCCGCCCTGCGGATCGGGCGGTTCGAAAGAGGTCTCCTGTTCGAGCCGTTTGAGGAATTCGTCTGCCGGAAAGAGCGTTCTCAGATCCTGAATCTGTTCGAGCCGACCCGTTTCGTTGGGGTCGACGAACGCGGCCGGCGTCTTGAATTTGAGCGCGACGTCGACCGTCGCCGGGTACGAGACGACGATCGATTCGACGCTCGCGACGCGCGGATTATTGGAAAACGCGCGGACGAGACTGTCGACCAAGCCCGGATCAAGCGCGTTGAGACCTTTCGCGCGCTCTTCCGTGGGGATATATCCGAGCGCCTCTTCGACGAAATTATCGGGAATCCAAGGGGGCGGGTTCCAGACGCGGAAGTTGGCCGCGCTGAGCTGATAGACGCGTTGACTTAGAATCTGAGGCCGGAAAAAAGACCATAGCGCCCCCGTTAGACCGCAAAGCAGGAGGAAGAGCGCAAGCTGCGCGAAGACGGTTCGCTGCGCCTGTCCTCCAAAAAAGTATCTAACGGCGTTCCAGATTCTCACGAAATTTCTCCGATTCTTTTCAGCCTGTCTTAAAAGGAGATCAATTCGTAAAACGCTCTTGTCCCGCTTGGGGAAAAAGAGTACTCTTAGCGCGGCGGGTCGGCGCGAGCCGCGCGTCAGACCCGCCGACTTGCGTAACCGTACTTTGATTCGAAGGAGCCGTCAATGACGTCGCGTAATACCGTATCCGCCGACCGTCTTTCACGCCGCGCTTTTGTCGCGGCGGCCTGCGCCGGCATGCTCGCCGCGCCGGCGGGCTGCGCCCTTTTCAACCGCCCGAAGAAAATCGATCCGTCCGTATTTGAGCCTGCCGTGAACCGCGTTACGAAAGACGCGATTAAGGAACTCAACCGTCATTCGGAACTCGATCAGGAGAAAAAGACCGATCCGACCGTCTGCTTCCTCGGCGTTAAAGGGGAGAGCGCGGAATCGATCTCCGAGGCCACGCGCGCGGAACTTCAGGACGGAGAAGGGTATACGCTTCTCAAAAAGGAGGACGTTAAGGAGGCCCTTTCTGACGCCGGCATACGCGCGAACGACGTCTATATTCCTGCGGAACGCAAAAAGTTTCTCCGCGAGCTCGGCCGTCCGGTCGACTACTTCCTTGCGGGGTACGTCGAGGACGTCGAAGAGCGCGTCGATCCGAACGACGAGGAGAGCCAATTGGTTCCTAAGCGCGTCTACCGCTTGGAGCTTCTCTGCCTCGAAACGAATAAGAAATCGGAATTCGTCGCCGATCTGTAATCGCTTTCGTTCGGGCTATTCGAGGTATTTTCGAATCTCTCCGCAAATCTCTTCCCGCAGCGCGTCGGCCGACTTTCCGTCGGCGTCGATTCTGCGCGCCCCTTGCGCCGTCAGGGAACGGAACCACGTTTCCTGACGTTTCGCAAAGTTTCTCGTGAGCCGTTTAATCGTCTCGACCGCCTCGTCCAGCTCCCGCCGCCCGTCCAACACGTCTTTTAATTCCCGGTATCCGACCGCTTTCGACGCCGTCGGTCCCGGCGGAGGATCGCTCTCGAAGAGCCGCCGCGTCTCCTCTAAAAAGCCGGCGCGCATCATTTCGTCGACCCGACGGTTGATACGGTCGTAAAGCTCGTCGCGCTCGCGCGTTAATATAAAGATTCTGCCGGGTTCGAACAGCGGGGGCGCGCTGAACTCTTTGAGCTGCGCCGACATCGGCTTGCCCGTAAGACGGACGACTTCTATTGCGCGCACGACACGTTTTACGTCGTTCTGATGCAGCCGCAGCGCCGATTCCGGATCTTCCTCGCGAAGTATGCTCCAGAGCGCGTAAGGCCCTTCTTTTTCCGCGACTCCGCGCAGTTCCTCGCGCAGCCGCGGGTCGGACGCGGGCGCGTCGAAGACGCCGAACAGCATCGTTTTGAGATAGAGCGGCGTTCCCCCGACAAAGAGCGCGACGGCGCCCCGTTCGCGAATACCGCGCACGGCCTCCGACGCTTGACGCATATACTCGACGACGGAGAACTGCTCCGACGGATCGACGACGTCGATCATATGATGCGGGACGCCGCCGCGTTCTTCAAGCGTCGGCTTGGCCGTGCCGACGTCCATCTTGCGATAGACCGCCATCGAGTCGAGCGACACAATTTCCGCGCCCAGCTCGCGCGCAATAGCGACGCCGAGCGCCGTTTTGCCGCTTGCCGTCGCGCCGGTCAAAAAGAAGGAATCGGCGAACGGAGACGGCGCGCGCCAGGACGCGTCCTGTTTCGTTGTCTGCATGCGTTCTCCTTGGTCGCGGTTAACTCGTTGTGTTCGCGCTGTGTACGCAACGCGGCGCGCGCCCGGTCCGGCCCTGTTTTTCCGCGGTTTGGCGGCCGTGGGTTTCGACGGTCGAAATCGGGACTTTTTTGGCGCCAAAAAGGGCCGTTTTGTCGAAAAAAAACGATATGAAAACGCCGGTTTCGCTTGTCGAAAACGCGCTTTCTGTTATAATTTATCCAACGCGGACGGAGGCGTCCGTTTCCGTTGGATTCGGCCTTGTTCACAAGCCGGTTGAAGGCGATTTTTGCGCGCAAAACGCGCCGATCGAACCCGACGGCAAATCAGTATAATGAAAAAAACAAGTTCACCCAATAGCCCGGGCGAGTCCGGCCGTTCAAAAAGAACGAATTCGGCGAAAAAAAATCGGGACCCGTTTGCGCGTCCCCCCCATCCGCTCGGCTACCGCTTTCTGAGCGACGAGCGGCCGATTCGCGCGTCGCGGTTCGGCGCCATTATTCCGTCGGTCATGGCGAAATACGGGCTTGGCCGGAGAATCGGCGTCGAGCGATTTCACGACGCGTGGCGTGGAGCGTTGGAAACCGTCTTTGACGCGCCGGCCGACGAGTTCGCGCCCGAGCTTGACGGCGGCGCTTCCGACAAGCTGCAGACCTACCTCCAATACGCTCGGCCCGTCTCTTTTCGAAGCGGAACCCTGCGTGTCGAAATCGCCTCGAACTTGCTTTATCAGGAATTGCAGTTTTATCTAAGCCAGATACTGCAAGAGATTCGGCGGCGTTTGCCCGACGAAAACATACAGTCGATCAAGTTGATCGTTCGTTAACCGCGCGGCCTCGCGCCGGCGCCGTTTTTAACTTTTAGAAGTCAGTGAAGATCATGTCAGAACACGAGTCTAATCCGAACGCGGAACCGAAAGACGCGCCCGAACAGTCAGTGGACGAGAACCAGGGGAATCAAACGCCCGAAGAAGCGACGCCGACGGAGCAGAAACTCGAATTTGAAGTCCTCGACGACGGCTTTCGCGACGAACGCAAGGCGAAAGACGAGTACGTCGAGACCGACTTGGAAGCCCTTTCCGACCTCGAACACGTGCGCAAACGCCCGTCGATGTACATTGGCGACGTCGCGGCGCAGGGCCTGCATCATCTGGTCAACGAAGTCGTCGACAACTCGCTTGACGAAGCGCTCGCAGGATTCGCGACGGAGATCTCCGTTACAATTAACGCAAACGGCTCGGTTACGGTCGAGGACGACGGCCGCGGCATTCCGGTCGGGATTCACCCGGACCTCGGCATTTCGACCCTCGAAGGCGTTATGACCAAGTTGAAGTTCGGCGGCAAGTTCAATAAAGGCGCGTATCAGACGTCCGGCGGGCTGCACGGAGTCGGCGTTACGGTCGTCAACTTCCTTTCCGAATGGTGCAACGTGGAAGTCTGCCGCGACGGCCGCCAGTACTATCAGGAATACGAGCGCGGCGTTCCGCTCGCGCCGGTCGCCGAAGGAATCAAAACGGAAAAGCACGGGACGAAAACAACCTTTAAGCCCGACCCGGAAATCTTTCCCGAAACGAAATTTTCGTACAGCACCCTCTACAACCGCCTGCGCGACCTTGCCTTCCTGAACCCGAATATTCAGATCAATTTCCGCGACGAGCGCGACGGGCGCGGCGAGACGTTCCATTCCAAGAATGGCGTCGTCGACTTCGTTCAGTTCCTCAATAAGACGTATCAGCCGGTCCACAACGACGTTATCTGCGTCCGAGGCGGCCGCGACAACGTCGCCGTCGAGATCGCGCTCCAGTACACCAACAACGACGCGGAGACGATTCGCACGTACGTCAACAACGTGCACACGCACGAGGGCGGCTCGCACGTAACCGGATTCCGCACCGCGCTTACGAGCGTGCTGACGAAATACGGCGTCGAAAAGAACCTCTTCGGCAAGAATGTGCCGGACGGCGAAGATTTCCGCGAAGGGCTCACCGTCGTTATTTCCGTGCGCGTTCCGGAACCGAAGTTCGAAGGCCAGACGAAAACGAAACTCGGCAACACAGAAGTCGCCGGCATTGTCCAGTCGGTCTTCGCTCCGGCCATGACGGGCTACATGGAGAACGTCAAAAACAAAGATAGCGCGCGCGAAATTATCAAACGCGCCACACTCGCTCTGGAAGCGCGCGAAGCGGCCAAACGCGCGCGCCAGCTCGTTAAGGACCGTAAGAACGTCCTCAACGGGGGCGGCATGCCGGGCAAATTGCGCGACTGCACGAGCCGCGACGTCGATAAGTGCGAGCTCTATCTCGTCGAGGGGAACTCGGCGGGCGGATCCGCAGAAGGGGGCCGCATTCGCGAATTCCAGGCGATTCTTCCGCTCCGCGGCAAGGTCATTAACGCGTATAAAGCGCAGGACGAGCGCGTTCTTAAGAACGAGGAAGTACGCAGTATGATCGTCGCGTTCGGCGGCGGGTTCGGCAAAGAGAACAGTATGGACCTGAGCAAGCGCCGCTACGGCAAGATCGTCATCATGACGGACGCCGACGTCGACGGTTCGCACATCAGGACCCTGCTCCTGACGTTCTTCTACCGTCAGATGTACGACATGGTCAAGGCGGGGTTCGTCTACGTCGCTCAGCCGCCCCTCTTCCGCGTCCGGAAAAAGGGCGGAAAGGGGCCCGCGCGTTACGTCCAGACCGAAGAGGAGATGAAGAGAGAGCTCCTCGATACCGGTATCCAGAACGCCCAGCTCGACCCGCGCGACGGCCGGCTCATTAAAGACGACGATATGATCGCGCTCTGCCGCGTTCTGAGCTCGCTCGAAGAGTCGATTCAGTCGCTCGAAAAGCGCGGCTTCAGCCTTCGCGAACTGGCTATGCGCCAAGATCCGGAAACGGCGAAGCTGCCCATGTTCCACGTTACCTGGAAGAAGCAGGAGAACTGGTTCTTCGAACGGCGCGATCTTACCGAATACCTCACGCAAATCGAGCAGGAGACGGGCCAAACGATCGACCAGCTTCAGGGCTCGATTTCCGACTCCCTCAATCAGAAATCCGATAAGGTTTTTGAAGAAGGGGACGAAGTCGAATCGAAACTGCGCGTCGTCAATCTCGACGAAGTGCGCTCGGTGAACCGGCAGCTCGTCGAACTGCGCAAGTTCGGTTTCGAGATCGACTCGCTCTATCCGATTCAGCGGACCGGCGTCGAAGGCGCGCGCTACGCGATTATTCGCGGCGAGTCCGAAGTCGGAGTCGAAGATCTGCGTCAGATGCTCGTCGCGATTCGCGAGGCGGGCGAAAAAGGCTGGCAGATTACCCGCTTTAAAGGACTGGGCGAAATGGACCCGGAAGAGCTCCGCGAAACAACCCTCGATCCGGTCAACCGGACGCTCGTTCAAGTTACCATGGAAGACGCGGAAGCCGCCGACGAGCTCTTCCGCATACTCATGGGCGAGCAGGTCGAGCCGCGGCGCGAATTTATTGAGAAATTCGCGCTCGACGTCAAGAATCTCGACGTTTGACGTCTTTGTCGCTTTTACGTCGCGGCGCGAACGAACTTCGCGTCGCGTATCTTTATACAGCGCGTCGTTTGCGCGTTTCACGTTACCCCGATTAAGACGCGGCGTATTATGAAATCAGACGAATCTCCCAAGCGCGGGAACGCGCTCGGCGGCAAAAAGGGCAAGGGCGCTCAAATTTCGCTCGACGCCTCCAAGAACAGACGCGGCTTGGCCGAGACTATGTGCGCGTCCGCAAAAGAGGCCTTTGAAGAAGGCGAGTTTGACGACGCTTTTGAAACGTATCAGCGCGCGCTTAAGCTGGAGCCTGGTTCCGTCGACGCAAGAGTAGGCGTCGGGAGGATTTGGCTCGAATTTGGCGAATACGAGCGCGCCTACGAAGAGGGCGCTCGCGCCGTCAAACTCGACTCCGGGCGCGCCGACGCGTTCGAGCTGCGCGCGCATGCAGAACGCCTTCTCGAACGGTACGACCGCGCCATACGCGATTACGACCGCGCTATTGAGCTCGACGGCAAGGCTTACGTCGCGTATTACGGCCGCGCGATCGCGTACGACATGCTCGGCCAGACCGACGCCGCGCTCGAAGATTTCCGCCGCTGTCTAACGCTCGCGCCCGAATTTGTCAGCGCGTATTACGACCGCGGCGTCCTGCTCGCGAACGAGAACCGGCTCCGCGAGGCCGTCGACGATTATTCCAAAGCGCTCGAACGGGATCCGGAATTCGCGCATTGCTACGTCGCGCGCGGGGAAGCGTACGCCGAACTGGGCGATCCGAAACGCGCGCTTCGCGACTTCAACGCGGCGCTTGAACTGGAGCCGGAGAATCCCGACGCCTACTACTACCGCGCGACCGCGTATAAGCAGCTCGGCGACGAACGCGCGGCGAAGCGCGACCTGCAGCTCGCGCGCGAACTGGGATTTAACGAAGAGACCGACGCGTAATTCGCCGCGTCCGCGCGTGTTGGACGCGAACGGTTCCGCGGAGCGGATTCTGTCTGAAGAGAGGGTTCTCTATGAAAATTATGGCGCCGGCCGGCGATCGCGAACGGCTTAATGCGGCTATTCAAGCCGGCGCGGACGAAGTCTATATGGGGCTTGCCGGATTCGGCGCGCGCCGGTTCGCGAAGAATTTCGACGCCGCTGAATATTGCGCCGCGATCGACTTCGCGCACCGCTCGAACGTCGACGTTCACCTCACGTTCAATACGGTTCTCTCGGACGCCGAACTCAATCTCGTCTATCCCGATCTCAAGCGCCTTTACGAATGCGGGCTCGACGAAGTCATCGTTCAGGATCTCGGCGCGGCCGCGTGGCTGCGCGACGCGTTTCCGGAGCTCCCGCTGTGCGCGTCGACTCAGCTTTCACCCGCCTCGGGAATTGAACTCAAATGGTTTGAAAAACAAGGGTTTAAGCGCGTCGTTTTGGCGCGAGAACTGTCCCTCGAAGAGATTCGTTCGATTCGCGGTCAGTCGCCGATTGAACTCGAAGTTTTTATTTCGGGCGCGCTCTGTCTCGGATGTTCCGGAAAGTGCTATCTTTCCAGCTTTATCGGGGGCCGGAGCGGCAATCGCGGCATGTGCGCGCAGCCTTGCCGACAGTATTACAAAGCGCAGCCGCTCGGCGGCGCCGCGGAAGCTGAATCGGGCTCCTACGGTTACTTCCTCTCCCTCAAAGATCAGCTCCAAGGTCAAAAAGAGATTGACGAACTGGTTCGAATCGGCGTCGATTCGGTCAAGATAGAGGGGCGCATGAAGGCGCCGAACTACGTCTACGAAGTCGTGCGATACTATCGCGATCTCGTCGACGCGGCGTCGGGCGTATCGCGCGCGGAAACGGCGAAACGGCTCTCGATTAAACAGAGCGCGGAGGCTGCGCGCGCGGCCTCCGACGGGCCGATTTCCGCGCGGGAAGAAGAAGCGCGCCGCGCCGACGTCGCCGGAATCTTCAATCGCGGTTACGGTTACGGGTATTTCTACGAATCCGATCCCGCTATTGTCAATACGCTCTTTTCGTCGAATTTCGGCGTGGAAGTCGGCTCGGTACGCCGGGACGCCGTTCGGCTCTCGCAGCCGCTTCGCAACGGGGACGGGGTCGTCTTTCTAGACGGAACGGCGCGCAAACTCGGCGGCCTCAACGTGAGCGGAATTAAACTCGTCGATCCGACGAACACGCGCCGCTGGCGCATTGTCGAAAGCGCGGAACCGAACGACTTAGTGAAATTCGACGATCCGATTCCGGAGGACGCCGAGACGCTCTACCGCACGTTCAATCATGGACTGAATAAAGAGATCGAAAACGCGATTAAGCAGACGCGCCGGCACGAGCCGATCGACGCCGAGCTCGTCGCGAAAGTCGGCAAACCGCTTACCCTTACGTTAAAATCAAGCCGCGCGTCCGTTACGGCCGCCGCCGAACAGAACGTCGAACCCGCCCAGAAAAGGGGCGTCGACGGCGGCGCGCTGCGCGAACTGCTTGATCGGTTCGGAGAAACGCCCTTCTATCTCCGCGGATTCAAGCCGGAATTCGATAAGAACGCGTTTGTGCCGAAATCGCTCTTAAATCAACTGCGTCAGGAGGCTTCCGACGCGCTCGAAAAGAAGATTCTCGAATCGTACCGCCGCGCCGCGCCCGAACGGCCGGCCGCTGAGGAGCCGAAGCCGGAACGAATCTGGGCGAGCGACTTGAACGGCCCCGTCGACTTGACGCCCTATATCGCGGCGGTCGTGCGCACGCGCGCGCAGTACGACGCGTGTAAACTGTGTGGAATTAAGAAGATATACGGCGAGACGCAGCCCGTTCAATTTGAATCCCGCTTTCGTTTTCAGGCGTCCGAAGAGCTCGCGCCGCTCGCCGGTTCGCTTGCCGAAGCGATTCGGCTCGACGCGCTGGGCGCGCCCTTTACGCTCGACTGGTTCTTTAACGTGGCTAACTCGCGGTCCGTTAAATACTTAGCCGAACGTTTCCCCAACGCCGAAACAATTTGCCTTTCGCCGGAAATCTCCGACCGCGCCGTGTCCGCGCTCTTTGCGAATTTAAACCAAGCTCCGCCGACGCGGCGCGTTAAGCTTGCGCTGCCCGTCTACGGCAGGCTGCTGGCCATGTTTACGCAAAAGACCCTTTTCGACGCGCCGCGCGTGCGCATAACGAACGCCGACGACCGCAGAATTCTCGTCGTCAGGAACGCCGCGCGCGCCAAAGAAGCGTTCGGAGCCTTTACCGCGTCGGCGGACCGAGAGCCGGCCCCGGTACGGGAAGAAGTTTCCGGGAGCGCGCTCTATCTCGAAGAACCGCTGAATGTAATCGACGCGGCCCCCTGGATTCTCCGCGCCGGAATCGAAGAACTCCGATTTGAGTTTACGAACGAGAAATTCGCGGAAGTCGAGCAGATACTCAATCGAGCGAAACGCGTCGGCGCGTCGGAGAAATATTCGACGTTTTCTTACGGCTTTACGCGCGACGGCGTCTTCTAACGCGGCCGGCGCCCGCGGTTGTCAGAAAAAAACGCGCCCGGTTGGACTCGGGCGCGTTGGAATTCTTTCATTTAACGAAATACGATCTGTAGACTGGCAGCTCGTTGAGCCGCGTTCTTCTTTCGAAGTGGGTTCGGAAATCGAGGTCGCCGGAAGACGGCCGCTCCTGAACGCAATACGGCCCGGAGAGGTTCGTCGACAGCTTAATGATTTCAACGCCCGAATCGAAGTATTCTTTGACGTCGGTCCAGAAGTGCAGCATCCCGCCGGGCTTGAGCCGCGCTTCGATCATTTTGACGACGTCGGGGCGAACGATTCGGCGTTTGCGGTGCGCCTTTTTCCACCATGGGTCGGGGAAGTAGATATGCGCGGCGACGAGCGATTCGAGCGGTACGAGCTCGCGGAGTACGCGCGCGGCGTCGGCGGCCATCATAACGCCGTTGGGCGTGTTCTGTTTCGCGAGCTTCGACGCGGACATGAGCGCGTAGCGGTACGCGATTTCAACGCCGAGAATATTGCGGTCGGGCCGCGCTTTTGCGTAACTCGAAATAAAGAGCCCTTTTCCGGACCCAATTTCAAATTCCATTGGGGCGACGCGGCCAAAGATCCGTTCGGAGAACTGTTCGGCCGTCATGCCGGACAGAGACGCGTACGTAACGCGCTTGACCTTATCGGCGCCGTCGCCCGGCTGCGCGAGCGCCGCCGTCTCCGGATCGACCTGCGCCATGAATTCGAATTCCATCGGGATGAAGTAGTGGGAGAGGTCCCGATTACCTTGAATTTTGGGCAACGATCTGCGCGGCATGAAATACGCTCCCTTATTGTTCGCTCGACTGCGCTTTCGCCTGTTCGGCGGCGGCCAGATGCTGAAGCGGGAGCGGCGAGCCTTTGAGAATCCCTTCGCAGACGATCTCGTCGTTAACGACGCACATAAACTTCGCCGTAAAGATAATCTTGCGCCATTTGAGCGCTTCGCACTGTACGACGACGCGGTCGCCCGGACGAACCATGCCGCGGAACTTCACTTCTTCGAGGCCCGCGAATCCCATAACCGCGTTCTCGAACATCTGATGTTTCGTCGTAAAGTAGCTCGCCAGCTGCGCCGCGACTTCGACGAGTACGACGCCGGGCGCGAGCGGGAAGTCCGGCATGTGCCCGCGAACCCAGAATTCGTTTTCCGTCATGTCTTTGTATCCGACGCACTTCAGCGTGTCGAAATTGTCGTACACGACGGCCGTCAGCTGTTCCATTTCGTAACGCTGGCTGTTATATTTTCGAATCTCTTCTAACGTGGCGACCGGACGGTCAAGGTCGTACAACGACGGATCGACGAGCAAGGGCTTTTTGGCCATGGTTCCGTCTCCTCCTGCTGTTGGAAATGACAGACGCCGTGAAAAAAAAACGCGATTGAGGCGACGAAACGCCTAATCGCGCTTTTGTATAATATGGACGCTCTAGCGAACGAAACGCTATCAGGTCTTGACGATTCGGCGCTTGGCGCGACGCGATTTCGCGTTCGCGGGACGTTTGCCGTGGTTCGCCTTCTTGACGACTCTACCAGGTTTAGCCATTTTATACTCCTTTAAATAACCTACGCTCAAGCCGCTTCCCGTACGCGTCGGCGACTCGAACCGCCGGGAACCGAACGACTCCCGGACAAAAATCTCGATATATCGAATCTTTCAAAAACGGCCGCCCGCATTGAAAGGAAATCGCGGCTCCGGCGCGGCGCGCCAGAGACGGCGCTATCGCGCGTCAAATCGCAAGCGGTATTATAACGAAGAAATCTCTTTTGAAAAGGGCGCCTCCGCAAACATTTGCGCCCTTTTTTGAAAATAATCGCGCTGGGGCGCGCTCGACTACCTTTCGGGAAGTTCGAGCCCCATTTCCGCCATGAGTAGCTGGAGGTCTTCCCACGCCTGTTTCTTAGCGGGCGGGTTTCTCAGCAGGTAGGCGGGGTGGTATGTGCATACGACCTTTGCGCCGTTGTATTCGTGGACTATACCGCGCATTTTTCCGATCGAAAGCTCGGAATGCAGAAGATTCGTCGCGGCGATCGAGCCGAGGCAGCAAATGAACTTTGGCTTAATGATTTCGAGCGTCGCGTCAAGGAAAGGCCGGCACGCGTTCGCTTCCTCTTTTTCCGGATTCCTGTTTTGCGGGGGGCGGCAGCGCACAATATTGCAGATAAAGACGGAGCTCCGCTTAATTCCCATCCCTTTTTCGATCATGTCGGTGAGGAGCTGACCGCTTCGTCCGACGAACGGCTTGCCCTGCAGATCTTCCTCGGCGCCGGGGCCCTCGCCGATAAAGCACAGTTCCGCGTACGGATTGCCGGTTCCGAAGACCGTCTGCGTGCGGTTCGCGACAAGCTTGGGGCACAAGGCGCACTTCGCGACCTGCGCGGCCAGCTCGGCAAGTTTAGCCGCGCGCCCTTCCGGATCGGACTCTGTCGAAACCGCGGGGGCGCTTGCCGAACTGTGAATCGGAACGACGGGCGTTGCGCGGCGCGTCGGTTTGGACGCCGGCGCGGCAGTTCGCGCGGGCTTGGCGCGTTCGACGGACTCCGGCGCGTTCTCCGGCGTCGGTTTCGCCCCCTTTGCGTCGTCGCCGCGATAAAAATCCTTAACGCCCGCGCGGCCGAGATCCTCGAGATACTCGGAGAGATAGTAATTCAGCGACGTTTTCGACAGTTTCTTCATATGAGATCTTCCTCGTTCGCGGGGCGCGCCCTGGTCCGAATTCCGCGCGGCCCGCGGTCGGAACGCGCCCCTATATTATAGACAGGGCGCGGCGGATAGCAACACGAGCGGAGCCAATAAAAAAACGCGCGGCGAACAAAACGCTCGCCGCGCGTTATACGGTTTCGTCCGCCGAAGCGTCCAAATCCGGTTTTATCGAAGTTTTAACTCGTAATCCGCAGAACACGGTTTCAAAACTTCGGGTCTGCGCGGGCGGTATTCGCGTCGCGTCATAGACGACTCTGCGTTCTCGCGCTGAATCGCTTCGTAGATCTCCTGTCGGTGCACCGGCACGTTGGCGGGCGCCTCGATTCCGAGACGGATACGATCCCCTCGAACGTCGACGATTGTTACGACAATGTCGTCGCCGATATAGATGCTCTGATCCTTATATCTTGATAAAACAAGCATAGTAACTGCTCCTTCTTGTACTATTTGGCGTTCGAGCGTTCCTGACGCGGCAATACCCGAGACGCGGGAAACTGTCGGAAGGAAGCCGACGTTCCTCAAGCCAAGACCGCCATGCGTATTTCTGGGGGCGGGACCGCTCGCGGAGACTCCGTCAACCGCGTCGTTCGTCTGAGACTTTCAGAACGCGTTCGTCGAATTGTAGTTACGTTTCTGCAATAGAGTACGCGAACAATCAAATAAATTTACGGAAAAAATAAAAATAAACTTAGATTGTTCAGTATACGTCTTGTAAAAACGCCTCCTCGACGCCGCTCAACGGCTACGTATTGGAGATATGCGCGTCCGGCGCGAACGTGATCCTTGCGCGCTTAGCGTACAGCGCGCTTACAGCGTCCGCGCGTTCCGGAACGCCGCTCCGACGGGAATCGAAACGGCGGTTCCATGCGCATATCCGTCGCGCCGCGCAAGAAAAAAACTTCTGCGCGGCGCTTTTATTTCGACAGGCAAAGAATCGACGTTTCGCCGAAACTCATATCACAAAAAAGGCCTTGCGTACTGGAAATCATCGCGTTTGCTTCCGCTTTGTATCCTGTGTAACGCAAGGGAAGATTGTAACGGTTATGCGCAAAAACGAAACTTGTTCTTTCGGTTTGATAATGGCGCTGCGAACGCGACGAAGAATTGCGATTTAACTTTTGTCGCAAAAGAATCGGATAGTCTAAAGTCATTGTTTGAATAGAATACTAAATGTTTTACGGTTGGTCAAAACAAAAGAGTTCTGACGCTTGTAACGGTCGGTAAAAATATACGGTCAAAAGAGGGCGTTCGTCTTTTCGTTTTTTTTGTAAATCTTTAATTTATCATCATTTTTTCAGGGATTTTTACATCCGGACTCTTTATTTCTCTTTGCCTACAGATTATAATTAGAACGTCAACATGCGCGGACCCTTTTTGGATTAGTTTCCACGGAGAGATTCGCGCTTAGTCTTGAGGACGACAAACATATGAAGAAGGCGAAAGATCTCGGAGCGGTCTCTCGGGACCGACGTTTCCTTTTCCTTTTGGGCGCCGCGTTCGCCGCGTTGTGTTTATCGCTCGCGGTCGGTTGCGCTACGGTACGACCGAATAAGCCCACCCAGTTTGAATGCCGATCGCAGGATTGCCATTATCATTATGAGATTGGCAGCGACGGAACTATTACGAGCAGCGACGCCAGCGACGGCGTGAAACCGGCGACGCTCAATCCGGACGGCACGTGGGGTCCGCAGACGCCCGACCCGGCCGTGCCCGCGGAGACCGCCGCGAAGGTCGATCAAACGGCGCAAGACGCGCACAACGTCGCGCGCGCCGAAACGCCGGCCGAGCAGTTCCGTCAAGGCGAGACGTCGGTTACCCCTCTTGGCGACTGCGTCGCGCCGAACGAAAAAGTTAAGGTGGACGTGTGCGCCGCCGACAGCGTGTCGTCGGATCCTGCCGCGAATAAGCCGGAGCTCAATCCGACGACCAGACAGGGCGATCCTCTGCCCACGCAGGCTGCGCCTGCCGCGACTGAGGCCGCTCCCGCCGAATCTGCTCCGGCGCCCGCCGCGACTGAAGCCGCTCCTGCCGACGCCGCTCCTGCGCCCGCCGCGCCTGAAGCCGCTCCTGCCGAATCCGCTCCGGCTCCCGCCGCGTCTGAGGCCGCTCCTGCCGAATCCGCTCCGGCTCCCGCCGCGCCTGAGGCCGCTCCTGCCGAATCCGCTCCGGCTCCCGCCGCGCCTGAGGCCGCTCCTGCCGAATCCGCGCCGAATACCGGCATGGCCGGCGATTCGACCGTCGCCGCGGAAGCGCAGAGCGACGCGAACGCGCAGCAGTCGTTCCCGCCCGCCGAGAACAACGGCGTTATTTATCCTGACGCCGGCGCCTCCGACGCAAATTCGTCCGACGCCGAAAAGTCCGACGACGACCGTTTCGTTAATTACAATCCCCGCAACGGCGCGCGGCTGACCGGCGTTTCCCAGAAGAAAGGCCGAACGGTCCAATTCAAGAACTCGGTAACGACCGCGAAAAGCTCCGCGAAGAACGGAAAGCCGGAACTCGTTCCGACGACCGGCGCCGTCTACTATGCGTCGCGGCCTCTTCCGGCTCAGGCGCCCGCCCCGAGATACGCCGGCCCCGGCAAGCCCGCCGCCGCGCGTACGCTCAATGAAGCGCGCATGACCGCGCCTCAGAGCGGCGTTAAGAGCGACCGCAATCCGCAAGGACTGCCCGTTCTGGACGCAAGCCAAGGGCGCAGATAAGCCGATTTCGTTCGGCGCCGCGCAACCCG
>CAMNJU010000005.1 GCA_946541595.1 uncultured Planctomycetales bacterium
CAATGAAGCTGAAGGGGATGGCGATGTGTACGGCGACGAGAATGTCGCAGCCGGTCCCGGTTTCTTTCAGCGGTTTTTTAGCCGCAATAAGGAACGTTCGCCCGAGGTGCAGGATCAGATAGACGAAATCAATATCAAAATTGGAGATTGTGAAGATCAGTTAAACGTTTGCCGCGGACTTCTTAAAGAAAGTCCGGACGACGCGGATCTCCTGCAGGACGAGGAGAAGTACGAGAAAGAGCTTAAAGATTTGCGCAAACAGGCACGCGCTCTGGAGGGCGGTTTCTCCTTTGCCTTTTTGGCGGCGCCGTTAACGTGGTTTGCCACTCTTTGGGGGTGGATGAAAGTTGGCGCGGGCAAGGCGTTGGCGTTTTGCAAAAATATTGCAAAACCGGACGACGACATTGATGACCGAAGTTTAGAGGAAGATTCTAACGGAGGCGACGCGATGAGTTCTCTGAAAAATAGATCACGATCGACAGACGAGAACGCTACCGGCAATAAGTCCTATCAGAACGGTTCGTCGAGAAACTCCGGGGCCGATCGTCCCGACGTTCTCGTCGAGGAGATTGATTCTGATCTTGAAGGCGGACGGGATTGGCGTGGCATTACTAAGAAGACGGTTGTCACGACCGTTTCCGCATCGATTCTTTTCGCCGCGGCGTATATTGGCGTTATGTTCTTCAAGGGAGACCAGAAAGCGAAGAATAAGAAGGATGGGGCGGCCGTCGCCGTCGCTTCTGAGAAACCCGGTCCGTCCGACGCAAAAGAAGAGGGCGGCAAGAAGGGCTTGTGGAATTCGACGAAAGATCGCGTTTCTTCCTGGTTTTCGCGTAAGGATAAGAAGGACGCGAACGTTGTTAAGGGGTCGAAAAAAGACGATTCTAAGGGCTCTAAGAAGGCTTCTGAAAGCGAATTGGCTAGGAAAGTCGACGCCGCGGCAGACGCGATCAGCAAGAATCTTGACGGGGCCAAGGAATCGACGTTGGCTTCATTTGGCAATATAAAGGACAGTTTGAACGAAACTCTTTCCGACGCTTCTGAAAAGGGAGAGGAACTGCTTCAAGATATTCAGGAGAACGCCGAAAACGCGAAAGATTCAATTTCCGACGCGTTAGCCAAGGGGAAAGAAAGCGTCGACTCCTTTGTTGGCGACGTCCAAAGCGGCCTTGAAGACGCAGTGGAGTCCTCTCAAGACGCGCTTAGCGACGCAATTGATTCGACGCAGGACGCTGTAAGCGACGTAGCGAACAGCGTCGCCGATCGTGTTAATTCCACGCTGCCGGGCGATTTGCTTGATCAGACAGAGGAGATTCTTCCTACGCCGGAACCGTCAGACTCTTCTGGCGCAGATATTTCGGACCTCCCGACAGAGAATTCGAGCGCGTCGTCGTATCCGATTGCGACTACGGACGTTGCCGATCCGGAAGCGGCTTTTGGCGACGCTCCTGTCAGAGAAGACACGACGAGTCCGCCGGCGGCGACGCCGGTAATCAAACCGATTGAGATAGCGGAGGAGACTCTGCCGACGCCTCCGGCGTCCGCGTCTTCGAACGTTGAGCCCGCGAATGGAGGCGATTCCCTTGGCGCCGATTGGGCGCCCAATACGTCAAGCGGTTCTCTCCCGAACGGAGACGGCTGGAATTCAGCGTCTGACTCTGGCGCTCCTTCACTTTTGGGAACGAGGGAATCGACGAACGACCCGTTGAACGATTCTCCGTCGCTCAGTTTGAACGAAACGCCTACTCTGGATTCACAGGATTCGAATTCGTTACTTAGCGAAGAAAACACAGCGCCGCTTGCGACGACAGGTTCCGCGTTGAGCGCCGACGTTTCTTCGACGTTGTCCGGTCCGTCTTTAGGCGGGGGAGCCAACTCGTTAGCCGCTTCTGACGATTCTTTGGCGCCAACTGACGGTCTGTCGAATGGCGCAAGTCTCTTGAATGCGGAGCCTTCTTTGGCAGAAACCGAGCCCGTGCCGAGTTTGAGCGCGCCAGCGACAACGGAATCAGGCGATTCCTTGGGAACTTCCGTCCCTCTTGCGACCGCCGGAACGGACAGTCTTTCTCAAAACGATTCCGGCCTGAATCTTACGCTTGATACGACAAACAATTCCGACGCGTTGAATTCTCAGAATTTGAGTGTTGGCGATTCGCTTTCGACGAACGGCGGCAGCGGCGCTAATTTTTCAAATCAGCTTAACGACATGAGCCGCCAGATTTCCGACTCTGTGAGCAGTTTGTCGGATAAGGCCAACGACTTCGCCAATCAGGTGAGCAATTCAGCTCAGAATCTTCAAACTAAAGTTCAAAGCGGTCTTAATGCTGTTGAGAACAAGCTTACGGGCGGCCTTGAATCTGTTCAGAATCTGGGCGATCAAGCGTCGAACAGTCTCAATCAATCCGCGAACAGCTTGGCTTCGACTCTCGACAATACCGTCAATAATATTGGCGAGAGTCTTCAGAATTCATATAACAACATTTCCACCGCAGCTCAAAACGCGTATGATTCAACCGTAGGCGCGGCTCAAAACGCCAACGCGAACATACGTTCCGGACTTGAGAATCTGCAAAATACGCTTTCTGGGAATCAGCCGTTGAATTCTACCGCGTCGAACACTTTGCCGAACGCAGCCGCTTCCGGCTCCGACAGTTTGAGCGCGTCTGGCTCGAATTCGCTTACCGCGTCCCCTTCGTTAAACACGTCGACGCCGGCTCAGACGGGGCAGACGCTCGGTCAGACTTCGGCTGACGCCGCCGGCACAGTTGCGAATAATCTTGGCGGACCCGCGCTTTCAAACGCCGCGACGACCGCAGCGAACGGTTCGTCAGGACTTGACTCTTCGAACGCCCCGCAGCAGTATAACGGCGGAACGGTCGGACAGAACTATACGGCGCCCTCTGGAGTCGGCAGTTCTCCTAACTACGCGGTCAACAATACGCCCGGCAGTTATGCAGTAAATAATTCAAGTAACGGCTTGACCAATAATTACGTTTCTCCGAACGCGGGCGTCAATACGTATCAGAACAATGTTGGAGCCGTTACGAATCCGTATGTTAATAATTCTTCTGGAAATGTAACCAATCCGAATTATGCAAATTCGAGCGGAACCGTTTACAGTCAGCCGAACGCTAATTATAACATGCCTAATAACGGCGCCTACGTTAATTCTGGCGTTGTGAATGGCAATTACCCGAGTCAAACTGTAAACACTATCCCGAATAACGGTTACGTAAATCAAAACTACGCTCAGAACGGGCCCGGTTACAACGCTTCCAACGGCGTTGGATACGGAAACGCGGTAGGAAACGCCGCAGTGAATCCGTATCCGCAGAATTACACGCAGAACGCTTACGGTTCAAACGCCGTCTCAGCGACGGGCGCATATCGCGAGTATGTTACCAGAGAAGGCGACAATCTGCTTACGATAGCGGAAAACGAATTGGGGAGCAGTTCGCGTTGGGGTGAAATTAAACGGATCAATAACTTGCGTTCGGGCGCCACGTATTTTGACGTGGGAACCGTTATTCTTCTTCCGACCGGCGCCGCGAATCAATGAGACCGTCAGACTGGACGGCTCCGTGCTTCGTTTGAGACGCGTCGATTTTTGCTGGTTTAAATTTGCGCCGCGCGTTCGTTCATCGAAAGAACGCGCGGCGTTTATTTTGCATGATTTAGAATCTTCTCTAATTTGCCCTTAGACGCTTTATGGTTTGGACAAATCTTCGTTCTTTCTCCCCCCTTGTATCTATTTTAAAAAATGGACAATTTACTTTGTGCGGAACAGGTTGGCGTCGAGTACCGGAACGGTTTTTTTGGCTCGTTTGTCTATAAAAGTTTTGATCGATCATTCCTGCGACGACTGGGTTTTTTTGTGGAGTATATCGTTGTTTTTAGTTGCGACTAAGCTGTTGAATGATTATAATGTCGACTGAGCGCGATTGGCCGCGTCGGCAGTATACGCTTCGTGTGGGAGTTTGAACGGCGGCGTTAATGCGGCGCGCCTGAACCGACCGCGAGCGGCGCGCCCGCTAAAAAGTTCGATAAGAATAGTAGTACTGTATATAAAGAGAGCAATGAGACTTAGAATAATTCGAACAGATCTCCCGCTCAAACATGTAATGACCGTTTTTCGCGGTACGATTAGCGTTATCAAGGCGGTAGTTGTCGAGTTGGAACAAGACGGTCTTCGTGGATATGGAGAAGCGTACGAGGATCTGCACTGGGGCGTATCGCTCGACAGTATGGTCAGCGCGCTTGAGTCGTGCCGACGGTTTACTGCCGATTACGCTTTGGCTGATCCTCGCGCGTTTGGATTAAAAATAGAGGCTCTCCTAAAAGATAAACCCAATCCTGCGGCGGTTTCGGCAATAGAAATGGCTGCGTGCGACCTTTGGGGCAAGCTTCGCAATACGCCCCTTTACCGCGTTTGGCGTTACGATCCGCGCCGGCTCCCTCTTTCGAGCTATACGCTTGGTCTTGATTCGCTCTTCCGTATTATAGAGAAGTTTAACGAACAGCCTAACTGGCCGATCTATCGCATTAAACTTGGCGCGTATGAAGATATGACGATTTTGCGCGAACTTCGTAAGCGGACAAAATCGCCTTTTCGCTTGGACGTCAACGGATGCTGGACGAAACAGCAGGCCCTCGACTACGTCGACGAGTTAAAGACTCTCAATATAGAACTTATTGAACAGCCGCTGCATCCGGACGATTGGGATGGAATGGCAAAATTAAAAGAGGTTTGCGACATCCCTTTTATCGCCGACGAGAGTTGCCGTTGCGAAGCCGATATTGACAAATGCGTCGGTTTTTTTGACGGGCTCAATTTAAAACCTGTCAAATTTGGCGGCTTAATGTCTACTCACCGAGCGCTTGAAATGGCAAGAGCGCGAGGATTTAAGACAATGATTGGCAATACGATAGAATCTTCCATTGCCGCGAGCGCCACGTCCCAATTTGCCCCGCGGCTCGATTACGTCTATCTTGACGGCCCGATGCTCATTGATAAGAAAATTGGCGTTGGGGTACAGTTGGATCAAGGCCGAATTATTATGTCGCGCGAGAACGGCGTCGGTTTTTCTTGTCGAACAGTGGATAGCCGGAACGATTCCATCTGATTTAAAATAATCGCTAATTGAACTTATAGAGATTGCTAATCGCACCCGCAACAGAATGACGTCGGAGAAAAAGAGAACTCGGTTATACAGCCGTCGCGGCGATTTGGGTGAAACGTCGCTGTCTTTTGGACCGCGCGTAGGGAAAGACCATCGCCGTATTGTTTTATCTGGCGCGCTGGAAGAACTTAGCGCTCAGATCGGTTGGGTTCGCGCGCTGGAGGTCGATCCTGACGTAGATCGCGTTCTTAAACGGCTTCTTTTTAGAATTCATGAAGTTCAAACGGAAGTCCTTTCCGTTACGCCCGCTAAATTGGCGGTAAAGGTTGTTGCTGAGAACGACATACGCGCAATCGAACACGTGATCGACGCATGGGACGCAAAGCTGGAGCCTGCTCCTAAATCTCTTATTCCCGGCGGCAGCAGAACGGGCGCAGCCATTCAACTTGCTCGGACGTTATGCCGTCGAGCGGAGAGACGTGCGTGCGCGTTATTGCGTTTTGATCCATCGTTTTCTCCGCGTGTTGGAGCTTGGTTAAACCGCATAGGAGATCTTCTCTGGGTCCTAGCGCGATTTGAAAATTCGCGTTTCCATTTTCGAGAAGAATCCTTTAGCGCGTGCGAAGACGATCCGTATCTCTTTTAAAAGCGTCGACCTGAATCTTTTTTATTCTTAACGCTTTTTTTCGAACAAAACCTATCAAGCAAAAGCCAAGTAACGCGCACCACGATAAGACCGAGAGAGCGGCGCCTAGCGCAAGACGTTTGGGGGCATAGCGAACGTCTAGACAGTAAAGTCCTTGCGGAATCGACGTCTTTCTTAAAAACTCAAACGCGGGGACTATCGGTTTCTCGTCAATTTTTATTCCTTTTCTTAGAACTGCTTTTTTAATTAACGCGTCCACTTTTGGGGCGTTAAACCGATTTGCTAGAAATATCCGTCCGTCATCGGAAGTAACGGGAATCGCACGTACTGACCAATCGGACCAGAACTGTTCCGAAAAAACGACGTCCGAAGGTTCTGACGCCGACGCAAGATAGACGACGCGATTCGGTTCATAGGAGACCGTAACGACAAAATCATTTTGGCCCTTGATCCCGTCTGCTGAGCTGGAGACGTGGTTGAGGTAAATCGAATCGACTCGGTTTTGTTGCCTGAATAGAGCGGCTCTAGTTACGGGGCCGTCGATTTTCTTTAGCGATACTCCCCAATCGAGCAAGTCAAGCGAGGATGGGGGGCGCCGTTCGGCGTCGAGTATTCGTTCGATCCAGAATTTTGGCCCGAGTACGTATTCGACTCCCAGAAAACTGAGATCGGCCCCGACGTTGGCGCGATTGATCAGCGCGTTGCAAAAGCGCTCGTATCGGTATTCTGAAACGGCTCCTCTAACGTCGGTTATGGCGACGTTCATTTTCGACGGATAAAGAGGATAGAGCGTTTCCACGTCCCAGACAACGCGTTCCGTATTTCTGCGCGCGGATGATTTTTCGGAAAACACAGGAGGAAACCATACGGGAAAACGGTAGATTCGTGTGGGCGGAATCGCCGTAAAGCAAGCGTTTGGCCCCGCATGTGAATCTTCCGTATTGTCAGGCTGAAATTGAAGTTTGATCTTGGTTCTATCGTTCTCGATTCTATCGGTAAACTGTGAGGTTCTATTGAATAACGGTGCGGGAGAAACGACGACCGTCCAACTGTTGGCATGATAGACGTCGGCCGCTGCGAGCAGTAAAAGGCATGTTGGCAGCGTTTTCATTTGCGTTGGAGAGACGCTTCCGCCGACGATCTTTTTTCTAAACGACGCGAGTACAAGGACGGCGAGGAAGAGAATGACGGCGGTATGAAGAAACGCGTTGCAGAGGTCCCGGCGCGCTGTTTCCGGTTGGAAAGGTCCAAAGAGGAAATCCGTTGTATTGATCGATTGAAGGAAAGATTGCGCACTCAGGCAGGCGATAGCCCATGCGATAAAGGAAAGGCCGCTTGCGACAGTCAAGGCCGTAAGAAAGCCCCTAGAAAACTTTTTACGATCCCAGCCATAGCCGACAAGATATGAAAAACCGAGCATTGACAGCGTCAATAATTTTGCGGGATACCGAAATTCTGCAAATTGGGGGACAATAATGTTTAACGCCCAGTATACCCCCCCGACAGGGTCGTAATTACTAAAAGAAACGGGGATGCTTGATCCCGACGCTAAAGCGCTTACGGAGCGAAACAGCCAGACGGCGCCGTAACCTCCCATCGCGGCGAGAATTGAACCTGCCGTCAGATAAGTTGCCGCGCATCTGAAAAAAGAGGATTCGTCGCGTCTTTTCCTTCGGAATAGAAAAGCTGACAGCGCAAGTAGAAACGGAAACGCTCCGAAATATAACGTGGGCGTCCAAACTGCAATTTCTTCCGGGAAAACGCGGAACCAGCGCGACGACTGCGGAAATTGCCTGCCTCCGACGTTCGGATAGAGAAATTCAAGCCAACGCCAAGGTCCTACGCTAAAACGGTATACGGAACGGCTTCGCCCCTCGTTTGAAAAATCGGCGCAAAGGAGTTCGTCATAAAATTCTCTGTCGGTTAACGATACTTTTTTTTCTGTCTGGGTTTCGCCCGCATTTGAAAGAGCGCTCGGGATTTCCCAAAGCGAGCGAGGTTTCTCTTGAAAAACGCGGGAAGAATTATCGATAAGTTCTAAACTGGGTAGAATCTGAATTGCCGCCAGACAGAATGTAACGGCCGACGTCGCCGCAATAAAGATTACCGACGAGAGCACGCGTTTCGCCCGTATGCTTGAGGGGAACGTTGCCGAAGAAGAAGGATAATCGGAAATGTGAAAACCGTCTTTTTGCCGGGCGTTTTCTTCGTTTGTCGTACGAGTTGACGCAAACAGTCCCGCAATTACCGAAGTTAAAAGCGCGAGATAAACGATTTGCGGTTCTCCACCTAGGACCGTTATACTTTGTACGACGGACAGTTTCAAAAGAGCGCGCGTCTTTCCGCTGAAAGTTGGAGCGCGAAAAAAATCGACAGAGTAAATAAACAGCGCCGGCGCCCAAGCCGCTCCGACCAGATAGATAACGTTGGAATACTGAAAGAGCGTTTGGCCTGAAAACGCGTAGACAAGAGCTGAAAACGCGGCGCCCGACGCAGAAACGCGCAGACGCCGAGCGAGTCGGTACGCCAGAATGAACATAAGAGCGATATGAATCCAAACGTATAGTTTAAAGCACGTCGCAAACGAAAGTATGTTTATGTTCGACAAAAAGAAGACTATTTTTCCCGGATAGAACACTGACGCAGTTGGATCCGCCGCCAGAGGTTGACCTAAATTGACGTTTGGGTTCCAAAGTGGAAGCCGACCGCGATTCCATTCGTTTTGAATTTGCTGAAACAGCGGGTAATAGTAAAATGCGACGTCCCGATAGGAAAAGCGTGCGTTTGGGGAGAAGGAAGGGAGAAAGAACGCGATGAAGAGAAGCGCCGGAATGAGAAAGATGGAGTATTTACCGGCGAACAAGCGGGCGCAAAGGGCCGCAACGCGCGCGGGCTCGAATTTTGCGGAACTGCGCGCGCTTGAATCTGCCGAAGTGGAACGTCGTTTAAAGTTCGCCATTTTTCGGGTGAGGGCGGGACGCGCGTCGCCAGCGTTCCAGTATGAGCGTTTCCAGTTCGGGGGTAAAGTCGCCGCGCGCCGTTATTGTAAAACGACGCGACGTGACGTCGACAGGGAGAACGGATATTTCCAAATAGTCGCGCGGCAGCGCGTCTTCCACGCGATCCGCCCATTCGACAAAGGATAGACCGTCTGAATCAAAATACTCGTCGGGACCAAGCTCAAGAAAATCGGAGACGTCGCGGAGCCGATACGCGTCAAAATGATAAATCGGCCGCGAAGCGCCTTGATACTCTTTAATGAGAACGAACGTAGGACTGCCAACCTCTTCACGGTCGACTCCAGATGCTTGCGCGATTGCTTGAACCAGACGCGTTTTACCGGCGCCAAGCGTACCTAGTAGGGCGACGACGGTTCCGTCGGGCAGCGCCTTCGCGAGAACACGCCCCAAAATATCGGTCTGTTGCTCGTTTTTTACTTCGATTTCAATTGACATTGTAGTTGCGCTTTTGGGGAAAAAGAGGAACGAAAGAGTCCTTAACCACAGGCCGAATTTTACTACAAAATCGCGGAAAAACAACTGCAAAAAAGCCCCTCGACGACTTTCGCCGCGAGGGGCCGACAATTAAACATACGCGTTAAAGCTGCCGTAGGGCAAACTGTTACAGGACTCCGCGCGTTAGTAGACGCGCGTGTTCTCCTCTTTGACGAGCGGTTCAAGGTCGTCGGAGCTAAGTTGGAATTCGACTCGGCAGTCTCCGTTCGCGTTCGGTTTAGCTTTAATTTTGTACGTTACGCTGGATTTAGCGGGAATAGACGGGATCTTTTCAAAGACGACGACTCCTTTTCTGCTTGTCGCCTTGGTCGGTCCGTCGGTCGCCAGAATTGAAATGGCGTCCGTAGTCAGGACTTGAAGAACCACGTTGTTGGATTCTTTCGTTCCTCTATTTTCAATTTTGACGGTATATTCAAACTCCCTGCCTACTTCAACGAGATCGGTCGACGAACTGACGTTGAACGAAAGCGCCGCGATTCCTTCGATAGAAATGGAGTGCGACGTTTGCGCGGTCAAATTATTGGGCCCTTGGGCGCCAAATATAAGTTCGGCCTGACTCGCTTCCGTCGTTTGAAGCGTAAGTTCAATTTCAGCGTCCGTCTGCGCAGGCAGTTCAGCGAGATCCCAGTAGACGCTGTGCTCGTCTTCTTTGTACGCGCCAAGGTTGTTCGCTTGGACGAACGAGGTTCCACGCGGAAGCTGCGCGATTAACCGAACGTCGAACGCCGAAGCGTCGCCGACGTTTTTGACGTCGAGAGTGAAGGTCGTCGGACGACCGAGATAAGCTTTTTGCGGACCGGAAATGGCCAGTTCCAACATGGGCGCGACAATATTAATTCTGGTTTCTGCCGATTTTGCTTCGCAGTCGTCTGCCGTGATCGTGAGAATATTGACAACTTCGCCAGCAGCAACGCTTTCCAGAGTGAGCGGGAGCCGCTTCGATTCGCCAGGATTGAGAGTTCCAAGCGTGTTGTTCAAGACGTCGCCTTGCGGATGATGAAGTCCGTTAGGAATGCGTTCTTCTAATTTTACGTTATTGGCTACGCCGGTGCCGACGTTAGAGACGACAATGTCAAAAACAACCTTTTCTCCTAACTCTACGGAATCCGCCGCGGTTACTTCTACTTTCAGTTCCGGCTGCGAGCATTTCGTTTGACTCGAGGCCGAAGCGGCGATCATGACGGTCGCTACGCTGCCGAAAGTTCCTTCTTGAGTCGGAATAATCGAGTATTCAAATTTCTTTTCCGCGCCTGGCTGAAGCTCAAAGGCCGGCCAAATCAATTCGCCCTGTTGATTGGGCGCGACGTCGGACGAGCCCGACTCAAATTGCGCTCCGGTTGGGATGGAATCCCGAAGGATAATATTCTTTACCGTCTTCTTTCCAAGGTTTTTAACGGAAACGACGATCTGGGCGGGCTTGTTCGTTCGAACTTCTTCTGGGGCCGTTTTCTCTACCGTTATTTGAGTTGTCTGTGGCCCTTCAAATTCCTCGTTGGGGGTCGGCAGGCTAGCCGCGCTTCTCGCTACGAACTGGAGTAGGGCGTCCGACAGCGCGCCGTTTGTCATTCCGCTGGCTTGTGGAATTTGATTGAAGTTAGGAGTAGGAGTCGCAGACATACTGAACGGCGCGGCATTTTCTGTCGAAACAGTATTGGTTGAGCCTGATTGCATTGTGGGAATAGGACCGTCAGGTTGTTCGTCCAACGCTCTGACGTTTTGCGGGGATTCCGAAACGGCCGGAAACGGCGTTACTCCCTGTTCTTCATTGAGCAGATCGTCGATTTCCGCGTTTGCCGCAGGAGCGGGGAAGTTTGATTCTGGCGCTTCGTCAAGCGCTTGTATTGGGATGGGAACGCCGCTGTCCTGCTGAACCATGGAGATTGAACCTTGCGGCGCCGTCTGAGTAGTTTCTCCCAAACCATTTTGTTCGAAACGGTCGCTTATTTCGGCTTCTGACGGCGAGAAAAGCGCCGGTTGCGTGGAGACTGGCGCTTCTGGCGTTTCAACACTGGGGAACGACTTGTCGAAAGAAGAATCAATATCCGCAGCTTCGTCTGTCAATGTGTCGACTGTAGGAAGAGTGTTGGGCGAACTCACTGCCGCTGCGTCAGGATCGACTACGGAAAGATTGAGCGCGCTTTCGGACGCCGCGGGAATATTTCCGCCTTGCGGGTATGCGGCGTCGTCGAGCGTCGGCGCGTTAGTAGAAATCGGTTCCGACGCCACAGACAGCGATAGGGAGCCCGTCGGCCGCTGTCCTGACTCGGCCTGAGTTGAACGGAGATTTTGCGCCGTTGTTCCTTGCGCCGCGCTGAGTTCGGTCGGCGAGCTGAGTTGACGACAAGTCCAAACGACCCCGGCGACAATGAGAGTCGCTCCAACAAAACCAACGACGCATTGAAGCGCTGAACGTTTCATTAGTAATCCTGGTTAGTTGTTGCGTTCAGTTTAGCGCCGTATACACGTAAAACTGACGACAGTATGACGAAACTAATTTCCAAATTCCGGACAACCGTACGACGAACGATTCCAAGAAGGAGTTCGTTGGAACGTGATACGCGTAAAACGCGGCATAAGCGCGTAAAATCACGCAATTTTCCTGATGTTTTGTATAAAACAGGGAAAAACGTCGGCACGTTTCGTCCGTGAACGCGCGCGACGTACGGCTTGATTGCATTTACAGGCCGTGTAAACCGATCGCGAATCCCTTCTTCGGTTGATTTCAAGTCGACAACAAGCGGAATCCGGCAGGCCGTTTTCGCCTTCTTTGAAACCCGTTTGGATAATAACGTTTTTATTTTCACGAGAAAATAGCATTTTTCAAAAACTCTGCGAGCGTAAGTAGAGAGAGATGACAGAAAAAGGCGCCGTAAACGTCAGGTGGTCTACGGCGCCTGTAAGCGCGAGAGAGTTAAACGCATCCTATCCGGTTGCGTTTTCATTTTTTTTCTTCATTCGAGACTTGCACAACCTTCCAGCCAGAGGTCGAATTATCTATCGGCCGCTCTGCGTTCAGTTCCGTTTCCGTTAAGGCAGGACGAACCCGAGTGGAACCTTGCCATGAGCTTTCGTCTGCGGCCTCTTCTGTTGAGTTTTCCGCTTCGTCGGCTTTTCCAGCGTATTGGGGTCCAGGGACAGACGGCGCCGATATCCAGTTGTTTTCCGTTTCAGCCGGTCGCGTACCGTTTACGTTCCCCTCATTTGCTAATTTATTGCCGTCTTCTGCCTTCCAAAGGACTTCTCCTTTTTCGTACGTGGAGATAACCGACGTTGTAATTCGATTAGAGGTTTGGAGTGTTTTTTTCGGCTTTCCAACGATATGCCCTGTCGCTTGAACGGCGATCTTTTGTACTTCTGATCCGGCTTCGGCGGGCTTCGTCGAAATAACGATCGTTGCGGCGACGTCGCCGAGGAGTCCGTCTGGGGACAGCGTAATCGGGACGACATGCACTGAGCGAGTTAAATCTGTTTTGACGAAACTCAGCCGAGGATCGTCGGAAGAAACGTCTATAATTTTAAACGGAGTCGCGCCGCTTACGACCAAGTTTTTAGTAAGTTCTTGATTTGATCCGACGACCCCCAACTGCAAATAGCTCGGTTTGGCGCTTAGCGGTTCCACGACCAGTCCCTGAACCGGCAGAAACACGGACGAAGAGGCGCGATCATATTCGTTTGTCTGGAATCTTAGCAGATCGTGAATATATCCAGGCTTGGCGTCCGGTTTTAGCTCAACTGTAATTTCGTAAACGACGCCGTTTCCGTCGCGGCTTCTCTCCAGAGCTTCTGCGCGAATGCTCGGATTTGTCTTTTGGATGGCGGTAATTGCCCAGTTTGGATTGCCTTTATACTGGAGAAATCCCTTTTTAACCACATGTTCGCCGTGGGAGGCCGTTCCAAATTCAATGAGTCCTGGCTCGAATCCTACGTCGGGGCGAATATAGGTTCTGACTTGGAGCTGCACCTCGGAAAGCAGCGGTTTACTGAACGTTACTCTAATAGTCGCCTTCCGCTGTTTGGTGTGCTCGCGACCTGAAGTATCGACTCGCGCGACGATTTCGCCTGTTTCGTTGGGGTGAATGACCGTTTTCGTCGCGCTTGCTTTGGTACAGCCGCAGTTGGAAGAAACGGACGCGACGACCACGTCCTCTTTGTAGATGTTTTTAAATTTAAAACGCTGTTCCACGTTGGCATGCAGCGCGACGCTTCCAAAATCATGCGTTAATTCCGTGCCAAGTTCGCTGAACATTTTTACTGCCCATTGGCTCGACTGAGCATAGAGCGGGCGAACATTTAGAAGGATCAGAGTCAGCATACAGGCTAAGACGACTGAAAATTGTTTGCGTCGTTCGCTTTTTTTCATGATTCGTCTCCTGTTTTGCGTCTATTTTCTGGGGTACGACCCAATTGGGCGTCGTCGACTTTCTGGCTTTCACCGTCTGTTTCGGCCGTAATTATCCGCTATTCGTTTTAAAAGGAAATCGCGTGAGAAACGAAGAGCGCAAATTGCTCCTCAGGTCGTTTATCGACTGGTAATGACGTACTAATTAGAAAAAATGGTAAAATCGACACAAACGTCTTATAAGTAAAATAAAGACTTTTATTGGAAACGTCTTTTTTTTATGATTTTTTTTCTTTGAATCAACAGATTTGACGTTAGTCTAATTCTTATCTCTTTGAGCCGTCGCATCGTTTATGAGAAAATTGACTGTTGTGTCGGTCAAATGAACTGGCAATCAATTCGATCTGTTTTATTAGCGGCAAGGAATGAAGCAGTTTTTTTTGTAGGTCGATAAGAGATGTAATCGCATTTTAATCTGGGCGGTTTGCACGGGATAGAAATGACGGTTGTATTGATTGTAGTGGTTGCAAGGAGGCTTTTACACTGCATTCCGTTTAAAGTGACGCTTTTTCACTTTTTGCGGATTTTTTTAATTTATAATACAACGAAAAGAAACGCGAATCGTATTGGAGATATCGGTTTGCGTAGGGACGTGCGTTTCCACGTATTCATAGATTAGAAAACGTTGAGCGACTGACGGTTTCGTAGGAGTTGGCGGTTTTGAAGCGCGATTTAGTTGGCGTTTCAGAGAAGCCTTGCGTTGTCGGTCTGTTCGCATAGCGAAACTGACGTTTTGTACAGAGTGTTATTTTGGCTTCCTTAAAATTAACTACACCGTCCTTTGTTTGCCGCAACGCCCACCGACGCGAGGCAGCGTTTGGCATGTTGGCCCGTCTTGTGGTTATCGTTTTATTTGGGGCCGCCGCGTCGTCGAGCTATGCGCAAATTGTCCAGTTTCCTCTTCTCGGCGGCGGACGCGCGTTAGACGGCACGGCTCGTTTTAACAACGCCCCCTCGGCAGAACGATCTGCCCCAGAAGTTGTTGTATCGCCTAATGTCAGCCCGCAAGTTGGCGTTCATCAAACGCTTGTGCAGGATTTAACTCCTGCGTCCGAAGGTTGGAATTCAGCTAACGCCGCGCCAGCGTCCTCGCCACGCCGCTTAAATTCCGACTCCGCGCGTGAACGTCGCGCTCCGACGCGTCCTAATGCCGGCTCCGTCGACGCTCAAACTCACGTTCGGGACTCCGGCGCCGTTCCCCAGCAGTCTTCGCGCGGAAACGGAAATCCCGCCAATTCCAAGAATCCAACGAAACATGAATTACGGACGCGCAACATTGCGCCCTGTCTCTTTGTTTCTGAGGGAGAATACGACTTCCTTCGCGTGATTAGGCCGGAACAAGTTACGGATATCGCGGCCCCGCCTCGGGGATTGGTCGTTGCCCTGCCGCGTAAGAATTTTTGGATAGCCGATAAAATTCTGGCAGAGGAAGAGAAAGAAAATCAAACGAAAGGCGAGAACGCCGGGGCTAATCCTGATTTAAACGTTCGCGGTCAAGTCGCGAACGGTTCTGAGGTTGGCAAAAGCGTCGAGATCGCCGAAGAAGAACCTGACGATTATGTGGTGTTTCTTCTGACGAATCTTGATCCGGACGAACAGCTCATGCTGCAGGACGCCCGCGACGGCAAATGGGACTTTGCCGATCTTTTGACTGCGTCTCTCATAGCTGAAGGATTGACGACGCGCGAGAGCAGGGCGCATTTCCGTTCACGGTTTGAGACGCTTCTTGCGTCTTTAAAGGTTCAGACGAACAATCTGAGCGACGAACTTATGAAGACGCAGCGCGTCTACGATTTCCTTCACAAAACGACGCTTGTCTCCAAGTATGATTTGAACTGTTCAAGCGTTTCGGCGTCGTTGGATACCGGCGTTTTTAACTGTGTGAGCGCGACCGTTCTTTTCAACTGCTTTGCGTCTCGCGTCGGATTGGAAGTTGCCGCGCTTGAAACGACGGGACACGCTAAAAGCCGCGTCAAATATGCCGAATCGTACTTGGATATTGAAACGACTTGTTCCTCTTGGGATCGCTTGCCTGACCGCGTTCATGCCTATTCGCACGCTCGCGTTAATACTAAGCGCGTGGAACAGGAACTGCACGGTATGGCGGCGCCTGTTGAAGGACCGACGACGGGACTTGCCGAAAGGGGAGCTGCGCTAGCCAATAACGTTTTAGCCGGTTCTTCCGAGACTAAGTTGAGAACGGCGTCGACGCGTACCCCGACGGGCCGTGTTCAGTTTAAGCCGATAGAGTTTGACAGCGGAACAGACGTTGAATTGGCGTCTGCTTCTCATACCAAAAGCAAAGACAGTCTTGGTCCTTCCGCTGAAAAATCCGTAATCGACGGCTCGACCGAGGGCGCGAAGGAAACTCCGACCGCAGATTCGGCCCAAGAGATGGGGTCGACGACGTTTGGAATAGATGAAGAAGCTCCGATGGGGTACTCTTTTACGCGCACTCGCCGTCCTATGCGTGAAATTACCGACGTTGAGCTCGTAGCGACGATTTACTACAACGTTGGCGTCGATCATTATCAGGCCGGCGATTACGAGGGGGCGATTGCGTCTTATATCAAGGCTGTGCAATTAGCTCCTAACAACAAGACGATGCTCGGAAATTTGAAGGCGACTTTGAACAACTGGGCTATTGACCTGGCCACGAAAGAAAAACGTTACGACGCCGCTATAAAAATTACTGAACTTGGACTCAGAATCGATCCTAATTTTCATGAGTTCAAGATGAACATGCCAATCTTCTTCCGTGATTGGATCGAGTATTTAGCGAAAGACGATAAGTGGGACGAGGCCGCCCGCGTTAGAGAGAAATATTGGAAAATGTTCCCAAATGGGAAGTGACCGCAGTAAAACGGTAAAAAGAAACGTCGGAGAACGTCTTTGAGCTAGACGTCTTCCGACGTTTTTGATTACCTTCTCTGAGGCGCCGACGATGGAACGTATACCGCTCCAAGATTTATTTTAGAGTCGTATCCGAGATCCAGTTCGCGGTTAGGATCCGGCTGCGGCGGAACGCTCGCCACTTTTACCGGCTCTTTGACCTCAGGATCGGGAGCCTTTGCCATGTCGGAGGCGGCGTCCGGCGTTTCTTGTGTTTTTGCGCCTTTGTCTGAATCTTCTTTTTCTTCGCCGTTCTCTTCAACGTCGAGTTTTTCTTCCGCTGTTTCTTCGACTGCTTTTGCGAGTCCTTCTTCGCGTATTTTCTGAAGTCGCTCGATTGCTTTTTCGTCAAGTTCCTGGTAGACCGCGTCCGAGGTAAGCGCAGCGGCGTCTTCTCCGACGACGCGTTCGCCGAACGTTGGCGTGGGCAGCGCGTCGTCGGCTCCCAGCCGCACGCCCCCCTTCTTATCGAACGTCGCGGTAGTGAACGGCCCTGCGCCAAAGATCCAACGGTCTCTAATTCGCGCAGATTTCGTATCGATACCCGACTGCCAGATAATCGAACCGGTCGTTTTGTTGTACGCCCACATGACTAACTTAACTTGCGCCTTTTGATCTGTCCTCTTAATGAGCGCAAATTCCGGAATCGACGTGGCCGTTGTGAGAGTGCCGATAGCGGGCACGGTCGTTTCGGGAATTCCGTACATAAGGTCGTAGCGGTTTGTTCCGACCGTTCCGGGCGCAATTTCCACGATATAGTCCGCCGCGTCTTCCGCGTCTTTAACAAACGCTCCGTTTGCGGCGAGTTGTTGACGAACCAGACTCTTAAGATAATCGCCGTCCGTCGTCGTATTGGCAGATTTTACAAAGACCTTTAGACCGGAGAGGCGCGTATAGTCGTACTCGTCTACGAGATCTTCCATCGCGCTTGAAATGAGAAGCTGTTCGGTAGCCGTACGGCTCGTATCGGAGAATTTCGTCGTGCCGCATCCGATAGACAACGTTGAGACAACCGCCAAGACGGCAAAAAACGCCAGACGCAGGTTCGTCTGCGACGCTTTTGCTTTATTCGCGCTGGTTGAACGTGAGATTCGCCTGCCGTTAAACGACAAGAGAAGATGAGAACGCGGCATTGCCAAAAACTCCTTTTTTTGTGCGTCGGTATTTTTTTCGTGAAAGTCGAATCGTTTCGTCGCATAAAAACATCCTGAGTTTTATGCGACGGACCGTAAAACACGCGTTGCGTATTTTGTTCGCTTGCGAAATAAAAACGCCGGGCGTTCAGTATAGACTTTTTTTAATATTGAGTGAAGTCCTGTTTTCCCTCCGTTCAAAATCGTATTGGATTTCCTTTTCCTCGCAACTAAAAAACGGGTCGGCGCAGAGCGCCGGCCCGTCCGTATTAGCGTCCGTAACGTTGAGGATTATTAGATTTCCCGATCGACTCCGTAGAGTTCCATCGCTTTACGTTTGATCCCTTTGAGATCCAGTTTTCCCGATCCGAGCACAGGAAGCTGGTCTATTTCCCTGAAATTCGCAGGCGCCGGAATCCAAAGGGGAGGCAGCAAGTCGAGCTCCCTCGTTTTTTTGCATATGTCTTCCGGGGAAACGGGCAAGTCGACGCACAAAGCGACAAGTTTTTCGCCTTTCTTTTCATCAGGCACGGCGGTAATAACGATTTGAATCGGATTATCGTCGGCGTCTCCGCCGGCGTTTCCGCCGTTCTGTTCCGCAATGAGCGCGCGCGTTGCTTCGGCGAGCCGTTCCTCAATAAGAACGTGCGGGGCCATTTCGCCGCCTATTTTAGAAATTCGCGATTCGCGGCCCGTAATGAAAATGAAATTGTATTCGTCGATACGCGCAATATCGCCAGTGACATACCATCCGTCCCTAAACATTTTCGACGTTAATTCAGGTTCGTCTAAATATCCGGGAGTTACAGAGTTGCCCTTAACAATGAGCATGCCCGGCGTGTTGGGAGGCAATTCTTCTCCCGTGTCAAGGTTGACGACTTTCGCGACAAATCCCGGGTCGGCGCGTCCTACGGATCCTTCCTCATGGTAGGGAGTGATCCTGTCGGGAGCGCGATGCGTTGGGATATTGTGACATAGAACCGGCGCAAGTTCGGTAGTTCCGTAACCTTCATCCAGTTCGTAACCGAACTTTTCTTTCCAATCGCTGTACAGATCGGGAGAAACTTTTTCTGCGCCCGGAATTGGGAAATCCACAGAAGCATAGTCCTCTTTCGGGCACTTCCTGACGTAAGTTCTCATGAACGTTGGAGTCGAAATGAAGAGCGTAGGCTTTAGCTTTCTGGCCGTTTCTCCAACCATTTTGTAATCAAGCGGATTGTAGTGGTATGCGCACCGGAAAGATTGAATAAGCGGGAACCATACCGTGACCGTATACCCAAAGGAGTGGAAGAACGGGAGCGTTCCATACAGAGCGTCGTCCCTTTCCGGCATAGCGGATTGAACAAAACTCTGGCAGTTGGCGACAATATTGAGGTTCGTCAAAACCGTTCCCTTGGGCAGACCCGTCGAACCGCTCGTATAGACGATCGTATTGACGTCGGTCAACTTCTGTTTGGTAAGCCCTAGGACGCATTCCAAAAGGCAAGTCGGGAGAAGCGACTCTATGAACGCGACTATTTTATCGCTCGTACGCACTTCTGACTTTACTAACTCTTCCATGACGAGCAATTCGGCGTCAATTTTAAGATTGGGGAGTTTCTTCAAGAGCTGCGAGGAAGTGAAAACTTTTTTGAGCCCGACTTTCTTAGCGCAGTGATTGAGGACTTCGTTGGTAAAAGTGTAATTCAAGTTGACAGGAATGCGGTGATCCATCGAGAGCGCAACGTTGACAAGCACGCCCGCAACGGAGGTCGGGAGGATGACTCCAACGTACTTTTCGTCTTTTAAAAGACGGCGGCACACGCGGCGAAGAACCAGAATTGCCAGCAGCGCTTTAAAGGAATCGAGCTCGCGGCCCGTCGAGTCGGCGAGGAGGTTGCGACCTCTACCGTACCTTCTCATTCCTCGAATAGCTTCGCGGGCAGGGGAACGCAGCCAGACGTTTTCCGGGTGTTTCTTATAGTCGCACGAGTCGACGGAAAGTTCCTGTACAATATGGAGGAGCCTTTGTGAAATCTGTTCGTCAGACTGTCCTAGGTCGCGCGCCTTTTTGAGATCAAAAGGTTGACCAAACGCAATTCTTGGACGGTATGTCGGATAGTATTTATACGTCTTTTTTCGCGCGTAAGCCCAGCGCGTACCAAAAAAACCGTCAATGTTAAAGGGGACGATCGGGATTTCCGGCGTTTTCTTGAGAATCGACAGGAACCCCGGCTTAAACGCGCGAACCTGTCCGTCGCGAGTCAACGCTCCTTCGGCAAAGATGCACACGACTTCGCCGTTGGCCAAAGCCTTTCGAGCCTCCTGAATCATTTTGACGCCCGATCTTGCATTGCCGGGAGAAAAGCTAATAACGCCAGTCGCTCGGATAACGAACTTTGCCAACTTATTTTTCTTAGGAAGAAACGCGGAGTCGGCAATAAAACGAACCGGCCGTCTAGAAGCGCAGTAGATAATGAGCGAATCCAAGAACGTATAATGGTTCCCAACAAGCAAAACGGGTCCCTGTTCTGGGATATTGTCTACGTCTAACGCATGGAGACGGTAGACTAAGCGCAGCCACTGCGTAACGCAAAACCGAAGGAAAGAAACGCATACTTTTTCAAAACTAGTCAATTGTCTTTTCTCCCTGATCAGCGTTAGCAGAAGGACGAAGGAATGATTTTGCCGTGTAATACAGCACGGGCGTCGACATGACTCCGCAGAACAGCCAAATCTGTGTGGCAGAGAATCCCAGTTTCGTTGCGAGCTGCCCCTGAAGTACGGAGCAAACAGCCATTGCCGCAAAGGAACAGAAATTGTACGCCGCTAGAATTCGACATCTAAATTCCGGCGGGCTCTTCATTTGTAACGTAGCGAGCAGAGGCACGTCAAACAATCCTGCGGATAACCCGAGCAGGAAGAGCCCGACTGTTGCGAAAATAAACCCAAACGAAGTGGGCGGCGCGACGGTCTGAGCTTCCGTTAGACGAACGCCCGGCGTGAAAAACAGGAGCGTGCAAAACGCTATGATTAGGATTGTTCCAATTGGGACGAGCCGCAGTTCAATCTTCCCACGCGACAGTTTGCCGGCGAGAAGAGCGCCGAGAGCCAGACCCAAAGACAACGAAATGAGCAGGACCGAGACGTACTCCTGAGCCGTGTGCAAGTATTCCGTCGCGAATTTATCGATATTGATCTGGGCCAGCGCGGCAAATCCCCAGAAGAACGAACTTGCCATGGCTATCCAGAACAGAAACCTGTGTTTGAACAGAAACTGGAGGTCAAGGAAAGTTTGTTTGAAGGGGTTGACCGGGAATTTTGCCGAAGCGTCCGCCGCCTTAATCGACGGAATGAAAAGGCTGAAAATCAACCCGACCAACGCCACGCCAACAATTGTGCCCGACCATATCCACCAGTGAAACATGCCCGCCGTGCCCGGTTCCGGCTGCGTATGATTCAACGTTGTTAACGCGAACAGAACGCCGCCTATTCCAGTTCCGGCGATGCACGCGATCATAGTCGTCATTGAGATAAAACCGTTGGCTTCCGAAATGCGCGACTCATGGACGAGGTTGGGCAGACTTCCATATTTCGCCGGACTAAAAAACGTACTTTGCGACGCCATGAGGAAAAGCGTTACCAGCATAAAAGGAACCGATTTGGAAAGAATTGCGGCGGTTCCAATAAGCATAATGACAAGTTCGGCGACTTTGCACCATATCAGCACGTTTCGACGGTTAAATTTATCGCAGACATATCCTGCGTAGGTCGCAAGAACCATAAAAGGCAGGACGAAAGCGAGCGATCCAATCATGCGAATCTGATCGGCTTTGTCCGTCCAACCAATTGCCCACTTGCCGATAGGAATAATTAACCAACGGAAGATATTATCGTTTAACGCAACCATGAACTGGGTAGCTAAAAGGGCGATAAACCCTCTCGTCCACAGTTTGTTTTCCCCTCCGGACGGGGAGGGCGTTTCGAGCGTTTGGGAATCTTGCATGGCGATTCAAATTTTAGTTGACTGGCAAACAGCCGCCATAAAAGGACTGCGCCTGAAATATGAAAAGGAAAATATATTCCTAAAAAGGCAAGGAGCGCGAATCGGCACGCTTCCTCGCCCGTACAGCCACATATATTAACGATAAAAGTAAAAATTGACAATAATAAAAGGAAAACAAAATGACATTTTTTAAAAAAATGTCATTTTGAAAAGGTGAAAGAAACTATTTGCAAAGATTGGGTAAAATATATCGATTATAATGGGGCTAAAAGAGCTTTTTTAGAGGCGTCTCTCAGCAGGCGTTGGGCGTTTACCGTGCGCGAACTCACTCCTTAAGCTTTTTTCTTCCTGGCTCTGCTATTAGGGATTTGGAGCCGATCTCGGTGTTCCTGAACCGTTTTTCTGCTTATAGAAATGTCATACTTCTTTTTGAGGAGACTCGTAATCTCTTCGTCGCTGTAGGGTTTGTTTTTATCCTCGGCGTCGATGATTTTTCTAATGACGTCGGCTACGTCTGTGCTTGTTACGTCGCCGGAGACCGCTTTTGGGAAAAACGCTTTGAACGGAATCGTTCCCCTCGGGGTCGCCATCCACTTATCGTTGCAAGCGCGGGAAATAGTCGACGTATCAAGCCCAAGTTTATCGGCAATTTGCTGCTGCGTTAGCGGTTTGGGCGTCGCGAAGGAGTCGGCAAAGAACTCCTCTTGGAAGTCGACGATCGCTTTAGCGACACGTAGAATCGTGGAATTCCGATTGCGCAGGGCGTCTAACAACGCCTGCGCTTCGACGTATTGCCGTCGCAAATACTCCCTTGTTTGTTTGTCGATTCTCTTGGCGGCGAGCATTTTGCGATATTCTGGGTCGAGTTCGACGTCCTGCTGCGATTCGTCAAGTCGAACCGTCCAACGCCCGTTTTTAGCCTGTTCTACAACGACCTCCGGTTGAACCCAGCGTGTTGGCGCAGTATTGGACGCGTATAGTTCTTCCGGCGCAGGAAAGAACGGAAACGATTCAGAATATATCTGGGACAGGAGCGACGTCGAAATCCCCGTCTTTTCCGAAAGAGCGCCGATTCTTTTTTTGCAGAAATCGTCGAAATGATCGGAGATAATTCTTCGCAGTTCATTAAGATGAGGATTGTCCGGTCGGAGGCGTAAAAGGAGGCTTTCACGTAGATCGCGCGCGCCTACGCCGGGCGGATCAAGAGACTGGACGACGGCAAGCGCCTCTTCCGCCAACTGTCTTTCCTCCGGCGTCGGTTTGTGAGAAAAGAGCGCGTCGAGAGGATCGGCAGACTTCGGTTCCAAATCAAAAGAATCTAAGAGTTTCTTAGCCTTTTCGCGTTCCTCTTTTGTTGTTTTTCTACCGACTACAGAATCGAACTCTTCGCGCGCTAACCTGCGTGAGAATTTGGAAAAATCGTTGGGCGAGAAGTAGTCGTCCAAGGCTTTTTTCATTCTGACGCGATCTTCGTGCGTTGAAGTTATGCCGAACAAAGAGTCAAATTCGTCGACCAAAAGCTCTGTATTTTCATCATAGTCGGGGTATGCAACGGCGTTCGACAGCTGTTTTGACGCGTCGGTTTCATCTGTTTTGAGGTAACCGGAGGCGTCAAGACGGTCGATAATGGTTTCGCAGAGCCGTTTTAATTCGGGGGAAAGATTCGCGTATTTTCCGTCCATGCGAATTTGTCCGACCAGATGATCGTGCAATGATTCTTGGGCGGGCGCAGCGGGATCGAACGCGATTTCGTCTTGGACTTCATACTGGCTCCGAACGCGTCGGCTCGACGGTTCGTAAGGCCGACTGTAAAAGAAATCAAAACCGTCGCGGTCGTCGTTTTCTATTTCTCCCTGCGGTTCGGCAAGAGAAGACGTTTCTCCGGATGCGGCGTTCTCTCCATTTTCTACCTCGTCGTTTTTCTTTTTTCGCCCCGACGCAATGAACACGTTTTCTTGGGATTCGATATAGGCGTCAACGTCGTCGTTCGAACGCTCCAGCAGATTAGAAAACTGGATTTTCTTCTGCTGCGCGTACAGTTCTTGTTTGAGCCTGTTGGACTGCTGAAGAGCCGCTTTCCGCTCTTCTGAAAGTCCTAGCCCAAGTCTGGGAGAACGGTGCGAATCGGACATTAAACGTTACGCCTCTGTCGTGGATGGACAGCTTTATAAATTTCTAATCGGTTCGTTACTGACGGTTTTTAAGAGACAAGGAGTGACGCGGCGGAGTCGGCGGCGGCGTTTGTTCCTCTTGCGAATTATTTGGCGGCGTCACTTCACGTAAACCAGGAACGGGCGAATCAGTCGCGGGCTTGGTCTCTTGAGGACGCGCCGAATATTGCGGACGCTGCGGAGCGCGGGTAGGGACCGGAGCGGACTGCGCTTGAAGCTGCCTTTTCGCGGGAGCAAAGATTCTGTCGATTCGCGTGGAGGCTTCCGAAACGAGCGACGCAATTCTCGCGTTAAGGAGCGAGTGCGCAATGAGAACGGGAATAGCGACGACGAGCCCTTCGACGGTCGTCACAAGCGCGAAGTAGATCCCGTTGGCGAGATTTCGCCCGCCGGCTTCAGCGACGGCGAGTTCGCCGAACGTGAGAACCATACCGACGACCGTGCCGAGAAGCCCGAGCATCGGCGCTACGTTGCCGATTGTCGAGAGGGGTTCTGTGCGCCGATACATGGCCGCAGTCTGATCTGAGGCGGCGTCCTCGAGCGCCTTTTCCATGGCGAGCCAACCGCGATCCGCTTCTTTTAGTCCAGCGGCGGAAACGCGCCCTATGAAGGAGTCGTCGTTTGCGGCGATTTGGACGGCGGATCCGTACGCGCCTTTGGCGATTGCTTCGCTTAACGCGGCCTCCAACCTTTCAGGTAGGAACGTATTGCGTCGAAGCGCGAAACAGAGCCTGATGATGAGCGAGACGGCCAAAATAGAACCGAGGAGCAGAAGAACGCCGATCCATCCGCTCGAAAGAATTAACTCCGACGCGCGCGTTCGACCGGCGGTCGTTTGGGCGTCTGCTTTTTCCTCCGACGGTTCCACAGCCGATTCGGACTCCGCTTGGTTTTCGGCGGGCTCAAGCGATTCCAGCTCGTCCAAAGCTGATGTATCAAGCTCGTCCTGGGCGAAAAGGTACGTCGGGGACGTAACGTCGCCAAAGGAACACGGACTTGGCGACGGCGTATTGGCAAACAAAATACCCGCTAAAACGAGAGTGACAATAGGCGTTATAGTCTTTACGTGCATGTTAAACGTCGGCGCGCGAACTGGCGCGTTGCGGCGCCGCCTGGGAGTTGAGGGACGGCAAGAGCTTTGTCTTTAACCGAACGTGCGAAGCGCCCATTGGCTTCTGAAAGGAAAAGGAGCCTGTCAGAGAGCGCGTTCTTTTGGGATCGCCGCAACGACTGAGATAAAAAGCCAAAGCTCCGCTTCATACGGATGAAAGGCTGCAAACCCCCTTCACAAGGAAGGTCGCCCAATATATAATTATTATATGCTCTTCGCGGTCCTTTTAACAGTCGATATTTCGTAAAATCGCGAAGAAAAGAAGATTTTGAGGACGTCCCCCGACTATGCCGCGACGTGCGATACGCCTCGCGCAGCGGGAATTCGGAAGATCCTGTAATTTAGAGGAAGGTATTTCAAATGGCGAAGAAAACGATCGCTGCCGTCGACGTTGCTGGAAAAAAGGTGTTGATTCGCGTAGACTTTAACGTTCCGCTCGACGATAATGGCGCCATCACCGACGACCGTCGTATCCGTATGGCGCTGCCCACGATTAAGAATGTTCTTGATCGCGGCGGCAAAGTTATTCTGATGAGTCATCTCGGTCGTCCGAAGGACGCGCCGGATCCGAAGTTCACGCTTCGTCCGACTGCTGTTCGCCTTGCCGAGCTGCTCCCTGGCGTTAAAGTTGACTTTGCCAGCGACACCGTTGGCGAAGACGCGCAAGCGAAGGTCGCCGCGATGACCGACAAGTCGGTCGTCGTGTTGGAAAACCTCCGTTTCCAGCCTGGCGAAAAGAAGGGCCTTGCCGACTTCGCCGCGAAACTCGCCGCGTTTGCCGACGTTTATGTCAACGACGCGTTTGGCACGTGCCACCGCACCGACGCTTCGATGGTCGCCGTACCTGAAGCGATGGCTGGCAAGCCGCGCGTTTGCGGTTTCCTCGTTGAAAAGGAAATCAAGTACCTCACCGACGCGATCAGCGCTCCGCAGCGTCCCTTTGTCGCGATTCTTGGCGGCGCGAAAGTTTCCGATAAGATCATGGTCATTAAGAACCTGCTCGGTATCTGCGACAAGGTTCTCATTGGCGGCGCGATGGCGTATACGTTCTCTCTCGCTAACGGCGGCAAGGTCGGCGGCAGTTTGGTTGAGCCCGATAAAGTTGAATTGGCGAAAGAGCTGATGGCGTCCGGCGGCGACAAGCTGGTTCTTCCTGAAGACGTTCATTGCGGCGACGCGTTCTCTTCCGACTGCAACAAGCGGGTCGTTCCTTCCGGTCAGATTCCGGACGGTTTCGAAGGGCTTGATATCGGTCCTGAGACGGCGAAGAAATACGCCGAGATCATCGCGAGCGCCAAAACGGTCGTTTGGAACGGTCCGATGGGCGTTTCCGAAATGCCTCCGTTTGACTTCGGCACGAAGACGGTCGCTCAGGCGGTCGCCGACAGCGGCGCGGTTTCCATCATTGGCGGCGGCGACAGCGCGGCGGCGATTCAGAAACTTGGCTTTGCCGATAAGGTTTCGCACGTGAGCACGGGCGGCGGCGCGAGTCTCGAAATGCTCGAAGGTAAAAAATTCGTCGCTGTCGAACTCCTCGACGAAGCGTGATTTTAGCTTTAAGCCGACTGAGTTTCTTACTCGCGGTTGAGTTGACAATTTGAAACGACACGCCATTGGTTTGGGGTAAAGAGAAACCTTTGGCGTGTCGTTGTCAATATCTTCTCGGGTCGTTTGCCTTCGTTGTGACGCGGCGTTCCGAAAAGATTGGATTCTTTTTGCGATCTTGTTTTCGCGCCGATTATCTTTTCTTGACGCCGGCGTTGAGGTTATGTTATACAGAGTTTTCCACGCTAACATCCAGAAGGAGACGACGCATGCGTCTAACACAAATTTCAGAAAGCCGTTTCGATAAATTTGGCCGATTGGCGTTTTGGAGCGATTTGAAGCAGGGATGGGTTCTGGTCTCCGACCTTATGCGATTCGACGACGACAGCGACGCTTCCTATATCTGCCTGTCAGAAGTTTTGGATTGGACGGCCTTTCAGAAAATGTTCGCGAATTCCCAGCCGGAAGACGAATATGTCGACGAAGAGGAGGACGAGGACGGAGTGTTCTCGGCGAATAACGAACGCTTTCTTACCCTGAGTCTACTTCAGCAGAAGATCGACGAGTTCGAGCGTTCGGGAGACGGCGACGTCGCCGTGTACAGACCGGGCGTCGATTCCTCGCGTTATGCTCAGCTTTTTTCGTCTACGGAAAAGATTCTTTGCGTTGGGCTCAATTACGCAGATCACGCAAAAGAATTTGGCGATCCGCTGCCGGAGGAGCCCGTCATTTTTAATAAGGCCCCAAGCGCGCTCAATTTCTGCGGCGAAGGTATCGTTATTCCATCCGTTTCCAAGCGAGTTGATTACGAGGGCGAACTCGTCGTCGTTATTGGACAGGAGGGGCGCGATATTCCAGAGGATTGCGCTATGGACTATGTCGCCGGATATTGCTGCGGAAACGACGTTTCCGCGCGCGATTGGCAAAAGGACAAACCTGCCAGGCAGTGGTTCCTTGGAAAATCGTTTGACACCTTTGCCGTCGTAGGTCCTTGCTTTGTAACCTCGGATGAAGTTGGCGATCCGAATAACTTAAAAATTGAAACAAGGTTGAACGGGCAGACAATGCAGTCTTCCAATACCGACCGTTTCATTTTTAGAATAGAGCGCCTGATATCGTATCTTTCGCAAGTTATGACGTTAAAGGTTGGCGATCTAATCTTTACGGGCACTCCAAACGGAGTAGGGGACGCGCGCCGACCGCCCGTCTACTTGAAGAGAGGCGACGAAATTGTCGTCGAAATTGAAAAAGTCGGCGTACTGACTAATCCAATTGAGTAAAACTTTTGTTATAATTGCGGCGTCGAGATTTGAAGTTTGTTCTTTGAAAGAACGGATTTCAAAGATTTCGTTATTTATTTGGTTTTTTGAAAAGGCGAAGAGGGCTCTTCATGGAAGATTCCCATGATTTAACCCAGAGTCTTGAAGACTACTTGGAAGCGATTTATAAACTGAGCGAAACTGGGAAACCGATTCGCGGCAGCGTTATTGCCGACCAACTCAACGTTAAACGCCCTTCGGTAACGAGCGCGTTGCGTTCGTTGGAAGAGAAGGGCTTGATCGTTTATCAGCCGTACGTGCCCATTTCGCTGACAGAAAACGGAATAAAAGAAGCTAAAAAGATTATACGCCGTCACAAGGCGATGGAAATTTTTTTAGAGCGCGTTTTAGGAGTCGACGGCCAGAGCTCTAAAAACGAGGCGTGTCGGCTTGAGCATGCGATGAGCGACGAAGTTACGACGCGGTTGGTCGAGTTCGTGGAATTTATCGACAGTTGTCCTCGCGTCGGCGCGTCCCTGTTCCGACGTTCCGACTACCATTGCCGCGACAAGAATAACGATCAGTATTGCGCGATGTGCATTCACGGTTGTCTTGACGAAATCGTCCATTCGGGCCGAACCGTCGATCTTTCCGGCGTTCACCTTGAGGCCAAACCGCTAAGCGAGGTATATGGCGACCATCAAACGTTCATTTTAGTGCAAGTCGCAGACGAATTGCAGGAGAAATCTGAATATCCTTCGGTTCATTGGCGGCCCAATAAAACGCTGCACATTATCCCGAGCGAAAATGATCAACAGTTCGGGCTTGGAGTGCAGATTGACGGGAAAAACTACGCTGTTTCTCAGGAAGACGCCGCTAAAATTGAAGTGCTTCCCTGCGAATAGACGCGGATCTGCAAACAATAAAAAACGCCGTGCGGAAACATGTTTTCGCACGGCGTTTTATTATTGCAAGACGTTTATCGGCGCCCATGGCGCGATCCGAACTGTTTTTCGGAACTTAATCGAGTTCTCTTTCTGCTTTGGCCAGCAGGTCGCATATCGACATGGGGTCGGGGCATTGGCGCAATTCGTCGAGAAAACCGGGCGTCTTGAGTATTCTGGAAAGCTTGGCGAGCGCACGAAGATGGATCGCTTGCGTTTCGCAGCATAAGAGAAAGAACACGTCGGTCAAGCCGTCGAAGCCTCCGCCAAACGGAACCGGGCGCGAGGCGATGGCCAACGCTAAAAAGTTTTCCGAAATGACGCCCGTTTGGGGACATTGCGGGTGAAGAATTGCGACTCCGCAACCCATTGCGGTCGACCCCTTTTCTTCTCGTTCACGCAGAGCTTGAGCCATTGTTTCGGGATCCCAAAGTTTACCGACGCGTTCGCCTAATTTTACGATCTCGTTAATAATGGACGGTTTGGTTCTTGCCGGGAATTCGAGTTCAATAGATTCAGGGGAGAGCATTTCACTGAGCGTGAATTCTTCCTTTTCCAAGTCGGCACGGACAACGGCGTCCTCAAATTTAGACGTTTCCTCCGGGGTCATTCGAATCATTGCCTGCTCCATCCACAGAACAATGTCTTGACTCCCAAAGACCCATTCGCCCTGCACTTTTCTTCCCTTTAGGCTTCCGTTTTCGGCCAACTTTGTTAATTCTTTCTCGGAGCGTTTTAAGAATTTGGCCAACTCGCCCAGTTTGTAATAAGGTTCCATTTCAGATCTTTCTTTCTTAGAGACTGCGGTGGGAACTAGAGAGTTCACGCCTGCCGTAATAACGCGGATGCGTTCATTTAGCGCGTTCGCAGCGCCAAAAATATGCAAGTAACCTAAGCTCATGTATTGTAGCGCCGTTATCCAATTTGAAAAGAGAGAAATTTTTTCTTAACGGAAACTTGCGTGGCTCTTTTAAAAGAAATGCAAAGAAGCGATTGCGCCGCGGCGAGAGATAAAAAAAGGAGGGCCTTTCGACCCCCCCTCTGGGACAATTCGTGATAGACTACCTCGGATCAAAACGCGTTAGGCGCGGGTTCCAAGATTTCCGGAAGGCCGGATTGGTAGCTTCCGACAGGATTCGTCGACTGGTAGTTCTGGAAAGGCTGGCTTTCCGGAGCAGTTGCGGGAGCCTGTGAATTCTGGACGTCGTAAGGAACAGCGGTAGTAACGGTAGGATCCGTACCTTGGATTTGCGGATACGCGCCTCGGCTTACGACTTGCGGCGACGTGAACGCGTAGTTGACGTATTTGCCGGCGTCTCGTTCGCGCGCTCTGCGCCAAGCGTCGAAGTAAGCTTTATTGGGCCAAGGACCTTCGGCAAGGGTTACGCCGTTGTATTCAAGCAAGGAACCTTTGCGGTAGTTCAAGTTGACGATCGCGACGTTGTAGTCGATTACGGTGCGATAGTAACGGGTTTCCGCGTCGGCGAGTTCCTGTTGCGCCTGCAAAACTTCGTACAGCGTCGTTTTATTGAGCAAGAAGGAGGCGTCGACGGCGCGAACTTGCTTGCGAGCGGCGCGAAGAACGGCAAGGTAATCTTCGATGAGTCGGTAGTAACGTTCAACGTCGCGGTAGAGATCGCTCAGGTTGTGCACGAGTTCGAGCTCTTGCTCTTGCAGGATTGCACGTTCGCGAGCCAGTGCGAGTTCCGCGTTGCGGACGGCGGCCATTTCACGGCGGAAACCGAGCGTGACCGACGTGGTGATCCCAAGACCCCAGTTCTGATAGTCGCCCTTTGTCATGCTGCCGAAGGCGTTGCTTTTCTTATTGCTCGAATCGATGAGGTCGTGTCCGATTCCGTGGAAACGGTAGAGACCTTCCAAGTCGACTTGCGGTTTGAGGTAGTTGCGCTGCGCAATGAGTTCGAGTTCGCGTTTTTTGACGGTCCACTTCTGTTTGCGGAGTTCAGGAGCGCGAGCCAAACCTTCGGCGACAATTTCGTCCCAAACGTACTTGACCTTAGCGACCGTGGGTTCGTCGGTCGGCTTGATGAGACGGCCGTCGGACGGCGCGATACCGATCATATAACGGAGCGTTTGTTCCGTCTTGTAGAGGTTGCTCTGAGCTTCTTCCGCGGAGACTCTGAACGATTGATAGTTCTTTTCAGCCTGCGCTACGTTCTGAACGATACCTTGTTCACGACCGATACCCTGCTGCGCGGAAACGTTGCGCCAGGATTTGAGAGCCGCTTCGTAACCGGCGACTGCCGCGCTTAGATTGCGATAAGCGAAGTAGAGGTTCCAGTAGGTTTCTTCAATGTCTTGGAGCGTATTGCGAACGCCCATCTCGAAATCGACGAGCGCGATATCCGTATTGATGCGCGCGATGACGACGCCGTTGCTGTAACCCATCTGGGCGTTAGGGCCGGCGATGCGGTTGAATTCGACTCCCGCGCCGCGGAATAACGGTTGGGTGAAACCGGCTTCAACATAGCTGGTCCACGCCGATCGCCAGAGCCGACTGTTCGCGTCGTTCCAGTCGTAGCCAAAGCCCGCGCTCGCATAAACGTTTCCGCCCGTGGCGACGGTCTTCGACAATGTGCTTTGGAACGTGCCCGTATCGGAGCGAGTGCCTACGCTGTCTTGGTAAGAAGGCGTGTAGTTGCGCCCCAAGTCGGCCTTTTGCCAAGAGGACGTCGTGTTCCAGACCGCGTCGAATGCGGAAAGCGCCGCTTGAACGCCCGCGCTCGGATTCGATTCAACAATTGCCGGATCCCAAACGGTCGTGGCCGCGCCGGGAGAGGCAAGGAGAAGGGTGGGGGTGCCGCTAATTCCGTTCGGTCCGAAGTTTACGCCGCTGAGTTGGCGGAGGACTTTGCTGTTTTCCAAAGCCATTTGACGCACTTCGTCCAGTGAGAGAAGCCATTCTTCTTTCGGATCAGGATTATCCAGCGTTAAAGGGGCGAGCGTGTTCCTTACGTCGTCAAGCGACGGCACGCATTCGTCCGGATATTCGATTTTAGTTTGCTGAGCAATATACTTGCTCTGAGCGTTTCCTCGCGGATGGAGGAATTTTGGCTGTTGCGGTTGGCATCCTGCCATTACCGCGCCAAGTAACACGCTTATGACGAGTGTTTTGAGGGTTAGGTGTCGATTCATTGGATTGTCCCTGTCCGATTAAACGACTTAATTCCGAAAAGTTGAATGAAAAGTCTTAGCGGCAAAAGCCGAGGTATGCTTTTTTCAACTTGCAAGCATACGATAGTGTTTTTTTAAACAAGTGTAAACGGCAAAATAGACAAATTCTATCTGTCCGTTAATTACGTTATCGTCCCTACATTCGGACTCTTTATTAGAAACTGAAAATTTTTAACTTTTTCTTCAGATTTTCTCAAGTTGAACGAAAAACACGAATCTTGAGTTTATTTGAGCGGAATATGAGAAGTAGAATATTCGTAGAATAGACAAGATGGAAAGCGTAGGAGTTTTAGCAAAAGAGAAAGAAAAGGGCGGCGGTAGTTTGAGCGCTTAATGAACAAGGGAAGACGCCCCAACGCGAGAGCGTCAAGGCGTCTTCATATACTGCCGCGAAACTGAACGAGTATCAGTTGTAATAGTTCATGTGGTTTTGGCACGGAACGACATTGGAATCCGGAATCTCACGAATCCAAATGTTGCGGAATTTGGTCGTGTTGTTGTGATCCTGAATGGAAATCGGTTCGCGATCGGCATGCGGCTGGTACTGCGGGGTGCGATGGAAGAAGGTGTCGCCTTTGATCGCCCAGTGATTCTGAACGACGCAGCCGTTGAGCAGAACGGTGATGTACGCGGGACGAATGACTTCGGCGACGAATTCGTTGCCGTTTTCATCTTTTTCCGTACGCAGAATCGGACGGGTGAAGATGATATCGTAGGTTTGCCATTCGGTCGGTTTCTTAACGCAGTTCACGTACGGCGGGAACTGCTTGTAGATCGAACCGCACTGACCTTCAAAATACGTGGGATTTTCATAGGAATCAAGAACCTGGAGTTCATAGTGATTCATGAGGAAAATACCGCTGTTTCCGCGGCCTTGCCCCGTGGCGTTGGGATCCGTGACGGGCGGGCAGGCGAATTCGACGTGAAGCTGGCAGCTGCCGAACTTTTTCTTCGTAACGATCGAGCCGGAACGCGGCTTGCAAGTCAAGACGCCGTCGGCGACGTCCCAGTCTCCTCCTTCCCATTCGTCCAGATTGGCGCCGTCAAAGAGGACGATCGCGTCGGACGGCGCGTCGCGCGGGGTTTCGCCGGGAGTAACGATAGGCGGTTCCGCCCAGTCGATTCCCATACGGAAATCGCCGCCACGGAATTCGTGATCGTCTTGTGCGGAAACGAAGGAAGCATAAGAGGCGACGCAGAGGCCGACCAAAGCGACCGTGAGAAAACGTTTCATAAGTAAATTCTCCAAATTATAAGGGTGTGCGTTGTGTAGACGCGTGGAGGAATCGTCGCATTGAGCCGCGTGGACCGTTCTAAGATCGGTTCGCTATCGAGAGAAGGCGAAGAGCAAACGGCGTCGGCTGAACGACTAACGAGTATTATTATTTCTGTTTTCAACTGAAAATCAAGCGCCTATTCCACATTTTCATTTACTTGTTGGATTGTGTGGGGTTGTACATGCAATGGGTTGGTAACTTATTGGTATTATAAAAGATGTGTTTTATTGTTTGGGAATTTTACTTCAGAGTTGCGAACAGAGTGAGAAAAATGTCGATCTTCCTTTAATATTACGGGTAACATTATTGACTGTACTTTTATCATTTTCTCAAGCGCCCAGCGCTAAAAACGCGCAAGCGAATCATTTTCTTTTGAATAACCTCGGCGCCGGCCCTGACGATATTCCTTGAAAGAATCTTAAAGCATTTTTTTTCGTCGCCAATCGCGTTTATTTCTTTGATCGGCGTTATGCGGCTGAAGAACCGAACCGGAAATTTCTTATAAAATTTGAAATTTTTCTTATGAATTTCTTGACTTTGATATTAATCCTTGTTAAAAACAATTCACGAGTTGAGAACAGCTCGTTTCTCTTTTTTGAGAGGACGTTTGTTTTTTACGTTCGCGCGCGGACGTTGTATTTCTTTATCTTTCGAGACTTGACGCGAATTTATTTCGGCAGTCTCGTATTTTGAAACGACCGCATGATCGTTTCTCCGTTATACGCAAAGGTAAATACGCTGGATATGCGATAGATTCGTCACTGTTCGCCCCAAGGAGCCCTGTTATGATTTCCTTTCGCAACGCTTCGGTTTTACAAAAACTGTTTGGCGCTCGCAAAGTCCGCGCCTCGCGGAATAATGCGATTGAAAGTCGTCTTTTGCGTATGGAGACGTTGGAAGAACGTAATCTTCTGACGGCGTCGGCGGGCGTTGCGGCGCTCGACGCGGTTTCCTACGAGGGCTCGACCTCTGACGTTGGAATCTGGCGAATCGAGCGCGCGGAGTCGGCGCCGGACGCGCTTCCCGTCTCGTTTAAGCTTTCTGGAACGGCTGCTTGGAGCGTTGATTATCTTCTTTATAACGTAACGACGTCGAGCTATGTAACGCCGACGTCGGTCTATAATCAAGAGCTCGGCGAGTACGAGACAATCGGCTCGGCGACGATTCCGGCGGGTTCGACGTCGGTCGAATTGGAATTGCAGGCGCTTTCCGACGCGCTGCAGGAGACGCGTGAAAGCGCGGCGTTAACGCTTCTTGAATCGAACGATTACGACGTATCGGGCGTCGGCGCGACAATTGTCGTCGTCGACGCAAATTCCTGGTCGATCGACGTTACGGCGAGCGACGCGCTCGCGTCCGAGTCGTCGTCGGACTACGCGGCGTTTACGCTGACGCGGACCGGCTCTCTCGATCTTTCTTCTCCTGCGACCGTTCGATTTGAAGTCGGGGGATCGGCGACTCCCAATATCGATTACACGCTTTACAACGCGAATTCTCAAGTCGTCAGTTTAAGTTCAATTAGCGGAACGAACCGATATTACGGCCATGTTCAAATACCGGCGGGTCAAACGAGCGCGACGATTCAACTTCGTCCGATCAACGATTCTCTTTGGGAGCCGACCGAAAGCGCGGCGTTCGAGGTCGTGTCGAATCCGTCGAGTTTTTACAACGCGGGGTTCTCTTCGAGCGCGACGGCGACGATCTTTGACAACGACGCCTGGACGCTCAACGTTACGGCGGTCGATTCTGAAGGAGCGGAGACGGGCTATGGCGCGCCGTCGAATCCGCTGGTCTTTCGCTTTTCTCGTTCCGGCGAGACCGACTTTTCGACCTCGACGACCGTATGGTTTGGGCTGAACGGTTCGGCGCTCGTGTCGAGCGACTACAATTTATCGGGCGCGAATTACAATACGTCGGCCGGGTATGGCACGGCGACGATACCCGCGAACTCGTCTTACGTCGATCTGACGCTCAACGTCGTCGACGACGCGAGACTCGAACCGACCGAAACGGTCGGCGTTTTCCTCTTGAACAAGCCGACGGGCGCGAGCGGATCCGATTACGCGCTTGGCGCCGACTTTTTGGCGGCCGGAACGATTTTGGACGACGACGGCTGGGCGATAACGGTCGCAGCGACCGACGCTTCGGGCGCGGAAACGCCGTCCGGCGCAAATTCCGATCCGATCGTTTTCACGCTGACGCGAAGCGGCGAAACGAATCTTTCGCAGTCGACGACCGTCTATTATCGTCTTTCCGGAACTGCGGCGTATTCAAGTTCTTATTATTCGAGCGACTATTCCCTTTCCGGCGGTTCTTACAACGCGGCCTACGATTACGGCTCCGCGACGATACCCGCGAATTCGACCTCGACGACGCTAACCTTGACGCCGCGCGGCGACGGACTTTACGAAGCCGACGAAACGGTCGTCTTGACGATTCTCGACCGTTCGCCCGGCGCGCTTTCTCCGCCCCTTGAGTTCCAGTATGCGGTTGGGGAAGCGGGCTCGGCGACGGCGGCGATCGCGGACTCCGACTCCTGGTCGGTCGAAGTTTCGGCGACGGACCCTGCGGGCGCGGAGACGTCGTCGGGAACGCCGTCGAATCCGATCGTTTTTACGCTGACGCGAAGCGGCGGGACGAACTTGTCGCAGTCGACGACCGTTTATTACGAGCTCTTGGGCGAGGCGAATCCGGGCGTCGACTATACCGTCTCGACCGGGACGTTTTCCGCGCCTTACGGCTGTATTTCGATACCGTCGAACGCGGCCTCGGCGACGTTGACGCTCTCTCCGATCGACGATTCTTCTATTGAAGACCGCGAGTCGGTCGTTCTTCAGCTTTTAGACTGCGTTCCCAGCGCGTTCAATTATTACAATTCGAGCGTTCAGTACGGGTTGGGAGCGTCTGACGCGGCGAGCGCGTTTATCGACGACAACGAGAATCGTATCGTCGTCGAGATCGTGGCGCTCGATCCTTTGGCGCGCGAAACGTCGTCGGGCGAGCCGAGCGACGTCGGAACGTTTCGAATCACGCGAACGGGCGACGCAAGTTCGGCGTTGAACGTCTACTATACTACGACCGGAACAGCTTCGAACGGATCCGACTACTATAGTCTTTCCGGCGTCGCGTCGATACCGTCGGGTTCGACCTACGTCGACGTAACGCTAACGCCGTCGAACGATCAGCTTAAAGAACCGACGGAGACGATCGTCGCGACTCTTTACGCGCGCGACGACTACTATTATTACGGCTCGGAACTTCCTTACGTCGTTGGCGCGTCGTCTTCCGCGACGATTTACCTCTTGGACGACGATCTCGATCCGACGGGCGGACCTTACGTCGTACCGGAGAACGGTTCTGCGCCTTTGTGCGCGTTCGCCGATTTGGAATCAGCGGGCTGGACGGTCGATTGGGATTTAGACGGAGACGGAATTTTCGGCGAGGCGGGGCCCGACGCAAGCCGCGGCTCGGAGACGGGTTCGTCGACGACGTATCTCGCTTTCGGAACGACCGCGACCGTTCCCGAGCAGAGCTGTTCAATCTCGGCGCGAGTCAGTCGAGGCGCGGCAAGTTGGGTCGCGTCGACGTCGGCGACGATTCGCAACGTCGCGCCGCAAATCGAGTTGACGTTCCCCTTTTCCGTCGCTCCGGGCGCGACGGCGACGATTTCCGGCTCGTTTGCGGATCCGGGTTCCGACACTTGGACGGGAACGATTTTGTTCGGCGACGAAGCGCCCGGCGCGCTTCCCGTTCCGCTCGTTTTCAACGCGAAGACGTTTTCCGCGTCTCACAGTTACGCGTCGTCCGGGTGGTTCGACGCGGTCGTATCGATCGCCGACGGCAAGGAGACGTCGACGTTAACGCGCCGCGTTAAAGTCGGGTCGCCCGCGGCCGTTGAAATAGCGCTCGAAGGGAGCCCGACGGCTCTTGTTCCCGGCTTGTCTTCGATCACGTTGAAATCGTTCGAAAAAGACGCGTTCGGGGACTACGTCGATCCTCGGCGCGGCGAAACGGTCTTCCGACGCTTTACAATTCGGAACCTCGGCTCGGAAACGCTGACGTTCGACGCGTCTTCGATTTCCCTTCCGACGGACGCCGCGCTTGTCGGATCGTTTCCGACGTCGCTCGCGCCTGACGAAGAGCGCGTCTTTACCGTCAAATGGACGGCGCGTGGAACGCTCAACGGAACGATCTCGATACCGACGAGCGACCCTGTCGTACCGAATTTTAGTTTCGCGCTGACCGGCGCGGCCGCGCCGTATACGGCGCCGACGCTCGACGGCACCGCGCTGCTGTACGATTCCGGCGCCGACGCGACCGATAAAATCACGTTCAATCCGATATTGACGGGAACCGTTTTAGGGAACTTGGCGCGCGGCCGCGTCGACGTCGAATTCGATTTGGACGCCGATTCGGCTCCTGACGGCGTCGCGTCGCTTTACGTCTCCGGGGAATCGTTTGAATTCGATCCGCGAACGGTCGATTCTTCCTGGCCACGTCCGACCTCGGGCTCTGCGAACGTTTCCGTTCGCTATCGACTCGTTCATTACGACGACGTCGGCGCGGTCGTGTCGACCGGCTCGTGGAACGCGTTCGCGTACACGCTCGTTCCGGAACCGGTCGGCTCCTTGAGCGTGTCGAATTTGAGCGTTTCCGAAGGTTTGGACGGGGGGTGGACGCGGCCCGGCTCGGTGGTTTTAAACGGTTCTGTCGGCGGTTCGGGAACGCGGCAAATCGAAATTGTTTCCGGCGCCAATAGAACGACGCGTACGATTTCTTCGTCGTCGTTTAGCGTTTCGCTCCCGTTTGGATTCGACTACGGCGTCTCGACGACGATTCAAGTTCGCGCCGGAGCGTACGATTCGACGTATAAGACGGACGTCTACGGTTCTTGGACGACGCTTTCCGTAACGCCGCAGCTTCCGACCGTTTCGTCCTTTGCTTTTCAGACGAGCGGGGAGAACGGGCCCGCGCTCTCGGGCGTTCTCGCCGGACTTGGCCGCGCATGCTGCGAAGTCGAGATTTCCTGCGGCGGGGTCGTATTAGGCTCCGCCTGGACGGACGAAAACGGCGCTTTTACGTTTGTTCCCAAGGGCTTGTCGGCCGTCGGGGGAGTCGTTAGCGGAACGCTGACGGCGCGCGCGGTCTATCGTCCGGCGAACGGCTCGCCGATTTTCGGCGCGTCCGCGACGACGACGATGAATTACGCGCCCGCGTCGATTTACGCCAGTTCGAGCGTTTCTCTTTTGGAGCCGGGCTCGAATTCGTCGACGACGTCGACCCCTTCGTTTAAAGTTTCCGGTTCTTATGCGTCAGACCTCAGCGTCGCGTTCGAATACCGTTGGAAGCTCTCGTCCTCGTACGACTGGTCGACGCCGAGTTTTGTTCTCGGCGCGCTCGACGCCGAGCTTAACGTCGACGAGGAAGCGGCGAATCTCTATTGGGCCGGAACGTTTACGATCGACGGTCTTTACGACGTAACGAGTTCCAGCGCGAGCTTCAACGTTCAAACGCGTCCTCTTTTCTACGACGAGCTCGTCGGCGATTACGTCGGAGCGTCTTCCTGGTCGTATTTTTCGGCGACGTTCGTTCGTCCGACGTTTGCCGCCGCGTCGGTCGCGTCCGCCGCGCTTGCGAATCCGACCGACGGGCTCGGCTTGGCCTCTTCCGACGCGACGATTTCCGGAACGATAAGTTCGACGGGCGAGCTCGGCGGAATTACGGTCGAATTCTACGTCGACGAGGCGTGCGTCGGTCGTACGACGACCGATTCGGCCGGAACGTTTTCGTACGAGCCGCGCGGTTTAGCGTTGGGTCAGGTTCAGGTTACGGTCGTCGCTTCGCAATGGAATCCTATAACGCGAACCTATCAGCTCGGAACGCCTCAGGTCGTTTCGTTCAATCATGTCGCGATTTCCGTTTCAGCGCCTTCGTGGCTCGATCTTCGCCTTGCGGACGACACGGGCTCGTATGGGGACGGCGTTACCGCGAACGCGACGATTCGCGGTCGGCTCGGCGGCTCGGACTTCGAGAGCGTTTCCGATCTTTTAGTCGAATACGACGTGGACGGAGACGGCGCGCCCGACGGCTGGACCCGAACGAACGCGTCGGGCGAATTTGCTTTTACTCCGGAATTGACGCCGGGCTCTTATACGGTTCGCGTGCGCGCGGCGCGTTGGGATTCCGGCGCCGGAACGGAAGTCGCGGGCGTCTGGCAGGGGGTCGCGTTAACGCTCGTCGCGGCCCAGCAGCCCGCCGCGCCGACGATTCGCGAGTTTGGGCCGTCGACGTTTCTGTTCGATTCGCAAGGAAACAAGACGACGTATTCGACGGGCGTCTCCGGGGTCGCGAGTTCGGAGACGGGCTTTGAGAATCTTTGCGTCGAATATGAGATTCTTTCGGGCGGTTCCGGATCGCACGTCGGATCCGTTGGTCCTTTGGGCGAATTTTGCTGGGTTCCGACGTCGATCGTTTCGTCGTCGGAAGAGACAAACGTTTCAATTCGCGCGCGCGTCGGACGTTGGGACGAAGCGACGAACACGACCGTCTGGGGCGGCTGGACGACGACGTCGTTTCTCTGCCGCGCCGCGACCGAATCGGTCGTACTCGGCTGGAAGAACGAGTCGAGCGATCGTTTGAATTCAAATTACTACGAACGCAGGATCAGCGGCTCGGTCGCGCCGGGCGAAGGGGTCGTCTCTTATTTTGTCGAATACGATCTTGACGGCGACGGAATCGCCGACGGCCAAACGACTCCGAATTCAAGAGACGATTTCGCGTTTTACGCCGCGCCGACGCGTTCGACGCTCTACGTCCGAGTCGTCGACGAACTCGGGGACGGAACGACGCGTCCGTCGAGTCAAGGCTGGCAAACGATCCCGACCTCGTATTACAACGCCGCGTCGGCGCTCGGAGCGACGACGCTCAAATTGTATTTTGTCGACGACGTCGAGTACGAGCCCTATTTGCAAGTTGGAAACTATACCGGGCCGTATTCGTATCTGACGGTCGCGCTCGATTACGATTACGACGGAACGCCCGACGCGGCCCTGTCGCCCGACGAGCTCGGCAGAATCCCGCGTTCTTCGATTCTCTTCGCGCTCGCCGAAGCGAACGTTCGGATTAAAGACGGTTTTTCGATCGTTTACGCGTGGATTAACGCCCCGGCCGCGAATCAAACGGACAAAGTCCCGGTTCCGCTGCTGACGGGGGACGCGTCGATCTCGGAGATAGTCCGATTCGAATCGTTTATCGCGTCTGCGGAAAGGATATTTGACTACGATCCGACCGAAGAGCCCGACGCGTTCTCTTACTCGCCGCCGACGCAGGAGTTCGATTACCAGACGACGCCCGAACCGACGGCAAACGCGCGCGCGGAGTTGGCCGTCGGCTCGCAAAGCGACTGGGACGTTTTGCGCAGATCTCCGATTCCGGAGATCGCGTTTCCGACGCTCGACGGCGAAGGGATCGATTTGTCGCAGGACGTCGCGCTTCTTCGCGCGCTCGACGCCGTCTCCGACGCTTACGACCAGGCGGTTCGCAGCGCGCAGGACGTCTGGACGTCGACCTATCAAACGCTTCGCGACGCTTACGACGCGGCGGTCGGCGCCGCATGGAACGATTACAGCCGCGAATATTCGCGCAGCGCCGACGAATTTGCGGCTCTTCAAGCGCAAACTTGGGAAGACTCCTCGGAATATCAGGCGATTCAAGCGGCGTATCAACGCGATTTTGCCGCGATTGAAGCCCAACGCGCCGCGCAAACCGCCGAAATTTCGTCTTGGTATTCGACGGAAGATCAGTCAATTATAAATTATTACAACGCGCATCGTTACGACGCGCACGACTCGAACTGCGGCTATTACGGTCATTCGAACGCGTGCGAACTTTGCGAGCTTCAGGAAAGAAGACGTAAAGAAGAAGGCTGGGCGCAGCTGGGCGCGCAGCGTTCGCAAAAAGAGCTGGCGTTGAACGCGGAAACGCAAATTCAGACTGCGCTCGCGCAGGCGCGTCGCGATTCGGCGCTCGCGGACGCCAAAGAGGCGTTCGAAACAGCCCGCAACGACCGTTTGGCGCAACTGGCCCAAGACGCGTCGCAGCTCGGCAAGGATTACGAGATCGCTGTCGCAAACGCAATTTACGCGTTCTACGCGGGCGGGCCGGACAACGGCTTGGCGGGCGCGGACGAAACGTATCGAAACGCGATCGCCTCCGCCTCGCAAACGGCGGTTTCCGCCGCTTGGAGCGCCGTTCGAACCGCGGTAACCGCTTGGAAAAACAACGCGTCGACTCCGTCCGATTGGGGAACTTACGTCGATTCGCTTTACGCCCTGTCGCAAACGCGGGATCTGGCGGAGTCGAGCGCCTACGTCGCGCAGGTTCAGACGTCCGCGAGCGCGCAAAAGACCGCCGATATCGCCGCCGCCGTCGCTTATCGCAATTACCTGACTTCGAACGCGACGACGAACTGCGTCGCCGAATGCGATAACGTCGAAAACGTTCGATCCCTTCAAAACGCCGCCGCCTCCGCGATCGCGGCGAACGAGACCGCGACGAGCGAACTCTATTCGTCCGAACTTATTTCTCAGATTGAAACCAGCCTTTCGTCGCGGTCCGCGCGAATCGACGAATATTTAATCAACGAGGAGACAAGGAGTTCAATCTGGTATTCCTGCGCGACGTCGCTCGTCGGCGTCACTGATTATTCGATTCGTAACGCGGCTTGGAACGCGACGAATCGCTCGCTCGAGATCCTTTCGAAAGCGGATTCGCTCGGCCGTTTTTCAGACGAAGCGTCGCTTTACGAAACGCTGATCGATTCCGGCAAAACGATTCAAACGGAAAAACTCGAATTCGACCGCGATCTTCAGCTTGCGCTTT
>CAMNJU010000006.1 GCA_946541595.1 uncultured Planctomycetales bacterium
CGTCCAACTTGACGACGGGTCGCTCTTTACGCTGTGGTATGAACTCATGGAAGGGCGCTCGAAGCTGCGCGCGGCGCGCTGGACTCTGTCCTGACGCAAGCGCGGGCCGCTTAACTTTAACGGCGGCGAGCGCTTGACCCATTTGGCGATAAGGCGCGCGCCGTTCCGATTCCTCTTTTGACAAGGTCGTTTTTTATGTCAGCACGAACTTACAACCGCCGCGAATTTCTTGCGCGCGGAACGTCGGCGGCCGTTCTCGGCGCGTTTGCAGCTCCGTTTATCGGTAAAGTTGCGTATGGCGCGAGCGCGACGCCGAAATATGAGATTCTCGAAACGAAGACGATTAGCTTTCCCGGCGACTGCTATTACGGTTGGCCGACGGTCGCTAAACGCGGAAACGAACTCCTCGTCGTAACGTCGGGGGGCCGGGAAGGGCATGTGTGTCCGTTCGGGCGCGTCGAGCTCTTCCGTTCGCACGATAACGGCGCGACGTGGACGTATCCTCAGGTAATCTACGACTCTCCGATCGACGACCGGGACGCGGGCATATGCGTTACCGACAAGGGAACGATTCTCGTTACGACCTTTACGTCGATTGGCTTCGTCGATATGGTCATGGAAGAGAAGAATTTGCGCGACCAGGGAAAGGGACGTCCCGAAATCTGGTCGGACGGCCGGTTCGATAAATGGATGCGCGTGTGCAACCGGATATCCGACGAGCAGAAAAAGAGCGATCTTGGCTGCTGGATGTTCCGTTCGACGGACGGCGGCGTAACGTGGTCTGAACGGTACGCGACGCCGTTCAACAGTCCGCACGGCCCGATCCAGCTCTCGAACGGAACGCTCCTTTATGTCGGGGACGAGCTCGTTACGCCGGAACACCGCGTCGGCGCGAGCGTTTCCGAGGACGACGGTCAAACGTGGCAGATCAAAGGGTATCTCGAGCCGCGCGACGGAGACGATATCCGCGGCTATTACGAGCTTCACGCGGTCGAGGCGGACGACGGGCGAATCGTCGCTCAGATCCGCAACGGGAACCAGAATAATCCGGACGAGAACTTGCAGACGGTCTCGAAGGACGGGGGCGCGACGTGGACAAAGCCGCGCGCGATCGGCGTGTGGGGCATTCCGTCGTTCCTCATGAAGCTCAAGGACGGCCGGCTCCTCATGACGTACGGCTATCGCCGCGCGCCGCTTGGCGTTAAGGCGCGCGTGAGCGACGATAACGGCGACACGTGGTCCGAAGAAATGACGGTCTACGCGGAAGGCAAGTCGGGCGATATTGGCTATCCGTCGACGGTTCAACTGGACGACGGGTCGCTCTATACCGTATGGTACGAAGTTCAGGAAGGCTGGTTCGCGAAACTGCGAGCCGCGCGCTGGTCGATCGACTGACGCGCCGGAAATGTAAACGGAGGTTTGATATGAAACGGTTTTGCTTCTGCGCTTTTACGGTTCTTTGCCTTGCCGCCGCGCTCTTTGCCGTACGGGGGGCCGCGAACGCCGCGGACGGCTCTGTCTACGAGCCGGGTAAGGAAGCGGGCGAGCGGCGCGTTGTCGCGGTCGACGGGGTCGAGTACGCTTTCAGGTGGGCGCCCGCGGCGACCTTTATGATCGGAAGCCCCGAAGACGAGCCTGAACGCGACAGTTACGAGACGCAGCATTCGGTAACGCTCACGCGCGGTTTCTGGATTCTTGAGACGGAAACGACTCAGAAGATGTGGCGCGGCCTGACGGGCGAGAATCCAAGCAAGTGGCAGGGTGATTGCAAGCCGGTTGATTCGGTCGGTCTCGAAGAGATCGCCGCGTTTTGCGCGAAGTTCCGCGAGAAGACGAACGCGCCCGAGGGCGCGGCCGTTGGACTGCCTACGGAAGCGCAGTGGGAATACGCGGCGCGCGCCGGTTCCTCGGAAATCTACGCCGGCTTAACGCTTGACGAAGCGGCTTGGTATGGGGACGAGGATTACCGCGGAACGCACGACGTCGCCACGAAGAAACCGAACGCGTGGGGCCTTTACGACACTTGCGGGAATCTCTGGGAATGGTGCTCCGACCGGTACGGCGCGTTTACCAAGGAGTCGGCGACAGATCCGACGGGCGCGACTCCGGAAGAATGTCCGGGCAACGTGCGCGTCGACCGCGGCGGATGCTGGGACAGTAAGCCGTACGAATGCCGCGTCGCGAATCGCGGGTTCTATAACCACGACCGGAAAAGCCCTTACGTCGGGTTTCGGTTTGTCGTGATTCCCTAATGCGGCGCTTACAGGAACGGCGGCTTTCACAGACCGAGAAGGGCGTCCTTCCCGGTCTGTTTGCTTTTCGGTTCGGTGGGCGCAACGGGGATTGAGCGCATGTAAGATTATAACGAATATACCGGCAATTCAGGGGGCATAATCGCGGCCGCGTTCTTTTCGCAACTTGACTCACGCGACCGGGAATGTACAATAGCCGGTAGGGCGCGCCGCGCCCTGACAGAAATCGGCGCGCGCCTGTCGTTTGATTCGTTTTTACGCATGTTCGGCCCTTAGGCCGGGAGGAGACTGGAGGTCGCTATGTACGTGCAAAAAACGCCGCCGCCTTCGCAGTCGCCCGGGGCGCCTTCGGAACAGATAGAGATTTGGCTCGACGGCCGCGGAGCGCGGCTGTATTACCCCGGCGAGACGCTTGCGGGCAGTTTTTCGCTCTCGGGAATCTACAGCTCTCCCGTCGAGGCGGTCGAGGTGTCGATTCTGTGGCGCACCGAAGGGAAAGGGAACGAAGACGTCGGGGTTCACGAGTTCTGGCGTCTGACAAACGACGAAGAGAACCGATGGCTCGATCCTCTCAGACCGAACCGGTTCAGCTCCGTCCTGCCGAAGAGCCCTTTGAGCTACGACGGCTGCCTAATCAAACTCCGCTGGTACGCGCACGCGCGCGCATTCCTTTCGAGCGGCAAGCAACTCGTCGACGAGACGCCTTTCCGGCTCGGCGATCTGCCCGATATGCGCGCGCTGAAGCTGTGTTCCGACCCGGAACTGTATTGACCGTCAGTCTGTACGAGGAGCGTTGATTCTCCGCGATCCCCCAATCGCGAAACCTTCCCGATACCTGAAACCGCGTACGAATGTCCAATCCTTCTCCGAAATTCCCTAAGAGCAACCCGTTTTCGACGTGCTACACCGCGCCGGGCAAGACGCCTTATTTTTTTGAGGCGGCCTATATGCGGCAGTTGAAGTCGGCGCATCCCGCGAAATTCGAGGAGTATTTCACGCGCAATCTCGGTTTGGGGGAAGATCAGCTTCGGCATAAGGTCGGCGTTAACTTTCTCGTCGATAAATTTGAGTCTCATTCGTGCCGCGGGCAAATTGTCGGCAATCACGGGAGCGGCAAGACGACGCTTCTCTATTCGCTTCGTACCGTGTTTCTCGAACGCGGATACGAAATTTTCTCGTGGGAACTGCACGATCAGCAGAGTTTTTTGCCCGACGTCTTTTGGTTTGAGCTTCAAAAGTTTTTGCGCGCGGCGCCGAACTTTCTGCCGACGCAGTGTCTGCTTCCTCCGCCGGTCGTTTCTCAGAAAGATTATCTCGAGCAGCGCCGCGCGGTCGCGCGCGAATTCATGCCCGACGACGCCGAGCCGGTCCCCGAAGAACAGGAAGAAGAGTTAGAGTTTCGCGTTCCCGACCGTCCTGAGGACGCGCCGAGCGCCGAGACCTCCGCGTCTGACGGGCCGGAAAAGGGCGGCGAATTGGCGAAGGACGGCGCGGCCGAGCGGAACGAAGAGCCGCATGAAACAGAAGGGTCGGAGGATTCAGAACGGTCGGAAACGGAATCGGATCAGAAGATCGAAACGCCCCTTATGACGCTCTTGCGAACGCCCGCGGTCGAGAATTTCCGCGAGTTCAGCGAAGAACGCAAGAGCCGGAACAAAGGCGTCTTGGGCTTTAACGAGGTCGGGAATTTCGGCCTGACGAACGGTAAGCGCGGCGGCGTGAGCGGCGGAATCGAAAGCGCGCGTTTCGGCGAGGAACAGTCCTCCGTGCCGTTCGCGCCGTTTCCCGGAATCGCGCCCGGCGTCGACGAACCCGCCGAGCCAAGCGAGTCGGGCGACGACGAGGAGGAGTACGACGACGTGCGCGTGGAACCGGCGTCGAACTTTCCCGCGCTTAAAACGTCGCGTGACAGGCGGCTTGCGATACCGACGCTGGAGGGTCTGAATTTCGAAAAGAGACGTTCTTTTTTTGAAAAGAAGGTTGTATTTTTCGACGGTTTTGAGCAGCTTTCGTACGTCAATCGGATTATCCTGCGAACGTTCTGCCGTATGAACCGACTTGGACTGCTGATCACGTCGCACACCCCGGCGATTGGGATTCCCGTCCTGTTCCATACGCAGCCTTCCTTTGAAACGCTCAGCGCGCTTTTGGACCGTCTTCTCGACGATTACGACGTGAATCTTTCGAATCAGCGGGTCGCGGATCTGCTCCGGAATTTTCACAGCGACGTTCGCGCGATTCTTTTCTCGCTTTACGATCTTTATGAGAAGTATAATTTGGCGCCGGCAGAAATTCGCGATAAGTTGTCGCGCGGATATCCTCGGTGATTTTGTTTGACGCGATAAGGTACGATCCATGACTCTTTCGGTGAAACTCGGCCCGATCACGCTTTCTAATCCGATTATGGCGGCGTCCGGAACGTTTGGCTACGCGAAAGACGCGGCGCGTTTTGTCGACGTGTCACGTCTTGGCGGAATTGTGCCTAAGACGGTTACGAAGAATCCGCGGCAGGGCAATAAGCCTCCGCGCACCGTCGAGACGACCGCCGGCCTTCTCAACGCGATTGGGTTGGACAACGACGGGCTCGACGAATTTTGTGAAAAAAAGGCGCCGTATTTGCGTACTTTGGGCTGTCCGATCTTTGTGAGCGCCGCGCCCGGCTCCCCGGAGGAATGTCAGGAATTCGGCGAAAAGCTCAGCGCGCTCGAAGGCATGACTGCGGTCGAGATGAATATCAGCTGTCCGAACGTCGAGCATCGCAACGACTGGGCGACGCCGGAATATTGCGCCGCGATGACTAAGGCGATGCGCAAATATCTCACGAAGCCCCTGTCCGTTAAGCTCACGCCGAACGTAACGAGTATCGTCGACTTGGCGAAAGCGGCGGAGGCGGAAGGAGCCGACATGATCTCCGCGATCAATACGTGCTACGGGCTGGCGATCGACTGGCGCAAGCGGAAATCTCGTATTGGCAACGGATACGCGGGCTATAGCGGCCCGGCGATTAAACCGATCGCGCTGCGCTGCGTTAAGCAGATCGCCGACGCGGTCAATATCCCCATTATAGGAATCGGAGGTATTGCGAACGCGGAAGACGTCTTTGATTTTCTCGTCGCGGGCGCGAGCGCCGTCCAGATTGGCACGGCGAATTTCTATACGCCGGACGTCACGGTCCGCATTATAGAAGAAATGCCTCAAATTATGGCGCAGGAAGGGATTAGCGATCTCAGCGAGATCATTGGAACTTTGCCGAAGATCTGATAAAAGCGCCGCGAAAACGCCATACGTTGCACGGACTTATTACGACATCATCCCGGCGCGGAACGCCGGCAGACAGAATTTAGAACGGAAGGTTGACCATGACGCAGCTTATCGAAGCGCGAGCGGGTAAGATTACCCCTGAAATGGAAATCGTCGCCCGAAAAGAACGACTCGACGCTGAGACGGTGCGCGAAGAAATTGCCGCCGGCCGAATGATTATTCCGGCGAATAAAAACCACTTGGCGAAGCAACTCGATCCGATCGCGATCGGGCGCAAAGCGTCGACGAAAATTAACGCGAATCTTGGCGTTTCGTCGCTCGCGGGCGACGCTCGGCGCGAACTGGAGAAGATTAAGATTGCGACGAAATACGGCGCCGACACGGTTATGGATCTTTCGACGGGCGCCGATCTCGACGCGCTCCGCGTTCGCATGATCGACGCGGTAACCGTGCCCGTAGGCACCGTGCCGCTCTATCAGATTTGCGAGGAGCTCGACGACATTCTCGATATGACGCCGCAGAATATTCTCGACTGCGTCGAAAAGCAGGCGAAGCAGGGCGTCGACTACATGACGATCCACTGCGCGCTGCTGCAGCGGCATATTCCGCTCATCGATTCCCGGCTAACCGGGATTGTGAGCCGGGGCGGTTCTCTGACCGCGAAGTGGATGGGGGCGCCCCGCGCGGAAAATCCGTTCTACGAACATTTTGACGAGCTTTGTGAGATCATGAAGGCGTACGACGTTTCGTGGAGTCTTGGGGACGGCATGCGGCCGGGCTGCCTCCACGACGCGAGCGACGAAGCGCAGTTCGGCGAGCTGTCCGTTATGGGCGAACTGACCAAACGCGCTTGGGAGCACGGAACGCAGGTCATGATCGAGGGACCGGGCCACGTACCGCTCGACCAGATCGCCGACAATATGCGCCGTCAGGCAAAAGAGTGTTTTGAAGCGCCTTTTTACGTGCTCGGTCCGGTCGTGTGCGATATCGCGCCCGGCTACGATCACATCACGAGCGCGATCGGGGCCGCCGTCGCCGCGTTCAACGGCGCTTCGATGCTGTGCTACGTTACCCCGAAAGAGCATCTTGGACTTCCAAATATAGAAGACGTGCGCGTCGGCTGCGTTTCCTATAAGATAGCCGCGCACGCCGCCGATATCGCGCTCAAACGGCCCGGCGCCCGCGACCTCGACGACGAAATGGCGCGCGCGCGGTTTGCGTTCGACTGGGAAAAACAGTTCGCGCTCGCGCTTGATCCGGAACGCGCGCGGGATTATTACGAGGAATCGCGTTCGAATTCGGAAGATTTGGAGCGATCCAGTAAAACGAAAGCGGAAGACGCTGCGAAGAACGGAGTTAAGGCGACCGAAGTCCCGAAGAACTGTCCTCGCGGGCTTCATCCGACGCTCAATCCGGACGGCACGATCGCGAACGAGAATTACTGCACGATGTGCGGTCCGAAATTCTGCGCAATGCGCACGACCGCCGACCTCATCCGTCTGCGAAACGAACAGAAAAACGAAGAGCAACAGTAACCGCGAACGCGCCTCCCCGAAGCGCGCTACCGATTTAAATAAAAGAGAAAGGATTGACGATGAGTACGAACGTCGATCAAATTTATATGCGCCGCGCGCTGAAACTCGCGGCGAACGGGCAAGGGCTTGTCGAACCGAATCCGATGGTCGGCTGCGTGATTGTCCGGGAAGATATCGCCGCGAACAAAGTCGATTCTGACGCCGACGGGAACGAGGCGTACGCGCATATCGTCGGGGAAGGTTGGCACGAACGTTTTGGCGGTCCGCACGCGGAAGTCAACGCGCTGACAGCGGCGGGCGAGCTCGCCAAAGGGGCGACGATGTACGTAACGCTCGAACCATGCTCCCATTTCGGCAAGACGCCGCCGTGCGCCGACGCGATTATCGGTTCCGGCGTGACCCGTGTCGTGATCGCGATGGAAGATCCGTTTCCCGCGGTCGCCGGCGAAGGAATAAAGAAGCTTGCGGAAGCGGGAATCTCCGTAACCGTCGGCGTACTGCAGAATAAAGCGCGCGAACTCAACGCGCCTTACCTGACGCGGCTGGAAAAGAAACGTCCGTGGGTTATTGGCAAGTGGGCCATGACGCTCGACGGCAAAATCGCCACGCGTATCGGGTCGAGCTACTGGATTTCTTCCGACGAATCGCGCGAGCGCGTGCACGAATGGCGCGAGTGCGTCGACGCGATCGTTATTGGAAGCCGGACCGCGATGGAAGACGATCCGAAACTGACCGTTCGCCTCCCCGGCGGGCGCAAGCCGAAACGCGTACCCACGCGCGTCGTATTCGACTCGGGCGGGACGCTTTCCGTCTTTTCGGAGCTTGCGCTGACCGCACGCGACGTGCCGCTTCTGCTCGTTTACGGGCCGGATACTCCGGAAGGAAAAAAGGAATTTTGGGAATCGAAGGGCGCAGAAGTCGTGGTTGCCGACGCGCCGACCTACGAACAGCGCATGCTTATTCTCATGCAAACGCTTGCCGAACGCGGCATGACGAATATTCTCGTCGAGGGCGGCGGCGAGCTGCTCGGGCATATGTTCGATCTTGAACTCATCGACGAGGTTCGCGTCTTCGTCTGTCCCAAGATCGTCGGCGGGCGGGAAGCGATCGTTCCGGTCGGCGGTTACGGGCGCGAACTCATGCGCAAGGCGGCGATCCTTGAGAACCGCAAGACTGAGAAGATCGGATCCGATATTCTCATTACCGGTCGCGTCGTCTACTAATCTAATTCAAGAGAACGCGTTCAACGTCCCTGGGCGCCGCATGGATTTTGAGTCCTTGCGGCGCCTTTTTTACAGAAGGCTTCGCCGGGTTACAGACTGACGTCTTTTGCCGAGGGCAGCGGGAAATACTTGCTTTCGAAAGCTCTGTATTCCTGTTTGAAGTATTCGTCCGTATTGCGGAAGGCGCGCAGGTTCTCGTGAATATTCATGTTGCGTCCGATCGTGTCGAGGAAGTAGCCGGAAATATTAGAGCAGTGGTCAGAGACGCGCGCGAGATTCGTCAGCAAGTCGGACCAGATAAATCCCGCGTCGATTGAACATTCCCCTTTTTGAAGGCGCATAATGTGCCGCGTGCGCAACGCTTCCTTCAACGCGTCGATGATTTGTTCGAGCGGTTCCGTCTTTCTCGCCGCTTGGAGATCCTCTTTGGAAAACGCCTGATAGGACAGGTCGAGGATTTCGGAAACGGCGTTCTTCATAACGTCAAACTCTTTTAGCGCCGTGGCGGAGAACTCGATATTCTTGCGGTTCTTTTCTTCAGCCGCCATGAGAATATTAACGGCGTGGTCGGCGATGCGCTCGTAATCGCCGACGAGTTTCATGTATTCTGTCGCCTTAACGCTTTCTTCTTCGGCAATTTGGCGCGACGTCAGCTTGACGAGGTACGCGCTGATAATATCCTCTAGGCGGTCTGTCTCTTCCTCCGCTTGACGGATCGCTTGCGCTTTCTCTTCGCTGTACTCCGTTACGGTTTCAAGACTTGTTTTCAATGCGCAAATTGCGAGCGTCGCCATATAGTCGAGCTCCTGCCGACTGTGCTCAAGCGCCAGCGTTGGGCTTTTGAGGAGACGCTCGTCGAGATCCTGTTTCTTCTCCGGCTCTTTTGCGTCTGGGATGATTTTACAGACCGCCTTTTCGAGCAGCCCGCTCAGCGGAAGGATCATAAGCGTGCACAGGCAGTTAAAGAGCGTATGGAAAACCGCGATTCCTACGAGACTTGCCGACTGCGATAGGAGCGCCGGCGCAAAGACCGCTTTGATAATCCAGAACGCCGTGAGCCAAACGAGCGCGCCTATGACGTTAAAACTAAGGTGGACGAGCGCGGCGCGTTTCGCGTTCTTATTCGTCTCGATGGACGAGATAAGCGCCGTAACGCACGTGCCGATATTCTGACCCATAATGATCGGAATCGCGGCTCCGTAGGTAACCGCGCCGGTAACGGCGAGAGACTGCAGGATACCGACGGACGCGGAACTCGACTGAATAACCGCCGTGAGAACGGCGCCAGTCGCGAGACCTAGAATAGGATTGGTAAAGACGAGGAAGAGACGCTGGAATTCCGGAACGTGCTGGAGTCCTGAAACGGCCGACGACATGGTCTCCATACCGAACATGAGGGTCGTAAAACTCAGAAGAATCGTTCCGGTATCTTTTCTTTTGCTGTTTTTAGCCGTCATGTAGAGGACGACGCCGATTAGCGCGAGAATGGGAGTAAAGGAAGAAGGTTTGAGAAGATTGATAAAGAAGTTGTCGCTGTCGACGCCCGTTAGGCTTAAGATCCAAGCGGTAGCCGTCGTTCCGACGTTTGCCCCGATAATGACGTTAATCGCTTGCCGCAGCGACATAAGCCCCGAGTTGACAAATCCGACGACCATAACGGTCGTCGCCGACGAACTTTGAATAATCGCCGTTACTGCGACTCCGGTCGCCAAGCCGGCGAATCTATTTGTGGTAAACTTGCCGAGCAGCGACTTTAGCCTGTTCCCAGCGCGCCGTTCCAGCGCCTGCCCCATGAGCGACATGCCAAAGAGGAAGAGGCACAGCCCCCCGATCAAATTCAGTACTGCAAACGCGTCCATTTTTCTTGCTCCATGTTATTTCATCCATTCAGACACAGCATATCAGACCAATGTCAAAAGCTCTATCACGGTTTTGTAAATTCCTTGTAAAGAGGCAAAAAAGAATCTAAGGCGCAAACAGACAGACTGCAAAGAGAATAGAGTCCAGGAGTAGAGTTGATTGACCGCGTAACGGCAAAGAGAACGGCTTTTCTGACGCGCCTGATTGACAAGACAGGCGCGTCCGCAACTAAGCGTTATGACGCCGGCGGTTCCGTCGGCAGAGAGACGGTAAATTCGGATCCTTCGCCTATGACGCTCTTGATTTTAATCGTTCCGTTATGATTTAAGACGGCGTGTTTTACGATGGACAGTCCGAGTCCCGTGCCGCCGACCTCTTTGCTGCGGCTCTTGTCGACGCGATAGAACCGCTCGAAAATCCGCGTCAGACTCTCTTCTGGAATTCCAATGCCCGTATCCTTAACGGTGAGTACCGTAAACCCGTCGGCCTGGCGTACGCAGACGTTAACGCTTCCTCCTTTGCGATTGTATTTAATCGCGTTGTCGCAAAGGTTGTATACGACGCCATAGAGCGATTGCGGGGTTCCTTTCATGGGCGCGTCCGTACCGGCGAGTTTGAGTTCCACGTTCGCGGCGGCCGCAGACGCCTCTAGGCTGTCGACGGCGTTTTCCGCGATTCGATAGAGATCGCATGTTTCCCATTCAGAGTCTGCGGCCCAGCTGTCGAGCTTTGTCAGTTCGATAATGTCCTCGACGAGCTTTGTGAGACGCGACGTTTCGGTTCGAATTTTACCTGCAAACGGTTTGATATCTTCGTCTTTAACCATTCCGTTTTCTAGAAGTTCGGCGTATCCGGAGACAGCGTGAAGCGGCGTCTTGAGCTCGTGAGAGACGTTTGCGGTAAATTCCTGGCGAATGAGCGCCGTTTTTTCAATTTGCTCCTGATCCCGTTTGACTTGCCGCTGCTGCGTCGAAATGTGCCGCAACAGGGGCTCGACCTCGCGGTAATTTTTTTTCCCGTAATACTGTTCCGGATTATTTAAATCGATTTCGTTAATCGGTTTGACAATCTTTTTCGCAAGTTGTGAAGCGAGCGCGAACGAGAGCGCCATTGCGATAACAATAACGACGCAAATCGGCTGAGCGAATCCAAAGAGCAGAGTCCAAATCGCCTTCTGGACGATGGAGAGCCGGAGAATCGAACCGTCGGGCAGGCGTTTCGCTACGTAGAGCTGCTTCTCGGAAAGGGCGCTTGAATAGCGGCTCGCTTCGCCGTAACCCTGCCGAATCGCCTGTTTTACCTCTTCACGTTCCAAGTGGTTCTTCAGCCTCGCGGTATTTGCCTCGCTGTCGTAGAGGACTGAGCCGTCGGCGGCGATCCATGTAATACGGTAATTCTCCACGTTTAAACTGTCAAAAAAGGACTTTCCGCAAAGAACGACGCCTTGCGCGGCAAGTTCCGTTTCGTTTTTTAACTGGTTTTTCTGGAGCGTCGTGAAGTAGTTATACGAAATCCCCATAATGAAGATTAACGACGCGAGAAAGACCGACGCGGCGACGAGCCAGATTGACTTAAAGATTTTATCGCTCATTGGATTCCGCCATTTTGTAACCGACGCCGCGAACCGTTTGAATTAAGTCGCCTCCCTTGTCGAGCTTTGTGCGCAGGGTTCCGATATGGACGTCGACCGTTCGCGTTTCGCCGTAGTAATCCAAATTCCAGACGCTGGCGAGGATGTGATCTCTTGTAAAGACGCGTCCGGGATTCTCCATGAAGAGCTTAAGAAGTTCGTATTCTTTCAGGGTAAGCGAAACCGGCTTTCCGGCGACGGAGACGGCGTGCCTTCCTTCGTCAAGCGTTACGATTCCGCAAGTCAGGGTAACGGAGGGCTTATTCCGGGTACGGCGGAGCGCCGCTTTGATGTGCGAGACCATTTCCATCATGCCAAACGGCTTAGCGAGATAGGCGTCCGCGCCGGAATCAAGGCCGACGACTTTGTCGTATTCGCTGTCTTTTGCCGTTGCCATAATGACGGGTACGTCGGCGGTCGCCGGGGACGACCGAAGTTTATTAAGAATCGTCAAGCCGTCTTCACCGGGGAGCATGACGTCGAGAATGACAAGTTCCGGCGTCTCGTTCCTTATCGCGGACCAGAAACTTTCATCGCTCTCAAATCCTTTAGCTTCAAAGCCCGACGCTTTGAGCGTATAAATCATTAGATTTCTAATGGCGTCGTCGTCTTCCACACAATAAATCATCGGGGAGTTCTCCATTTTTTTGCTTTCAGTATACTCCCTAATTGTAAATTCTCTAACTGCAGTTATGTAAAATCGAAGAAAAGTCCGGCGAGCGCCCTTTTGAGTCAACGATGGGGGACGGATACGGCCGTTCCAGCATCCGAAGCTTCTCCAGTCCAAAGAAAGATCGGTTCCGTTTTTGGGGGACGGTGCAAAAAACTAAAAGATACCGTCAACCCCCTCTCTTTCTCCTTGCCAAAAATAATCAATCATTGCGATGAATTGTAAACCCTTCTTTTTCACAAGTAACTGGTTTAAATTATTAATCGTCAATAGGGATGTTTGTGTGATTTCTACAAAAGGCAGATACGCGCCGCGCGTCCTGATCGATTTGGCGGAGCAGGATTCGGGCGATTTCGTCCCCCTTACGGAAATAGCGCCGCGTCAGCAGATATCGCTCAAGTATCTCGGATTATTTTGAAGATACTTGTCCAAAAGAAGCTGCTCAAAGGGCGTCGGGGAAGGGGGCCGGCTATAAACTTACCCGCGCGCCGGAGGAGTACGTCGTAAGCGAGATTCTCGAACTGACTGCGGAATAAACGGCCGACGCTCAATACGAAACGCGGCGCGAAGCTCTTTTGAACTTCGCGCCGCGCGTGTTTTTTACTTTTGTCCGCTACTCCCTCTCATGGACGAAGCGAATGAATTCGTCGACCTCTTCTTTTGTATCGACCCGAACGGTGTACATCTGCCTTCCCATCGTTTCATGCATCATTTCCGGCATTTCCTCGCACATTTTCATAACGGCGCCGTATCGGTCTAAAATCTCTTCGTGAGTGTGCGCGTAACGTTTGCCGTCTTTTCTGCTTGCGTAAGCGCAATAGTAGTTTTGGCGCGGCCTGTCGTCCTTCCAGACGCCGTTGACGACCATTTCCGCCCAAATCTGATAGACGTCGACGCTGTGCGCGAAATTCATCATGTCGGGGGTGTAGCCTCCCGCCGGACGCATATTGACTTCCAGCGCGACAAAGTCGCCGACGTCGGCAAGGTTCTTTTTGGGCTGCGTAAGCCTGAAAAATTCAAGGTGAATAAACCGATTGAACGCATTGAACGCTTTCGCCGTCCGCCTCCCTAATTCGTACAGCTTGGGAAGGTCGTCTCTGTTTACGTAATACGCCAAATCCAAACCTTTATTGACGATATCCGCGATCGAGGGCGGCCAAACGGTCGACGACTCGAAGAGAGGCGTCGCGTTTGCGTCGGTAATGGCGTCGTACGAATAGACGTCGCCCGTAATAAACTCTTCACAGACGTACGGTTCGTCCGGCTTCTCTTTGAAAAACCGCCGAACGTCGTCCAGCGATTCCAGTTTGTACGTATGCGCCGCGCCCACGCCTTTTTCCGGCTTGGCGATTGCGGGAAAACCGACGGCCTCGAGAAACGCCGCCGTTTGCTCCCAGTTCTCCACTTTGGCGCATCGCGCCGTCGGAACGTTCGCCTGGGCGTATTTGATCTTCATTTCCGCCTTGCTTTTAAAGAAGCGGACTTCGTCCGGCTGGACGCCCGTCTTTATGTTAAAGTCTTGACGGAGCCGCGCGTCCTGCTCGAGCCAGTATTCGTTGTTCGACTCGATCCAGTGAATTCTGCCGTACTTCGACGCGAAGAAGGCGACGGCGCGCCGCATCTCTTCGTAGGATTCCATATTCGGCAGATAGTAGTATTCGTCGAGCGAACGCGTAACTTCCGGGGCGAGCGAGTCGTAAGGCGCGTCTCCGATTCCCAATACGCGAACGCCCATTTTCTTTAAACGGTCGCAAAAGTTCCAATAGGTTCTAGGGAAATGTGGGGAAACGACAATGAAATTCATAATACCGTTCTCTCAGTTAGAGTTCCGCGAAGTCCATGTACAGGTACTTTGTTTTCGCCGCGTCGTCGACGTACTGAGCGCCGTGATTCGTGCCCGCGGCGACGAATTCGCCCTCCTGATACGCGGTAAGCGTTGTAAATTCGACCGGATTCCACTTTTCTTCGTCGAGCGGCACGGTCGAAAAGAACGCCGAATCGCCGTCCTGCCGAACGAACAGACTGTTTTTGTAGTTCGTGTGGACGTAAAAGAGTTCGCCGTCGTGGATAATCAGATTCAGCTTGTTGTTCGGCGCCAGTTCGCAAACGATCGAGTTTACGGTTTCGAAGCGTTCTTCACGTCTGAGTATTCTGCGCTGGCCGTCCTGCTGGGCGTTAATTTTATCTACCAGGTAGAACAGAATTCTCTCGCTGTCCGTGAATCCCTCCTGAACGCGGACGTACTTGTCTAAAACAGGCGCTTCGAAGATCGTTCCGTTATGAATGAGCGTCCATGCGCGTCCGGAATTGTCGCGCCGCACGAAAGGATGGCAGTTTTCATAGTCCATATTGCCTCGCGTTGCCAGCCGCAAATGGGCCATCATTCCGCGCGTTACGATCGGCCGGCGGATTCTTTCGCGTAAATATCTGCTTTTAAACGCCGGCTGAGGTTCCTTTTCCAAATTGACCGAATCGCCCCCGTCAAAGAGCGCAAGCCCCCATCCGTTGGGCATGTCGATACTGTGCGACATAAATCTTTTCAAAATGTCGTTGACTCGAATCGGCGTTTTACTTGAGATTGCCAGCAGTTCGCACATTTAACAGTTCCTCCTGTCGTTCTTTTGCTAACCGAATTCCTTTTCCCACATAATTATCCGCGTATTCGTTCCGTATAATCCATGCGTAACGGCAGTCCGGGTCGACAAATTTCTCAGCTTCAAAATCGAGAATATCCCTGATTTCAGGCGGAAAATCTCTGTAGAAGTTTTTCATGGCGATAATCATTTTCAGGGCCGCGTCCTCGACCGATTCAAATATCTTGTTCGGGGCGCCGACGTTGACCATGCGAAGGTCGTATCGCGCCGCGTTTTTGAAGTTCTGAACCGCCTGAACTTGATCGCGAACGGTCAGTTTGGGACGCGACATACTCAGCAGCCATACCATGAGCAGCTGCGCGAAGATTAAGTCTTTCTTATTGACTCCGGAAGGTTCAAGCGGGTTTAAGTCGAACATTCTCAGCTCAATATGATTGACGCCCTCTTCGCGCAGCGTCTGCAGGAGGTTCTGTCCTCTCGGTTTGAGACGGATCGGATAGTACAGTTCCGTCGGGGCCGCGAGGAGCTGTTCGTCGACGTAGCGCTGAATGCTGTCGGCGTACGTGTCGACGCTGTCGTAGTTAAAAACGGGCGTAAAGTAGTTCCAGTATCCCAGTTCTCCGCAGCGCAGGCTCGCAAATCCGCTAAAGGTTGTGCGCCCCATAACGCCCTCTTCAACGTAACTCGAATCGAAGAGCGGACTTGCCGCGGTTATCGCCGTAAGTATCCATCCGTAAGCGGCGAGCTGTTCCGCGAGCGTCAGGTAGAGTCTGTTTTTGTACTCTTGGAAATCTGTTTCGTTTCCCGCTTCAAAATCGGCGCGCAGAAGCTCGTCTGAGAACGAGTAGTTCACGTGAATTCCGCACAGCGCCATTTTGTACTTTCCGTACCGTCTGGACAGATATTCGCGATAACTCGTTTTGGGGGAAAGAACGCCGGTAAAGGACGCCGTCGGCACGTCGTCTTCGTCTTCGATAAAGGGCGGATTCGAGAATTGCCAAAGGAGTTCCGGTTCAGGGAGCCGCGCAACCGTTTCGTTGACTTTGCGCGTATACCGGAGCAGCGCGTCGACCGCGCCGTCTGCGGAATCGTAGACCGACGTGTTGATTTCAGTCTGGTTCTCGCAAAAATCGCGGACGATATGCGTTTCGCTCAGCGGAAACGGATGCGGCGTATGAGAGAACGACCCGTTGCGAAGGACGCGCAGCGACTCTTTTTCCAAGCCGAAGTTTCCTTGCAGCAGCAGACGTTTAACTCTTTTATCGTCGATATGAAGCATAAGTCTTGATCCCTGTTATTGAAGGCCGAGCAGCCAAGGGAGGAAATACCGGATTTGTTTGCGCCACCATGGCCAGTCATGATTGACGTCGTATCCCCAAAAATCGACCCATGCATGGATTCCTTTTTTCTGAAAGACGTCGCGCAGGATAGCGGCCGTTCTTCTCCCTTCGTCTTCCCACGCGCCCTGACCGACGCAAATAGCGATTTTGCGCTGGTTATACAGCTTGACGTATGGGTGGTCCTCCGGCATGTTTGCCAGAAAATGAACGGGCGAATTATCGTAAAGAACGCCGTTGAGCCAGTTTCCCCAAAAATAGGCTGCGTCGTAGCATCCGGAACATCCCAAGACGCCGCCGAACAAATCTGGCCGCCGCAGAAAGACGATCGCCGCGTGCGTCGCTCCCAAGCTGAAGCCCGTCGTTATGGGTATCCCTTGCTCGCCGTTGATTCCTTTAATGAACGGGAGCGCCTCGTCGACTATATAGCGGTAATAATTTTCCTGAACGTTCGCTCGGCGCTCTTTATCCCCCGTCTTGTCGGACCAGCTTTCGGCGTCGACCGTATCTACGCTGAATAATTGAATTACGCCCTGTTCGATGTAATCGGAAAGGGTCTCCTGCATATGAAAGCTTTCCCAATTGTCGCACATGCCGTCCTGGCATGGGAACGCGATCAGGGGCGTTCCGGCATGTCCGTGCGTGAGAATATTCATGTTTCTTGCGAGCCGTTCGCTGTAGTGGGTGTGAAGTTCTCTTTTCATACCGACGCCTTTCGTTGCAAAATATCGCGAACCTGTTCGTTTCTTTCCTCGAGCGAATCCGCCCTGAGCAGCCACGCGTGGTTTCCCATTTCGTTCGCAAGGGCCGGAGCGACGTCGAATTCTTCAACGACGTTTGCCCCCCACCGCGCTCGAATTTCTTCCTCGCTTTTCGCGTAGCCGATCGAATCTTTTCTTCCGACGTGCGTTATATAGCGTTTGAATTCGCCGCTCATGAAACGTTTATCGTAGATAAGGCTGTCCGCCCAAATCGTGTAAACGTCTGTGTCGTACGCGTAATTCATCTTGTCGGGTATGCGTCCGCCCGGCGCGCGCATATTGACTTCGAGGCCGAGGAGCGTTCCTTTTTTGCCGAGTCCCTCTTTGTCCCGATCCAGCCGGAAGAATTCGAAGTGGAAAAAGATATTTCTCGTGTCGAACTGCTTTAATATCTGTTTTCCCGCTTCTTCGAGATCGGGCGTCGGAGCCTGGCAGTAGCTTACGACGTCCTCGCCGTTATTGACTGCGTCCATGAGACTGACCGGAACAATCTGGCTCGCCGCGAATAGGACGTTGCGGTCCGAGTCGGTAATTCCGTCAAAGGTTTCGACGTGGCCCGGAACGTATTCTTCCTCAATGAACTGCACGTTGGGGTCGCGCTTTTCCCAGACGATTTCCAATTCGACGCTGTTGTCGGCCCTGCCTGTATTCGAAGCGCCGACTCCCTTGTCGGGCTTTAAGACGACCGGATACCCGACGTCTCTCGCGAAAATTAACGCGTCCTCAAGCGACTGGGGCAGAGTCCACCGCGCCGTCGGTATGCCCGCGTCCTGATAGGCCTTTTTCATGAGCGATTTATGGGTCATGCGTTCCGTTTCGGCCGTCTTCGGACCCGTCGTTATATTGAAATCTTCGCGGATATGCGCGTCTAAGTCAAGCCAATATTCGTTTTCACTTTCGATATAGTCGATTTTGCCGTAATGGAAAATGTAATCGGCGACCGCGCGGTAAACGGCGTCGTAATCGTGAAGATCGCCGATAAACCTGTATTCTGTCAGCGAGTTCCGGCATGGAGCGCCAATCGCGTCCCAAGGCGCGTCGCCGATCCCCAATACGTTTACTCCGCGTTCTTTAAGCCGCGCGCAAAAATTGAAGAAGTGACTGGGAAAATGAGGCGAAATAAAAATTACGTTCATGTGCCTCTCCTTTCCTTAAGTTTGAACGGCAGGACCGTCTGGGGCGCGGAAAGCGTCTTTCGGTTGAACCGTTCGATATTTGGGGCGTTCAAAACGCGCAAAAAAAAATCGGAATCTCTCGATCCCGATTTCAAGCGCGCCGTACTGGGCCGCCGCCGTCAAAATGAACGAACAAAGCGGCGCTTATGTCTCGACGGATAAGTCGGGATACTCCCTCCGTCGAGAACAACAGCGCATGTCCATAAGCGAGCGGCTCTCTTGTTGAAGTGTAATCGACGCCATCATTGGGCCTCCACGATTGTGATTGGCGCACAATATATCCTATAAACCTACTATGTCAATAGGAATAAAAAAGAAAATTTAAAAAATTTTTAAATTCAAACCGCGCCTTTTCATACGCAAGTCGCCGCGCATATATTTCCTGAGAAATAAAAAAATGCTTTTCTACGGGAAAAATAGGTTTATAATAAAGGCACAGGAGGCTTCTATGATTTCTACAAAAGGCAGATACGCGCTGCGCGTTATGATCGATTTGGCGGAGCAGGATTCGGGCGATTTCGTCCCCCTTACGGAAATAGCGCCGCGTCAGCAGATATCGCTCAAGTATCTCGGATTATTTTGAAGATACTTGTCCAAAAGAAGCTGCTCAAAGGGCGTCGGGGAAGGGGGCCGGCTATAAACTTACCCGCGCGCCGGAGGAGTACGTCGTAAGCGAGATTCTCGAACTGACTGCGGAATAAACGGCCGACGCTCAATACGAAACGCGGCGCGAAGCTCTTTTGAACTTCGCGCCGCGCGTGTTTTTTACTTTTGTCCGCTACTCCCTCTCATGGACGAAGCGAATGAATTCGTCGACCTCTTCTTTTGTATCGACCCGAACGGTGTACATCTGCCTTCCCATCGTTTCATGCATCATTTCCGGCATTTCCTCGCACATTTTCATAACGGCGCCGTATCGGTCTAAAATCTCTTCGTGAGTGTGCGCGTAACGTTTGCCGTCTTTTCTGCTTGCGTAAGCGCAATAGTAGTTTTGGCGCGGCCTGTCGTCCTTCCAGACGCCGTTGACGACCATTTCCGCCCAAATCTGATAGACGTCGACGCTGTGCGCGAAATTCATCATGTCGGGGGTGTAGCCTCCCGCCGGACGCATATTGACTTCCAGCGCGACAAAGTCGCCGACGTCGGCAAGGTTCTTTTTGGGCTGCGTAAGCCTGAAAAATTCAAGGTGAATAAACCGATTGAACGCATTGAACGCTTTCGCCGTCCGCCTCCCTAATTCGTACAGCTTGGGAAGGTCGTCTCTGTTTACGTAATACGCCAAATCCAAACCTTTATTGACGATATCCGCGATCGAGGGCGGCCAAACGGTCGACGACTCGAAGAGAGGCGTCGCGTTTGCGTCGGTAATGGCGTCGTACGAATAGACGTCGCCCGTAATAAACTCTTCACAGACGTACGGTTCGTCCGGCTTCTCTTTGAAAAACCGCCGAACGTCGTCCAGCGATTCCAGTTTGTACGTATGCGCCGCGCCCACGCCTTTTTCCGGCTTGGCGATTGCGGGAAAACCGACGGCCTCGAGAAACGCCGCCGTTTGCTCCCAGTTCTCCACTTTGGCGCATCGCGCCGTCGGAACGTTCGCCTGGGCGTATTTGATCTTCATTTCCGCCTTGCTTTTAAAGAAGCGGACTTCGTCCGGCTGGACGCCCGTCTTTATGTTAAAGTCTTGACGGAGCCGCGCGTCCTGCTCGAGCCAGTATTCGTTGTTCGACTCGATCCAGTGAATTCTGCCGTACTTCGACGCGAAGAAGGCGACGGCGCGCCGCATCTCTTCGTAGGATTCCATATTCGGCAGATAGTAGTATTCGTCGAGCGAACGCGTAACTTCCGGGGCGAGCGAGTCGTAAGGCGCGTCTCCGATTCCCAATACGCGAACGCCCATTTTCTTTAAACGGTCGCAAAAGTTCCAATAGGTTCTAGGGAAATGTGGGGAAACGACAATGAAATTCATAATACCGTTCTCTCAGTTAGAGTTCCGCGAAGTCCATGTACAGGTACTTTGTTTTCGCCGCGTCGTCGACGTACTGAGCGCCGTGATTCGTGCCCGCGGCGACGAATTCGCCCTCCTGATACGCGGTAAGCGTTGTAAATTCGACCGGATTCCACTTTTCTTCGTCGAGCGGCACGGTCGAAAAGAACGCCGAATCGCCGTCCTGCCGAACGAACAGACTGTTTTTGTAGTTCGTGTGGACGTAAAAGAGTTCGCCGTCGTGGATAATCAGATTCAGCTTGTTGTTCGGCGCCAGTTCGCAAACGATCGAGTTTACGGTTTCGAAGCGTTCTTCACGTCTGAGTATTCTGCGCTGGCCGTCCTGCTGGGCGTTAATTTTATCTACCAGGTAGAACAGAATTCTCTCGCTGTCCGTGAATCCCTCCTGAACGCGGACGTACTTGTCTAAAACAGGCGCTTCGAAGATCGTTCCGTTATGAATGAGCGTCCATGCGCGTCCGGAATTGTCGCGCCGCACGAAAGGATGGCAGTTTTCATAGTCCATATTGCCTCGCGTTGCCAGCCGCAAATGGGCCATCATTCCGCGCGTTACGATCGGCCGGCGGATTCTTTCGCGTAAATATCTGCTTTTAAACGCCGGCTGAGGTTCCTTTTCCAAATTGACCGAATCGCCCCCGTCAAAGAGCGCAAGCCCCCATCCGTTGGGCATGTCGATACTGTGCGACATAAATCTTTTCAAAATGTCGTTGACTCGAATCGGCGTTTTACTTGAGATTGCCAGCAGTTCGCACATTTAACAGTTCCTCCTGTCGTTCTTTTGCTAACCGAATTCCTTTTCCCACATAATTATCCGCGTATTCGTTCCGTATAATCCATGCGTAACGGCAGTCCGGGTCGACAAATTTCTCAGCTTCAAAATCGAGAATATCCCTGATTTCAGGCGGAAAATCTCTGTAGAAGTTTTTCATGGCGATAATCATTTTCAGGGCCGCGTCCTCGACCGATTCAAATATCTTGTTCGGGGCGCCGACGTTGACCATGCGAAGGTCGTATCGCGCCGCGTTTTTGAAGTTCTGAACCGCCTGAACTTGATCGCGAACGGTCAGTTTGGGACGCGACATACTCAGCAGCCATACCATGAGCAGCTGCGCGAAGATTAAGTCTTTCTTATTGACTCCGGAAGGTTCAAGCGGGTTTAAGTCGAACATTCTCAGCTCAATATGATTGACGCCCTCTTCGCGCAGCGTCTGCAGGAGGTTCTGTCCTCTCGGTTTGAGACGGATCGGATAGTACAGTTCCGTCGGGGCCGCGAGGAGCTGTTCGTCGACGTAGCGCTGAATGCTGTCGGCGTACGTGTCGACGCTGTCGTAGTTAAAAACGGGCGTAAAGTAGTTCCAGTATCCCAGTTCTCCGCAGCGCAGGCTCGCAAATCCGCTAAAGGTTGTGCGCCCCATAACGCCCTCTTCAACGTAACTCGAATCGAAGAGCGGACTTGCCGCGGTTATCGCCGTAAGTATCCATCCGTAAGCGGCGAGCTGTTCCGCGAGCGTCAGGTAGAGTCTGTTTTTGTACTCTTGGAAATCTGTTTCGTTTCCCGCTTCAAAATCGGCGCGCAGAAGCTCGTCTGAGAACGAGTAGTTCACGTGAATTCCGCACAGCGCCATTTTGTACTTTCCGTACCGTCTGGACAGATATTCGCGATAACTCGTTTTGGGGGAAAGAACGCCGGTAAAGGACGCCGTCGGCACGTCGTCTTCGTCTTCGATAAAGGGCGGATTCGAGAATTGCCAAAGGAGTTCCGGTTCAGGGAGCCGCGCAACCGTTTCGTTGACTTTGCGCGTATACCGGAGCAGCGCGTCGACCGCGCCGTCTGCGGAATCGTAGACCGACGTGTTGATTTCAGTCTGGTTCTCGCAAAAATCGCGGACGATATGCGTTTCGCTCAGCGGAAACGGATGCGGCGTATGAGAGAACGACCCGTTGCGAAGGACGCGCAGCGACTCTTTTTCCAAGCCGAAGTTTCCTTGCAGCAGCAGACGTTTAACTCTTTTATCGTCGATATGAAGCATAAGTCTTGATCCCTGTTATTGAAGGCCGAGCAGCCAAGGGAGGAAATACCGGATTTGTTTGCGCCACCATGGCCAGTCATGATTGACGTCGTATCCCCAAAAATCGACCCATGCATGGATTCCTTTTTTCTGAAAGACGTCGCGCAGGATAGCGGCCGTTCTTCTCCCTTCGTCTTCCCACGCGCCCTGACCGACGCAAATAGCGATTTTGCGCTGGTTATACAGCTTGACGTATGGGTGGTCCTCCGGCATGTTTGCCAGAAAATGAACGGGCGAATTATCGTAAAGAACGCCGTTGAGCCAGTTTCCCCAAAAATAGGCTGCGTCGTAGCATCCGGAACATCCCAAGACGCCGCCGAACAAATCTGGCCGCCGCAGAAAGACGATCGCCGCGTGCGTCGCTCCCAAGCTGAAGCCCGTCGTTATGGGTATCCCTTGCTCGCCGTTGATTCCTTTAATGAACGGGAGCGCCTCGTCGACTATATAGCGGTAATAATTTTCCTGAACGTTCGCTCGGCGCTCTTTATCCCCCGTCTTGTCGGACCAGCTTTCGGCGTCGACCGTATCTACGCTGAATAATTGAATTACGCCCTGTTCGATGTAATCGGAAAGGGTCTCCTGCATATGAAAGCTTTCCCAATTGTCGCACATGCCGTCCTGGCATGGGAACGCGATCAGGGGCGTTCCGGCATGTCCGTGCGTGAGAATATTCATGTTTCTTGCGAGCCGTTCGCTGTAGTGGGTGTGAAGTTCTCTTTTCATACCGACGCCTTTCGTTGCAAAATATCGCGAACCTGTTCGTTTCTTTCCTCGAGCGAATCCGCCCTGAGCAGCCACGCGTGGTTTCCCATTTCGTTCGCAAGGGCCGGAGCGACGTCGAATTCTTCAACGACGTTTGCCCCCCACCGCGCTCGAATTTCTTCCTCGCTTTTCGCGTAGCCGATCGAATCTTTTCTTCCGACGTGCGTTATATAGCGTTTGAATTCGCCGCTCATGAAACGTTTATCGTAGATAAGGCTGTCCGCCCAAATCGTGTAAACGTCTGTGTCGTACGCGTAATTCATCTTGTCGGGTATGCGTCCGCCCGGCGCGCGCATATTGACTTCGAGGCCGAGGAGCGTTCCTTTTTTGCCGAGTCCCTCTTTGTCCCGATCCAGCCGGAAGAATTCGAAGTGGAAAAAGATATTTCTCGTGTCGAACTGCTTTAATATCTGTTTTCCCGCTTCTTCGAGATCGGGCGTCGGAGCCTGGCAGTAGCTTACGACGTCCTCGCCGTTATTGACTGCGTCCATGAGACTGACCGGAACAATCTGGCTCGCCGCGAATAGGACGTTGCGGTCCGAGTCGGTAATTCCGTCAAAGGTTTCGACGTGGCCCGGAACGTATTCTTCCTCAATGAACTGCACGTTGGGGTCGCGCTTTTCCCAGACGATTTCCAATTCGACGCTGTTGTCGGCCCTGCCTGTATTCGAAGCGCCGACTCCCTTGTCGGGCTTTAAGACGACCGGATACCCGACGTCTCTCGCGAAAATTAACGCGTCCTCAAGCGACTGGGGCAGAGTCCACCGCGCCGTCGGTATGCCCGCGTCCTGATAGGCCTTTTTCATGAGCGATTTATGGGTCATGCGTTCCGTTTCGGCCGTCTTCGGACCCGTCGTTATATTGAAATCTTCGCGGATATGCGCGTCTAAGTCAAGCCAATATTCGTTTTCACTTTCGATATAGTCGATTTTGCCGTAATGGAAAATGTAATCGGCGACCGCGCGGTAAACGGCGTCGTAATCGTGAAGATCGCCGATAAACCTGTATTCTGTCAGCGAGTTCCGGCATGGAGCGCCAATCGCGTCCCAAGGCGCGTCGCCGATCCCCAATACGTTTACTCCGCGTTCTTTAAGCCGCGCGCAAAAATTGAAGAAGTGACTGGGAAAATGAGGCGAAATAAAAATTACGTTCATGTGCCTCTCCTTTCCTTAAGTTTGAACGGCAGGACCGTCTGGGGCGCGGAAAGCGTCTTTCGGTTGAACCGTTCGATATTTGGGGCGTTCAAAACGCGCAAAAAAAAATCGGAATCTCTCGATCCCGATTTCAAGCGCGCCGTACTGGGCCGCCGCCGTCAAAATGAACGAACAAAGCGGCGCTTATGTCTCGACGGATAAGTCGGGATACTCCCTCCGTCGAGAACAACAGCGCATGTCCATAAGCGAGCGGCTCTCTTGTTGAAGTGTAATCGACGCCATCATTGGGCCTCCACGATTGTGATTGGCGCACAATATATCCTATAAACCTACTATGTCAATAGGAATAAAAAAGAAAATTTAAAAAATTTTTAAATTCAAACCGCGCCTTTTCATACGCAAGTCGCCGCGCATATATTTCCTGAGAAATAAAAAAATGCTTTTCTACGGGAAAAATAGGTTTATAATAAAGGCACAGGAGGCTTCTATGATTTCTACAAAAGGCAGATACGCGCTGCGCGTTATGATCGATTTGGCGGAGCAGGATTCGGGCGATTTCGTTCCCCTTACGGAAATTGCGTCGCGCCAGCAGATATCGCTCAAGTATCTTGAGATTATTCTGAAGATACTCGTCAAAAAGAAGCTGCTCAAAGGGCGGCGGGGAAAGGGGGGCGGCTATAAGCTTACCCGCGCGCCGGAAGAGTATAACGTATGCGAGATTCTCGAATTGACGGAGGGCTCGCTGGCGGCCGTCGCATGCTTGGAGCCCGACGCTGACGAGTGTCCCCGAAGGAGCGTGTGCCGAACGTTCAATATGTGGGCTCAGTTCGACAGGCTGGTCCATAAGTTTTTCGAGAATATCTCTCTGGCGGAACTCATGGTCGAACCGGAAGCGCAGCTTGCGAATCTCGAAGCGCTTTCCTCCGTCGCGCTGTGCTCCGTTCAACCGAAAGAACGCAAATCCAAGAGCTCGAACTGACGTATTCTTTTCCGCGCATAATAAACGAGGCGCGTTCGGCATGACCGAGCGCGCCTCTTCGCGTTTTAAAACGGAGCTAATCGGCCGCTATTGGGCGTCGACCGTTTTCTGTTCCCACAATCCGGAATAATGGGCGACGTGGAACCAGCGCAAACTCCCTTCGCCCAGCGATTTTACGGCGAACGTCGGACTTGCGCCGCTTTCGAGCAGAGCGTTGTCGACGGTCAGATAGAATACGCCGAAGAAATCAGGGCCGGGCTGTTCAACGCGCCCAATCTGGAATTTCAGGGCAAGCTTTCCGTCTTCGGACCGCCATTCGACTTCGTCGCCGACTTTCGAGTTTTCGGCGGGCAAATCGAATTTCACGGCCGCTTTGCCGTTGACGCTCAGTTCAAAGCCGTCTGTTTTCGGCTCCGACCAGTAGCCGAGCGCTCCGACGAACGCGAAGGTCGTTTTTCCGTCGCCAAGCTCGCCGACGGGCCGGCCTTGCCAAACGACTTCCGCTTCTTTCGACTTCTGCCGGCAGTTCATTTCAACGGAGCTTTCTTCGTACAGCGTCATCCACGGCATGAAGTCTGAAAGATTCGTTTTTACCGGCTTTTGGAATCCCCAAACGACGCCCTGCGGAACCGTAAAGAACGTCGCGCGAAAGGAAGTCGAGCGCGTCTTAGGATCGAACGCGGGACTCGCGACGTAGTCGAGCAGGGAATCGAGGAGCGCGGTCGCTTCCGGCGTTCCCTGCGTCAGATCGAGCGCGTACGACGCGAGCAGTTTTCCTTTTCCTAAAACGGTTTGGCCAAGATAGAGGTAATAGGAATCGCGTCCTTCGCCGACGGCGAGCGGCTCAAATTCGCTTCCGATCGGTTTGCTCGCCAAGTCGGGCGCGCCGGTACGGACGAGCCGGAACCATAACTCGGTCATTTCAGGCGAATTGGGAAATTCCGCGAACGCGGGCGAGTCGGCGAACGCCGTGCCGACCTGCGTGCCGAGCGCCCACCAGCCGAGGCTCACGTTGGGGGTAGGGGACGGCTGCGCGATCGCGAAGACGCGTCTGCCGGCCGCAAGACCTGCGTAATAGGCCTCTTCGTTCGGATCAACGATCCAGATTTTGCCGTCGTTCGGATCGGCGGCCGCGGGGTCGTCTGGAATCGGTTCGACGCCGTCGTAGAGTTTGGCGAACGCGTCGCGCCACGCTCTCGAGACGGCGAATCCGTCGAGCGAGCGCTTGGCGCGTTTCGGGAAGAGCCAGTAATCCCAACTGTTGACCGCGTCGGAACCTTCGACGGAAACGGCAAGTTCCGCCGCGATCGGCTTGGAGGCGGCTCCTTCCGGAATCGCGATTTCGCACGCGCCTACAGCGCCTGCGAAGCCCGGCTCAATGGCGTCGAACGGGAGCGTCCCTTCAAGAATCGTTTCGCCCGTCGCTTTATCGCGCAGCGACCACGAGAGGTTGCCCGCGGGAATCGCGTTCGCGTCGTAGTGCGAGATCTTAAATTCCGCGTTGAACTTGGAGCCCGCGACGAGTATCGGGGCGGGAAGATCGGTCGTTACGAGGAGCGCGGTCGGGCCGTTAAAGCGGTAGAACGTCTTGGGCGCGTTTCCGTTCGGACGCGGTTCCCAGAAGGGATTGAGATATCCCTGCGCGGCGACGCACGAACCTTGCGGAATCGAGGCGTCGACGAGCGACCAGAAGAGGTATCCGTCGCACTTGGGATCGAGGCGCGCCGATTCCAGCCCGCGTTTCTGATAGATCGCCTGCAATTTCTCAGACGCGGCGATACACGCGGCGCCCCAGTTTTCATCCAGCCCTACGTCGTTGAGCTTTTTGAGCCACGCCGCTACGCTCACGGGCGCTTTGCGCACGCCGGTAAAGCGCGGTTCGTAACGCGGATCCATTTTGATCGCGAGATTAAGGTATTCGTGCGCGATGAACGGAACGGTCAGGTCGTCGTGCGCGCCCGGCGTCCACGGATTGATAATGGAGCCTCCGCTTGAGCCGTTTGTGGTAAAGTCGGAGGCGCCGGGCTTATTGCCCATGCCTCCGTCCTGATGAATTACGAGCCGGTCGGGATCGTAGGCCTTAACCCAAGAGTAGAGCTCTTTATCGAGCGGCGAACCGAGGTAGCCTTCGTTTCCGTAAGAATATGTGGCGAACGAGACGTAGCGGCGGCACGTGCGGAAGAGCTCGTACATATCCCGCTTGGGATTAAACGGGAAGCCTTCGCAGGTTACGTCGTGATAATAGGGCGTTTCGGGCTGCAGCAGTATCCCTTTTTCGTCGGCGCTTTCGAAGTATTCGGGGAGCGGACAGTGGGTATGGAACCGCATGTAGTTGAATCCGGCGTCCTTATAGGTCGTCATGTGCGCGCGGAATCGGTCGCGGTCGGCCGGCTCGATGAGATTGATCTGATCGTAGTTGTGGTCGCCCCCTCCGCGGAGGAAATAGGGCTTGCCGTTGAGAACGAATTTGTCGCCTTCGACTTTAAGTTCGCGCACGCCAAAACGTTCCGTCCAGCCGTGAATCGCCTTTCCGGACGCGTCTTTGAGAACGACGTCGGCAATATAGAGGTTCGGAGTTTCGGGCGTCCACAGTTTGCAGTTCTCAATTGGGACGCTGACGCGGAACGGTTTGGGGAGTCCGAATTCGCCCTTGGAGAGTTCGCCGGGAATCTCCGCTTTTCCGACCGGTTCGCCCGCGGGCGTTTTAATTGTAACTTCAATTGATTTGACAAGTTCGGGGGCGCCAAGCTCAGACGAGAATTTCACGCCGTTCTTTTGCAGGACGGCGAACTGATCGCGGTCGTTCGGGGAGAGCTCGTCGTCGTAGAGCGGATACGGCTTGCCGTCGCTTCCGGTCGTCTTGACGTAAACGCGCACGTCCGCGGAACGCGTTTCGAAGTCGCCGCGCGCCCAGACGTCGTCGACGTACGTGTCGGGCGTCGCTTCGAGCTCGACGTCGCGGAAGAATCCGCCGAATTTTTCGTTAACCGCGGTAAGTCCAAGGCGGGAAGGGACGTCGTTTCGTACGAGCGCGGTGATTTCGTTCTGTTCGCCAAAGCGCACGAGATTGGTTACGTCGTACTTTCGCGCGCCGCAGTAGATTTCGACGTAAGCGGCGCGTTGGCCGTTAATCCAAAGGTACGCGTTCGAGGCGACGCCGCCGACTTTGAGCCATACGCGGCCCCCTTTCCAGTCGTCGGGCAGCTCGAAAGTTCGACGGTAGAGCCCCAAGCCGACGTAGACGTGGTTGAGATCCCACATTCCGCAATCCCAACTCGGATCCCAGGTTCGGCCGCGGCCCGGCTCGCCGAGGCCCTGCGCTTCCCAAATACCGGGCACGGCCATTTTGCGCGCCTTCTCCCAGTTGTACGTGAATTTGCCCCAAACGCCGTCGCCGACGCCAAGTCGGTACGACTCCGGACGTTCCGTCATGAAACTCCATTCTCCGGAGAGCGATTGGACTTTCGCAAACTCAGACCGTTCAACGGGATTGACGACCGCGAACGACTCGGGCGCGCCCCAGTCTTTTGCGTCGTTTCCAAAGGCGGCGCTTTGGAAACCGACGAGCAGACACGCGGCCGCAAACAGCAAAAACGCTTTACAATTTATACGCATGACTTTTACTCCGAGCGCGGACAGGACGGAAGAACGCCCCGATCGCCCGTGTTAGGGGAACGATATGCCAAACAAAAAACAGGGGCGGCGCCGGTAAAACGCCGTCCCTGTCATTGTACGCGACCCGCTCCGCAAGTTCAAGGAAAAACCGCTTTCACGGAGCGTTTTTTTCAGCCGTTTTCCGCGGCGTTATTGCGCGGCGGACGGCGCGAGATCGGAAAAATCGGTGTAGAGATTGATTCCGAACCAGCGCGAGCTGCCGTCTCCGAGCGACCGAACCGATATATCCTGAGCCTGATTCGGTTTAACGAGACTTGCCGGAACGGTCAGTTTAAAGATTCCGTACTTGTCGTTGGGCGCCAGTTCCTTTTTCGCCTCGAATTCGAGAGTCGCGGAACCGTCGGCGGACGACCACGCGAACGCGGTCGTTTGGCCGTCGAACGTCTCGACGACGTCGAACGGAATCAGGGCCTGTCCGTTGAACGAAAGCTCGAATCCTTTGGACTTAGCCGTAGTCGCATATCCAGTTCCGCCGGCGAAGAGGAACGTAACTTTTTCCGCGTCGGCCGATTTAACGGCCGCCGTCTTCCAGGAGACCGCGGAATCGACTTTGTTCTGCCGGCAGACCCAGTTTGGCACGTCGTGGTTCATGGAACGGTAGGAATTCCACACGCCGCTCTCCGAATAGGTTCCGAGCCGTTCGAATCCGAGCGTAACGCCGTCGGGCACAACGATCTTCGGCATAATTGAATCGGCGTCCCACTGGACTTTCGCGGGCGCGTCGCTCGCCGCTTCGTCAATCATGCGCGCGAGGAGCCAGTTTCCGATCGGGGAATTCTGACCTTCCGCGTGATTGAGTCCTGAAACGAGCATCTTGCCTTTGTCGAGCCCGATTTCCAGCAGAAGCGCTTCGTCGCGCACGAGCACGAGGCTCGACAGAGCGCGCACAAAGATTTCCGGCCGCGGATTCTTCGTCTCGACGTTATACTTAACGGCGCCGTCGAGAAGCGGAGCCCACGCCGCGCCGCAGAAATTCCCGTAGACGACGTCGTCGGAGATCGCGTTCGGATAGACGTAAGTACCTGTGTTGTTTTGCGTTTCGGAGTCGCCCGCCTTCCACCATGTCTGCTGGAACCGAACCGGGAGTCCGGCGAAGAATTGCGAGCCGCCGAAATGGAGAACGCCCGCGCCCGCCTTAGCGGCCGCGACGATTTCCGGATCGGCCCAGGCGACCGCGTAGACCGCGTCGGTTGGCAATTCGCCGTTGAGCTCGGCGAGCGGCTTGACGTTCCACTCTTTCGGGAAGAACTGGATCGCGGTTTCGTCGGCGTAGACCTGCTTTGCCGTCTTCGGAGCGATCTCTTTCGGGAAGACGAACGCGTTCCACGTGTTTTCGTATTCCGTTTCGTCGTCGCCCTTCCACGAGAATTTGAGAATTGCCTGAGTCGGGCGTTCGACTTCAGGGCATACGAACCGGACGTCGGCGAGCGGCGTAAGTTTCCCATTGGGCGCGACGGCGGGATCGGCGGTCAGTTTTGTTTCCTGAGGCCAATTCGCGTTTCCGGCGGCGTCGGCGTTGGCGGGCAGGAAGGACCAAGTCGCGACGCCCGTCTTCGCCTTAGGCGCAAAGTTCGAGATCATAAAGGTTAACTTCGCTTCGTCTCCGGAGCGGTACGTAAAGTCGAGCCCTTCCTGCAGGAGGACGACGTCGTTATTGAACGGGAGCAAATCTTCCGGTTTGAGCGACTTCGGACGGAAGAAGAGATCGACGATTCCGTTCGACGTGGTCCAGTAGTCCTGAATGAGCCACCAGTGGTATCCGGAGAGCGCTTCGTTGCGGCGCACGCCTTCGACGTTGTATTTGTGGGACAGGAGATAGAGCTGCTCGGACGCGCGCGCCCACGCTTCCACTTCGCCGTCGAGCCCAAGCTCTTCGAGTTTCGCTTTTCCGGCCGTCATCCAGAACGGCTTATAATTGCTGTCTTTAAAGAGCTCGACTTGATCCTGGCGCGAGAAGGTCAGGAAGTTGCCCGCCTCGTGCGAGACGGTCGGTTTGTCGAACTTCGCGTCCGTCTTGAACTTATTGCGATTGAGAACGGGATTCGACCATTCGTCGAAGAGGATACTGTAGAATTCCTGAGCCGGTCGTCCGCCGAACGCGACGTAATCCTTGAGGAAGTCGCCGTCGCAGTCGGTGAAGTATCGGTCCGGGTCGAACTTTTTGGCGATTTCCATGCATTCGGGCCCGAGCGTCATGGCGTTCCAGCGGTCGAGACCGAGCATGCATAATTCGTTGCCGCCGACCCAGATAAAGATCGACGGATGATTCCGGTATTCCTTAACGACCTGAGCCCAGCGTTCCTTAATTGTATCGAGGGCGGGCTTAGGATCGGCGCCTTCCGGGACGTTGCGCTTCCAGAGATCCCCTTCGCCGGGGAGCTGCTGCGGATAGCCGAGGAGCATCTCGCCGTTCGGGAGCATGCCGAGCTCGTCGCACGCGTCGTAATACTCGTGCGGGAGAATGCAGCTGTGATGACGGCAATGGTTGAAGCCAAACGACTTAATAATCTTGAGCCGCTCGCGGTACATATTGATATCGGTCGGCATGGAGAATTCGATCGGATAGATATGGTCGTCTCCGTAACCGCGCAGGAAGAACGGTTTGCCGTTGAGCAAAATGCGATTGCCGTCGAATTTAATTTCGCGCGCGCCGTAGGTCGATTCGAGAGCGTCGACTCTTTGCGAACGGACCAGCGTCGCTCTTACTCGATAAAGGTAGGGTGAATCGGGCGTCCAGAGTTTCGGATTCGGAATCTGAACGGCGGCGGAAACGTCGGCCTGGCCGGACGATAGATCAAGGTTGACGTCTTCCAGTTTGTCGTTGACGCAGTTTGAGTTTGAGTCGAATACTTGGAGCCTGAGCGTTCCTTTGAAGTCGGGCGTTTTATTCTCGTCGAGCACGGTCGCGTCGACCTGGCACACGGCGCGCGTAACGTTCGTCTTATCGTCGTACCAGAGTTTCGTGCGCAGATAGAGCGAATCGAGACGCGTTTTCGGGCGCGATTCGAGATAGACGTGGCCCCAAAGGCCGCCCCATTTAATTTCAAGGTAGTCGTTAAGAGACGCCGCGCCAAGGAGCGGATCGACGTCCCAGCGCTGCGCGGAATCGACGCAAATGGCGACGGTCGCTTCTTTTCCGGGCGTTAAGAACTGCGAGACGTTCCATTCGTGGCTTCCGATACATCCGATCGCTTCAGGCCCGACGAGGTTTCCGTCGATCCAGACTTTCGCGTAGCGGGAAATCCCCTGAAGGACTAAGAAGATCGAGTCGTCTTTTTCCCAGTTTTTCGGGACTGAAATTGTTCGTTTGTACCAGCCTTTGCCGACAAAATTATGCTTGACTTTATCGTTTTCAACGCCGTATCCCTGCGCGTCCCAAATACCGGGAACCTGGATTTTGCCGGGCTCTTTTGGGGCGTATCCTTCGGGGAGTTCCGCCGGGAGCGCGACGGACGCGTCGAACCAGCGGTTCGCTTCGCCCGTCCCGTCGGGATCGGTCGCAAAGTTCCACGTTCCGTCGAGATCAAGTCTTCCGCGATACGGGGCCGTTTCGCTCGAAAACGCCGCGGAACACGCCAGCGACGCTAGGAATAAAAGGACCAGAATAGGCGTTTGAAATGTTTTCATGACGACTGTTCCATGAGGCTGATGGTGATAACGAATAGAGAACAAACGCGTTACGCGCGTCCCGATTCTTCGGCAAGCGCGCGCAGCTCCGCTTCCAGCTCCGGGGTCAACTGGCCGTCGGCGAGCCGCCACGTCCAGTTCCCTTTTTTGACGCCCGGGTAATTGACGCACGAGTCGTTCGACAGGCCGATTGCGTCCTGAATCGGAAAGATCGCGAGTTTGCAGGGCGACTCGGCGACCGCGCGCATCGCCGGCATACGGAGTTCGGCCGTCGCCGCCGCCATAGGGCGAAACTTTTTGGAGACGCCCAACTTAGCGCGCTTGAAACCGATCGGCTTGCGGAAGAATTCGCAAACGGGGCAAAGGTCCGACGGGACGTCGGGCACGCGGGCAGGTTTGTCGCCTCTGCGTCTGTACTTGTCGAGAATGTTCGTAAGGGCCGCGAAATCGACGTAATTCCTCGCGCCTTCGCCGAGGCGGACAATGTCGTCTATCCAGCCGAGTACGGGCGCGGCGTCGTGCGTGCCGGTATAGCCGACGCTGTTTTCCCGCCATTTTCTGATCGGGTCCGGAGCGCGACCGGTCGCGGAATCTATTGTAACGCCGCCGAATGAAAATTGGAATACTTGCATGCCGGGAAGGTCGTATTTGTCGCGAAGGCGGACGACGCCGTCGTTCATTACGCCGAGATCTTCGGCGACAAACGCTTCTTTCGGACATTCGCTAAAGATCGCGTCGAAAAAGGCTTCCTGCGGACCCGGTTCCCAGCCTTTATCGTAAACGCGGCCGTCCTGCGGTTTCGGGGGGACAAGTTTGTCGCCGCGCAAGCCAGTTTCCGGATCGATCCTTTTCCGGGGAAAACTGAAATAGTTGTAGAAGCCGATGAAGTGATCGATTCGTACAAGATCGAAACGCTCGAGCATCTTCTTCATTCGGTTCACATGCCACCGGAAACGTTCGTCGACGTGCCGCGGCCAGCGATAGACGGGCGAACCCCACGGCTGGCCTTTGGGATTAAAGACGTCCGCAGGCGCTCCCCCTTCGCGGACGACGCCGAGCCGTTCGTCGACCATAAAGAGTTCGCGACGGGCCCAGACGTCGGCGCTAGCCGGCGCCACGTAGATGGGCGCGTCGCCGAAGAGCCGTATGTTCCGCTCGGCGCAGTACGCGCGCAGCTCTTTCCACTGCACGTCGAAGGCCAGCTGCAGGAAACGCCGATACGCGAGCTCGTCTTCATGTTCGCGGCTAAATTCTTTTACCGCCGACGGTTCGCGTTTTAGAATCGGGTCGGGCCAGCTCTTGAAACTCTCGGGCCGATTAGGCGAAAAGACGTCGACCGCCGTCTGAAAGACCGCATAATCGTCGAGCCAGTAGGCGTTTTCTTCTCTAAAGCGTTCTTCCTCCCGCCGATAGCGTTCGCCTCCTTCGCCCCGCGCGTAGCGCTCGAACGCCTTCTTCCAGCAGCGGCTTCGCCTCGCGCGCGCGTTGCGGTAGATAATCTCTTCGGAGCGCGCGTCGCGCAGCGGAACTGAAGAGTCGCCCCGCTTAATATGGGTTGGCAGGAGCCACGCGTCGGCGAGGTCGTCGGCGTCGAGGAGCCCTTCGTCTCGAAATTCTTCCAGATCGAGATAGAGCGGCTCGCCGGCGAACGCGGACGAGCTCAGGTAGGGCGAGCCGGATGAATCGATTGGGTTCGTGGGGAGCGTCTGCCACCAGCGCTGTCCGGCTGCGGCAAGAAAATTGACAAACGAACGCGCGCAGCGTCCGAGACTTCCCATATCTCTAACGCCTGGGAGAGAAAAGAGGGGCGCGAGAATTCCGGAAGAGCGAGTGAGAGAATCCATAGTCAACATCCTGCCTTTGAGAAATGTTTTATTTGGTATGATAGGGAGTTACAGACGAAAATACAGCGTGAACCGGGCGCGCCAAATTCAAAAGAACGCGCGCCGCGTGGACGAAAGTTACGCCTTCTTTAGCGCCGCTTTCCAACGACCGAGCACATTATAACATGGCGCAAATAAAAGTCACGGCTCAGACGTTTGGCGAGAAGTTTTTTTGTCGAAAATTTGGGACGGCTCGCCACTGACTTCGAGGGTGATTTTGAGTAGGGTTGCGGGGCGATTTTTTCAAAAAAATTTGAAAAAGGGTCTGCGGGCGATTGAACAAAAGCTTCGACGGCGCTACAATAGATGCGGTTCGTTTAAATTTTCCGTCTGCGAGGAGGCTCCAATGCGGCATACTGATTCGGTTGCAGTCGTCGGAGTCTTTCGCGGTAGGAAAAGCGCTCTTTCGCGTTGCGCGTCCCTCAGGCGCGGATTCCGGCGCGAAGTCGACGTTCCTTTCAAAACGAATACGTTTGCCGCTAGGGAACAGACGTAAGTCTATCTCTTAGACGGGCGCGTTAAGGTCGTCGGTCTATATTCGACGCGGTTCCGAGAAACCGCCGTTTCCGAGTGTCTCCCAGTTTGCTTAGGGGCTTTGCTTTGTTCGGGAGCGGTTTGCTGTTTTTGCCGTCTGCGTTGGGTTTTCTTTGAATGAACAGGCTGTATTTTAGAATGCGCGTACTTTTTGCACATTAGGAGCAACATCATGGATTACGAATTTCTCGGCGTGATTAGCGACACCCATAACGACTGCGCTAAACTTGAAAAGGCGATTAAGACGTTTCGCGATTACGAAGTTACCCGCGTCCTCCATTGCGGCGACGTCACGTTCCCGTCGACGCTCGCCTATTTACGCGGATATCAGGTTGATCTCGTCCTTGGCAACCGCGACTTGCGCTGCGCGGACGAGCTTCGCGACGCCTGCAAGGAACTTGGCTTTACCTTCTGGGGGCCCAACGGCCATATCGAATGGCGCGGGCATAAGATCTTCTTCACGCACGGCGATCCCGACAAAGAGTCCCTCGAAAACGCGAAATATTCCGGCGAATGGGATCTTGTCTGCTACGGCCATTCCCACTGCTACGACAGGCAGCGTTACGAGAACACGCTTATCCTCAATCCCGGTTCGGTAATGTGCGGCTCGATGTGCCTCGTTGCGGCGGATCTTTCGGAAGTCGTTCATATCAACCTTTCAGACTACGGCTGCTTCTTCTGACCCGGTTCCTCGGCTCGAACTGACTCTTCCTTCTCTCTCTTTGCGGCCGTCTGCCGCGTTTGCGTTTTTAAAGTTCTCCGCGCGTTTCACTTTCACCCCGGCAGGGGCGCCTCCGCGTCTTTGGGCCCGATTCTTTGAGAAAAAAGGGAAATTTTTATATTCAACAGCCAATCCCTTTTTTTTTTCATATGAATTTGGTATATTGTAGCCAATATAATTAAGCGCGCCGTTCTTGAAGCGTAAGTCCACGCGGAACGAGCGCGGCGCCGCCGTTTTTCGCGCTTGCGAAGCGGCCCGTTAGGGCGTTTCCGAACGCGTTTTCGACTAATATATAAGGAATCGACGCGATGGTAATGAAGAAGTTTTTGAACGATCCTCAACGAGTTACGAACGAACTCCTCGAAGGGTACGCCCTTTGCTTCCCCAACAAGATTAAAGTAGTTTCGGAAAAGATCGTCGTCCGCGCGACGCCGAAATCGAAAGACAAGGTCGCGGTCATTACGCTCGGCGGCGCCGGTCACGAACCTGCCCTAAGCGGATTTGTCGGGGAAGGCATGCTTGACGCGTCGGTCGTGGGCGATATTTTTGCGGCTCCCGGGGCTCCGAAAGTCGTCGAAGCGCTGCGGATGTTCAAAGATTACAAGGGAATCGTGCTTGTCGTCCTGAACCACGAAGGCGACCAGCGCAACGCGAATATGGCGCTCATGATGGCGCAGAAGGAAGGGATCAGCGTCAATAAGATCGTAACCGCCGAAGACATTGCTCCCGGCGTCGACGCGCCCGCTTCCGAACGCCGCGGTCTGGGCGGCTGCATTCCGCTCATTAAGATTCTTGGCGCGGCCGCAGAAAAAGGACTCTCCGCCGACGAAATCGTCGCGATCGGCGAACGGTTCAATAAGCGCATGGCGACGCTCGCGGTTACGCTGAAGGTCGCGACGCATCCGCAGTCTGGCGGCGAAATCGGCGCGTTGGCCGACGACCAGATGGAAATCGGCATGGGTCAGCACGGCGAAGGTGGCGGAAACGGCCCCGAACCGATGCAGAGCGCCGACTGGGTCGCCGAAACGATGGCCAAGAAGGTAATTCGCGCGATCGACGCGAAGGCCGGCGAAAAGATTCTGCTTCTCATTAACGGCAGCGGCGGCACGACCCTCATGGAAATGTTTGTGATCTTCCGCAAGGCGTATGAAGTCGTAACCGGCATGGGAATTGAAGTCGCGGCGAGCTACTGCGGCGAAGTCCTGACCGTTCAGGAAGCGTCCGGATTCCAGATGATTGTCGGCGCGTTCGACGACGAAACGCTCGAACTCTTCAAGTCGCCCAGCGACGCTCCCTACTGGGTTACCCGCTGACTCCGTTGACGGCTCGAACCGAGCCAATAGAATTAACGCGTACGCCGACGGTCGCGCCGGCGTACGCCGCGTCTTGTTTGCATAGCGCAGACGCGACGCTCAAAACATTTATCCTCACGTTTTATCCATGACAACCGAATTTACCAAAGACCTGCTGATCAAAGCTCTCAAAGGGGCTCTTGCCGCCGTAGAGGCGAATTTCGACTACTTAAACAAACTCGACGCCGCGACGGGCGACGGCGACCACGGCACGGCGATTCTGTCGACCATGAAGGCCGCGGTCGAATCCGCGGAAGCTCCCGGTTCTCTGTCCGACACGCTCTCGAACGTCGCCATGGGCGTCATGAGCGCGACGGGCGGCTCGACGAGCTCGCTCAACGGTTCGTTCTATATGGGCCTTAGTTCGGGCGCGAAGTCGGACGCGCTCAGTCCGGCGGAGACCGTCGCGATGTACGGCGAAGGGCTCGCCATGATGCAGACGATGACGAGCGCGCAAGTCGGCGATAAGACGATGATGGACGCGATGATTCCCGCGATCGACGCAATGAAATCGGCGGTCGCAGAGAACGCGGACGTCACGCTTCACGAGGTCTTTCAGAAGGCGGCGGACGCGGCGAAAGCCGGCGCGGAAAAGACGTCGGAATACGTCGCGAAGTTCGGCCGCGCGCGCAATCTTGGGGAACGTTCGAAGGGGAGTCAGGACGCCGGCGCGACGAGTTTGGCGCTGATCTTCCAGGCGTTCGCCGACGCGGCCGCCGAGTAGTATTTCCGCGCGCCGCTCTAAGACAGTAACCGGTCCGCAGTTCTCTTTCGGGGGATTCGCGCGGCCCATCCGTTAATAGATATAGAATAGGAAATTTAAACGATGGCTGATAACGAAGGCAACATCGACGCAAAAGATTTTGGCATTGGCGTTCCGCAAAAGCAGGAAGGCTTCTTCCTCAAGGGCAACGAACACGCTTCTTACGGTATTAAATCCCGTCTTTCTCAGATTTTCAACGCGAAGTCCGGGCATACCGTCATGCTGGCGTTTGACCACGGCTTCATTATGGGCCCGACGTCCGGTCTGGAACGCATCGATCTGACGATCAATCCGCTTCTCGAATACGCCGACTGCATTATGTGCACGCGCGGTATTCTCCGCAGCGTCATTCCTCCGACGACGAACAAGCCGATTTCGTTCCGTTTCGACGCCGGCACGACGATTCTCACGAGCCTCAACGACGAGACGCTCGAGGATATCGAAGAAGCGATCCGCCTGAACGTATCGCTCCTCGCCGTCATGGTCGCGATCGGCGATCCTGACCACGAAGGCGGCACGATCCGCAACCTGACCAAAACGGTCGATATGGGCCAGCGTTACGGTATCCCGACGCTCGGCGTTACCGCAGTCGGTAAGAATCTTACCCGCGACGCACGATACCTCGGACTCGCGACCCGCGTTTGCGCGGAAAACGGCGCCAACGTCATCAAGACGTACTACTGCGACGAGAATTTCGAGCGCGTTACGAACAGCTGCCCCGTCCCGATCGTTATCGCCGGCGGAAAGAAGCTGCCCGAAAAGGACGCTCTGCAGCTGGCCTACAACGCAATTGCGCAAGGCGCTTCCGGCGTCGATATGGGGCGCAACATCTTCCAGTCGGACAGCCCCGTCGGAATGCTGCTCGCCGTTCGCGAAGTCGTTCATAACGGCGCGACCGTCGATCAGGCTTTCGACTGCTACGAGACGTACAAGAATCAGAACAAGTGATTGTTTCCTTGTTTAGGCGGTAAAGAACGTCAAACCGGCCCCGGTTCTCTTCGGAGAGCCGGGGCTTTTTTTCTGGCGCGCCGGGGCAGCGCAGAGTTTGTGAAATAATTATTGACAACTAACTTTTACTTGGCAGGCTTTTTATCTTCGAACGGGATTATCTAAGGCTGAGAATTCTGTTTTTGACCTGCCGACGTGTTGATATCACTTGCGATTTGTTTGGTTATTATTCGTTAAAGGATATGTAATTCTACATAGAACCGTATTTAGAATGACGATTATTTCTTTTTTGTCAGATGAAACGAAGCGCTAATAAATAATTCTTGCTTTTGCATTGAAAGTTATTGACAAGTTAGAAGACACTAATACAATTAGGCCTGTTTAACAGATGCGCCTTGTGAACGGACGTTTGTCAATTGCTTTTCGCCGAGTTGAATAGCAGGACGCGAAGGGTAACCTCCCTCTGTTATTTCGGCGAAACCTTATGTTGGAGCACGGTTTGATTGCGGAAGGACCGCGATTTTTTTTGACTTGAAAGTTAGATTAATCTAATTAAGAAGGCAAAGAGATTTGTTCTTTGCCTGTTTGGGCGTCTTGAACGCTGTAAAGGAGAGTTATCATGGCTCGCTCGCTTTTTGAAGTCGCCGAGAAGTCGAAGTCGGCGCCTCGAAT